>NZ_JBSGCA010000079.1:0-22419 GCF_053601535.1 Nocardia sp. NPDC004718
GCTTGCTCCTTCGTCGCGTACGCGGCGGCCGCGCAAACGCGAGCCGGGCCGCGAACGGCGCATGCTCGGTCTCGCTTCGCTCGAAAGACGTGGTTATGGTGCGCTGGGCACGTCGGTATCGCAGTTCGCCACCCGGTGCACACCGTGTGCAGTGACTGGCTCGCGAATCGGTCATCGAAGGGGACGTACGGACTCGTGGCTCGGCGCGTCATTCGGCTGACCGGCGTGCTGCCGCGGGGGTGCACAAGTCCGGTGACGCGGGTCCGCTCGTGAAGTTCGCGCCGTGCCCGGCGTTGCACCCGGGATTCGGTCAGAGATCGAAGGTTTCGCCGGGGGCCACCGCATGCACGGGGCCGGTGAACTCTGCTTTCGCCTCGGCGATCACGTCCTCGCGGGAAGTCCACGGGGGGATGTGGGTGAGCAGCAGTTCCTTCACGCCTGCCTCGGCGGCGATCCGGCCGGCCTCGGTGCCCGAAAGGTGGATGCCGGGAGGGCGATTCGCCGGGTCGTGGGTCCAGGACGCTTCCGCCATCAGGATATCTGCGCCCTGCGCGAGTTCGTGGACCTGGGGGCAGAGCGCGGTGTCGCCGGTGTAGACGAAAGTGCGTCCGGCGGCGGTGACGATCCGCAAACCGTAGGACTCCGGCGGGTGGAACATCCGGCGCGCGGTGACGGTGTGCCCCGGCCCGAACGAGACGGACTCGCCTTCGACCCAGGTCCGCATGTCGATCACATCCGACCAGTCGTCGCATTCGCCGCCGACCTCGGCGGAAGCGTTGCCGATGCGCAACGAGGTGTCCGACGGGCCGCGCACGATCGCCTTGCCCTCCGGGGGCGTCGGGTGGTAGCGGCGCCACACCAGCAAACCGGGCAGGTCCAGGCAGTGGTCGGCGTGCAGATGGGTCAGGAAGATGTCGACCTCACCGGGATCGGCGTGGCGCTGCAACGCGCCGAGCACTCCGGGGCCGAAATCGATCACCGTCGGCCGCATGTCCGGGCCGGTCAGCAGGTAACCCGACGCGGGAGAGTCCGGGCCGGACACACTGCCCGAGCACCCGAGGACGGTAAGGCGCATTCCCCCATGCTGCCACGCGGAATTCTCACTCAAGAAAGGATCCCCCCACATTTCCGGCGGACCGCTGGCTCACCGCGGCGACGCGCCGGTTCCGGCTCGGTCCCCGCGGCGGTTTCGTCGTGCATCTCCAGAGAGTACCCAGCCGGCCAGCAATCCACTCAACGCGCCGAATAGGTGCCCCTGCCAAGAGATTCCGGGCTGTCCCGGGAGAACGCCCCACAGCAGCGACCCGTAGAGGGCCAGCACCACGAGACCGAGCACGATCTGCCCGACGTTGCGCGCGAACCAGCCACGGGAGATGAGGAAGGTCAGCCAGCCGAACACCAGCGACGACGCGCCGATATGCGTGCTTCCCGTCGCCCCGGTGAGCCAGACGCCGAGCCCGGCCCCGAGCCAGATGATCGCGGTCGCGGCCAGCCCGCGGCCGATGCCGGTCACCAGGACCAGGAAGCCGAGCACCAGCACCGGGAGCGTGTTGCCGATCAGATGCGCCCAGCCGCCGTGCAGCAACGGGGCGAACAGGATGCCGGTCAGCCCGTCGGCACGGCGCGGCTCGATGCCCGCGTGGTCGAGCCGTCCGCCGACGGCGGTGTCGACCCCTTCGACGCCGTACAGCACTCCCACGAATCCGGCGATCAGCACTCCGGCCCGCAACCACAGTTGTTTGATCGCGGCGAAGCCTCCGGTGGCGGGCGGTGTGGGCACACCGACGGGCGTGCCCAGCTGCGCACGAAGCGCCGCCAGCCGATCAGGGTCGAACGACGGTCCGAGTCCCGCGCCGGTCATGGCCACCTCCTCGCCGTGGCGGGGACGTGGCCCCGCCTTCCCGAGGGTACCGGCGCGGCCGGGAATCAGGCCCAGAGCTGGCCGTCGAGCCGCTCTTCCGCCTCTTCGAGCGTGCCGTCGTAGGCCCCGGTCGACAGGTATTTCCATCCGCCGTCGGCGACCACGAACGCGATGTCGGCGCGCGTGCCCGCCTTGACCGACTTGCGGGCGACGCCGAGCGCGGCGTGCAGGATGGCGCCGGTGGAGATCCCGGCGAAGATGCCCTCTTCGAGCACCAGTTCACGGGTGCGTTTCACCGCGTCGTACGGGCCGACCGAGAAACGGGTGGTCAGCACGCTCTCGTCGTACAACTCGGGGATGAATCCCTCGTCGATGTTGCGCAGGCCGTAGACCAGTTCGCCGTAACGCGGCTCGGCGGCCACGATCTCGATGCCGGGCACCTTCTCCCGCAGGAAGCGGCCGGTCCCCATCAGCGTGCCCGTGGTGCCGAGACCCGCGACGAAATGGGTGATCTCGGGCAGGTCGGCCAAGATCTCCGGGCCGGTCGTCTCGTAGTGCGCCGCCGTGTTCGCCGGATTGCCGTACTGGTAGAGCATCACCCAGTCGGGGTTCTCCGCGGCGATCTTCTTCGCCAGCGCGACGGCCTGATTGGAGCCGCCCGCGGCCGGGGAATCGATGATCCTGGCGCCGAACATGGTGAGCAACTGCCGCCGCTCCACCGAGGTGTTCTCCGGCATCACGCAGACCAGCTGGTATCCCTTGAGCTTCGCCGCCATGGCCAGCGAGATGCCCGTGTTGCCGCTGGTGGGTTCGAGGATCGTGCAACCGGGCCGAAGCAGCCCGTCGGCCTCGGCCTGCTCGATCATCCGCAGGGCGGGCCGGTCCTTGATCGAGCCGGTGGGGTTGCGATCCTCCAGCTTGGCCCACAGCCGCACGTGATCGTCACCGTCCCATCGCGGGGACAGGGTGCGCAGCCCGACCAGCGGGGTATTGCCGAGAGTCGCGATCAGCGATTCGTAACGCGCCACGGGACGGGTCAGCCTCCGGCCACGGCGGGCAGGATCGTGACGCTGGCGTCCTGGGGCACTTCGGCGGCCAGCCCGCCCGCGAAGCGCACGTCCTCGTCGTCGACGTAGATGTTGACGTAGCGGTTCAGCTTGCCGTCCTTCAGCAGGCGCTCGGCGAGCCCGGGGTGGTTGGCCTCGAGGTCGTCGATCAGCGCCGACAGCGTGGCGCCTTCGGCCTGCACGCGCTTCTCACCTCCGGTGAGGCCGCGCATGATGGTCGGAATGGAGACGGTTACCGGCATGGGTACTCCTCGGTTTCGCGAACAGGCATCGGTCTAGTTCTCGTACGCGTCGACGATCCGCACCGGCTCCTCGGTGACCTCACCGTCGACGATCCGGTAGCTGCGCAGCTCGTGCTGCTCGGGATCGCGGGTGGAGATCAGCACGTAATGCGCGAACGGCTCGGAGGCGTACGACACGTCGGTCCGGCTCGGATAGGCCTCGGTGGCGGTGTGCGAGTGGTAGATGACGACCGGCGCCTCGTCGGCGTCGTCCATCGCGCGCCACACCTTCAACTGCTCGCCGGAGTCGAAGCGGTAGAACGTGGGCGAACGCTCGGCGTTGACCATGGCGATGAAGCGCTCCGGACGATCCGAGCCCTCCGGCCCCGCGATGACACCGCAGGCCTCATCGGGGTGATCGGCGCGCGCGTGCGCCACCATCGCCTCCACGAGGTCGGCCCTGATCACCAGCACGAGTCGCACACCTTTCCACAACGCCGACCCATCGCAGTCGACAACGAGCCAGGATATTCGGCTATTCCCCCGGCGACGTCGCCCGGTCCCCCGGTTCCCGGCATCGCCTGTTCAAGCACCGAACAGGTCGTTGTAGGCCGGGATGCCGGCCACTGGGTGCGCCGAGCGGATCGCGTCGACGATGGCGCGTTCGACACAGACGGCGGCGGCGGTGCAGATCTGGTCCAGGACAAGCAGATCGGCGGGAAAGGCGGGCGGCAACGGCAAGTCGACGCCCTCCTCCGCCGTTCCGGTGGCGAGCGCGAAGAGGGTGTCCCCGTCCAGGGGCGAGTGCGCGGGACGGATCGCCCTGGCCAGCCCGTCGTGCGCGGTGGCCGCGACGCGCTTGCATCCGGCCGGATCGAGCGGAGCGTCCGTGGCCACGACGCCGATCGTGGTGTTGAGCACGGTGCCTTTCACCGGCAGCGCGTTCGCCGCCGCCAATTGCTCCGGAGTCGCCTGCCGCAGACCGAAGAAGTCGGGTCCATCGGTGCCGCACCCCCACGGCAACCCCGTGCGTGGATCGAACACCGAGCCGACCGGATTCGCCACGACCAGCGCCGCGACGGTGATTCCCGCGGCCACGCCATCACCGAGCACGATGCTCGCCGTGCCGATCCCGCCTTTGATCGAACCGGCGCGCGCGCCGACGCCCGCACCGACCGAACCGCGAGCGAAGTCGACGTCCGCGGCCGCGGCGGCCCGGTAGCCGAACTCGGCGGTCGGACGGATGTCCCACGCGCCGACCGGAAGATCGAAGATCACCGCGCCGGGGACGATGGGCACCACCCGGCTCGGGTCCGCCGGGTCCATCACGATGCCCGCGCCGTTCTCCTCCAGCCACCGCATCACGCCGTCGGCCGCGGCGAGCCCGAACGCGCTGCCGCCGGTGAGCAGGATCGCGTCGATCTGCCGGACGGTGTTCACCGGATCGAGCAGATCGGTCTCACGGGTACCCGGCCCGCCGCCGCGCACGTCGACCGCCGCCACCGCGCCGCCCGGCACGCGCACCACCGTGCATCCCGTCGCCGATCCGGAACCGAGCGTGGCGTCCTGATCGAGGACGTGATGATGACCGACCAGCACTCCGGGCACATCGGTGAGCGAGTTGCGTTCACCCGGTTCGGCATTCACCATCGGTACTCCTCACGGCGCGGGACTGCTGGTGGGTTCGCGCCGATCATCGCAGCGCGGCCGGTCAGGGAGCCAGCGCCTGGAGCAGCGAGTCCTGCATCCAGGTCAGCCAGTGGTACACGTCCAGGTGCGGGGCGCGCGGGTCGTCGGGATCGAGATGGTCGGGCGTGTCGGCATCGATGTTCAACACCGTGCCCAGCGCCAGCCGCACGTCGGTGAGCGCGGTCAACCACGCGTCGGCCTGCTCGGGGGTGATGACGATCTTGCCGCCCGCGCTCGGCACGGTGTCCAGCACGACCGAGCCCGCCGCCAGCTTGGCGTCGATGATGTCGGGCTCGTGCAGACCGCGCAGCGCGCTGTTGAGGTCGGCGCGTTCGGCGTCCGGCGAGCCGGGCTCGTTGCGGTGGAAGTCCGGCAGGAGTCTGCGCAGCCGCGGATCCTCCGGCGGGACGGTGTTGCCGGATCGCAGTCCGGTGAGGGCGGCCAAGTCGTCGTCGGGCGCCGACCCGGCGCGCTCGGTGAGCAGCCCGGAGACCGCACCGACCAGGGACCGAAGCACGTTGGCCTCACGTGCGTCCATTTCGGATCGCAGTTTGAGACCGCTCAGCGAGTTCTTCCTGCTCCACTTGCGCACGGCGTCAGGGTAGTCGCGCTGGTCAGTCGTCCCGCTGCATGGTGGCCCAAAGTCCCGCGGCGTGCAGCCGCTGGACATCGTGTTCCATCTTGTCGCGGGAACCGGACGAGACCACCGCCTTGCCCTCGTTGTGGACCTTGAGCATCAGCTCGGTCGCCTTCGCTTTGCTGTAGCCGAAAAGCTTCTGGAAGATATACGTGACGTAGTGCATGAGATTGACCGGATCGTCCCAGACCACGGTCACCCACGGGCGGTCCTCCGCCTCCAGGATCTCGGTGTACTCCACCGCTTCGGGTGTCGCCTGTGCCGCCGACAATGTCGCGTTCGCGGCGTCCACAACGACGTCACCCCGGACTGTGTTGCACAAGGCCATAGGGTCAAGGGTACGACTCGACACCGGATAAACAACACCCACGCAGCCCCGATTCGGGTTTTCGCCGGTTCACCGGGCCGATGCCGGACGGCGTGAGCCGACCGTTCTGTCTACAGTGACAGCGTGGACCTGCGTGACGGCGTGACCAGCACGGCACTGCTGACCGACCAGTACGAACTGACCATGCTCGCCGCGGCGCTCGCCGACGGTTCGGCGCATCGGCAGTGCACCTTCGAGGTGTTCGCTAGACGTTTGCCAAATGGTCGCCGCTACGGCGTCGTCGGGGGTACCGGCCGGGTACTCGACGCGCTACGGCAGTTCCGGTTCGGCGATGCGGAACTGTCCGTCGCCGCCTCGTTCTCGGATCGGCGGACGTTGGACTGGCTGCGTGACTACCGGTTCACCGGCGACATCGACGGCTACCCAGAGGGCGAGCTGTACTTCCCGGGCTCCCCGATCCTCTCGGTGCGCGGCAGCTTCGCCGAATGCGTCGTGCTGGAGACGCTGGTCCTCTCGATTCTCAATCACGACAGCGCGATCGCCGCCGCCGCGGCGCGGATGGTCAGCGCCGCGGGTGGCCGCCGGATGATCGAGATGGGCTCGCGGCGCACCCACGAGCTGGCCGCCGCGGACTGCGCCCGCGCCGCGTATCTCGCCGGTTTCGACGCCACCTCGAACTTGGAGGCGGTGCGCCGCTACGGGATTCCGGGGGCGGGCACCAGCGCGCACGCGTTCGTCCTGCTGCACAGCGGCCCCGACGGGGCGCACGAGGCCGAAGCGTTCCGCAGCCAGGTGCAGACGCTGGGAGTCGGGACGACGCTGCTGGTGGACACCTTCGACATCACCAGGGGCGTCGCGACCGCCATCGAGGTCGCGGGAACAGAGCTGGGCGGCGTGCGGATCGACTCCGGCGATCTCGGTGTCCTGGCCAGGCAGGTGCGCGACCAACTCGACGCGCTCGGGGCCACCAAGACCCGCATCGTGGTCTCCGGCGATCTCGACGAGTACGCCATCGCCGCGCTGCGCGCCGAGCCGGTCGACGTCTACGGTGTCGGAACGGCACTGGTCACCGGCTCCGGCGCGCCGACGGCCGGGATGGTCTACAAGCTGGTCGAAGTCGAAGGGGTGCCGGTCGCCAAACGCAGCAGTCACAAGCAGTCTCGTGGCGGTACGAAGAAGGCGCTCCGCTTGGCCCGCGACACCGGCACGATCGTCGAGGAGATCGTCTATCCGGCGGCCGGGCCGATGCCGCCCCGCAACGGCTTCCGATCCCGTGAGCTGCTGGTCCCCTTGATCCGGGAGGGCAAGCAGGTCGATGACCTGCCCACCCTCGCCGAGAGCCGCGACCTGGTCGCGCGCGGGCTGATCAGCCTGCCGTGGGAGGGCCTCAAGCTGTCGGCGGGGGAACCCGCCGTGCTGACCACCTTCGTCTGAGGTCAGCGCCTGCGCTCGTCGACGCGGGTCACCAGCCGCAGCCCGGCGGCGAAGAGCAGCGCGAACACCACTCCGGTGATCCCGAACCACACCCATGCCGACGGCTCCGCGGGGCGGGAGCCGAGCAGGAAGAAGACCGCCAGGAACACGGTGGTGGCGACGAATACGCTGCGGAACAGTTTGGCAGGGCTCATGAGGGTCTCCGTGCTGGAGGGCGGCGCATCCGGCCGCCGACGAAAGGGGCACCCGGTAATCACCGGGAGCGCAGGCCACGTTTACATCGCGCGCATGCGAATTTCCCGCGAGTCGGCCGAACGAGCGTCCGACCGAGCGGCAGAATTCGAAATAGTTGTTCAGCCACATCGCGGGAGGTCGCCATGACCCGGGCACTGATCATCGTCGACGTCCAGAACGATTTCTGCGAGGGCGGTTCGCTCGCGGTCGCCGGCGGCGCCGCCGTGGCGGCCCGGATCAGCGAGCACCTCGCGGCGGCGAACTACGGCGCGATCGTGGCCACCCGCGATCATCACATCGATCCCGGTGCGCATTTCTCCGACGCACCCGACTACATCGACAGCTGGCCGCCGCACTGCCGGGTCGGCACGCCGGGCGCCGACTTCCACCCCGCCCTGACCACCGAACCCATCGATGCGGTCTTCGCCAAGGGCGCGTACTCGGCGGCCTACTCCGGGTTCGAGGGCACGACCGAGGACGGCACCGGGCTGGCCGACTGGCTGCACGACCGCGGCGTCGACGCCGTCGACGTGGTGGGCATCGCGACCGATCACTGCGTGCGCGCCACCGCGCTGGACGCGCGCATCGAGGGTTTCGACACCCGCGTCCTGCTCGATCTCACCGCGGGTGTCGCACCCGAAACGGTCGCCCTCGCACTGGACCGCATGCGCGGGGCCGGCGTCGGCCTGGAAGGCGGCATCACCCGATAGACCGTCCGGTCTCCGCGACCGCCCTGCCCTGTCGGAGGCGCCGAGTAGGCTGCTCGCGTGCCCGAACTGCCCCCCTTATCCGATCTTTTGGCCACCGCCGTACACGCGCTGGGCGGCAAGGAGCGCGCCGGGCAGGTGACGATGGCCGCGGCGGTGGACCACGCGATCGATACCAAGGAGCACCTCGCCGTGCAGGCAGGCACGGGCACCGGCAAGTCGCTGGCGTATCTGGTGCCGAGCCTGCGCCACGCCGTGCGCACCGGCCGCACGGTGGTGGTCTCCACGGCCACGATCGCGCTGCAACGTCAGCTGGTCGACCGTGACCTTCCGCGCTTGGCCGAGGCGCTGAGCGGCCCGTTGGGGCGCACGCCGAAGTTCGCGATCCTCAAGGGCCGCAACAACTATCTGTGCTTGAACAAGATCAACAGCGCCGTACCGGACGAGCCCGCCGAAGCGGAGTTGTTCGACGCGTTCGCGATCTCGCGCCTCGGTCGCGAAGTGCAACGGCTCAACGAATGGGCCTCCGACACCGACACCGGCGACCGCGACGAGCTCGCTCCCGGCGTGAGCGATCGGGCCTGGCGGCAGGTGAGCGTGTCGTCGCGGGAATGCCTGGGCAAGTCGCGTTGCTCCTTCGGCCAGGATTGCTTCGCCGAGCGCGCCAGAACCGAGTCGGCGCAGGCCGACGTGGTGGTGACCAACCACGCGCTGCTGGCCATCGACGCGATCAGCGGCATCCAGGTGCTCCCCGAACACGACGTCGTGGTCATCGATGAGGCGCACGAGCTGGTCGACCGGGTCACCGGCGTGGCCACCGCCGAACTGACCTCCGCCGCGATCAGCGCGGCGGCCCGGCGTTGCGCCAAGCTCATCGACGAGCAGGAGGTCGACCGCCTGGAGGGCGCCGCAGAGGCCTGGCACACCGTGCTGGACGAGCTGCCCGCCGCCCGGTGGGAGACCCTGCCCGACGGCGTTGCCCCGGTGCTGGCCCTGGTCCGCGACAGCGCGTGGAATGCGCGCACCGCGCTCGCGCCCCCTGGCAGCACCACCGCGCAGGGCGACCCGGAGGGTTCGGCCGCCCGCACCATGGCCTTGGCCGCGCTCGACGAGGTGCACGACAGCGCGGTCCGCGCGCTGACGGCGTTCGACGAGCCCGATCCCGCCGCCCGCCGCGACGTCATCTGGCTGGCCGCCGACGAGATCCGGGGTGTCGTGCGCCGGTCGCTGCGGATGGCGCCGCTGTCGGTGGGCGGGCTGCTGCGCAGCAGGCTCTTCGGCGCCGCGACCGTCGTGCTCACCTCCGCCACGTTGCAGATCGGCGGCTCGTTCGACGGCCTCGCGGTCACCTGGGGCCTGCCCGCGCAGTCGGGCAATCGCAGCGACCCGGCCACCGCGAACGGCGCGCAGGCGCCGTCGGACGCCGACAGCGTGCGCTGGAGTTCGCTCGATGTCGGCTCACCGTTCGACCATGCCAAGTCCGGCATCCTCTACGTCGCCAAACACCTGCCCGCGCCGGGCCGCGACGGGCTCGCACCGGCCTACCTGGACGAGATCGAGCGACTCATCACGGCCGCGGGCGGGCGCACCCTCGGCTTGTTCTCCTCGATGCGCGCCGCCCGCGCGGCCACCGACGCAATCCGCGAACGGTTGCACACACCGGTGCTGTGCCAGGGCGAGGACGCGACGGGCGCGTTGGTCCGCAAGTTCGCCGACGACCCGGAGACCTCCCTGTTCGGCACACTGTCACTGTGGCAGGGCGTCGACGTGCCGGGACCGTCTCTGAGTCTGGTGATCCTCGACCGCATCCCCTTCCCCCGCCCGGACGATCCGCTGCTGGCGGCCAGGCAACGCGCCGTGGAGATGCGCGGCGGCAACGGCTTCATGACCGTGGCCGCCAACCACGCGGCTCTGCTGCTCGCGCAGGGCACCGGCCGCCTGCTGCGCAGCGTCGACGATCGCGGGGTGGTGGCCATCCTCGATTCCCGCCTCGCGACCGCTCGCTACGGCGGATACCTGCGCGCGTCGCTGCCGCCGTACTGGGAGACGGCCGACCCTGAGGTCGTGGTCAAAGCACTGAGCAGGCTGGCCGCCGCGGCGAAGGTGTGACAACGGCGCACGGCCACAAGCCACCCCGAACAGCATGGCCGGCAACGCGAGCGCCGCGAATCCGTCTGCGCCGCGGGCTCAGAGCACCCACTTCAGGATCAACGTGAGCACGCCCGCGACGACGGCGAGGATCAGCGCTCCCACACCCCACACGAATCCGTGGCGCTCCCACGGACGCCCGGCGTCCAACGAGAACTTGCCCGGCCCGGTGAAGGGCAGCGCCGCGCCGACCACCGCGAACAGCAGGCCCATCTCGTAACCGCCCAGCAGGCCACCGGACCAGGTGGCGTTGATCGCGTTGATCATCGTGCCCAGCACGATCGCTCCGGCCAGCGGCGTCAGCAGACCGAGCAGCAGGAGGAGGCCGCCGGTGAGTTCGCTGAGCCCCGCCAGCGTCCCGAACACCTTGCCCGGGTTGTAGCCCATCTTCTCGAAGCCGTCGGCGTTGGCTTGCAGACCGGGCCCGCCCCACCAGCCGAACAGCTTCTGCGCGCCGTGCGCCGCGAGCAGGCCACCGAAGACGACTCGCACGACCAGCAGGCCGATGTCGGGGGCGATTCGGTCAAGGTCGGAATCGGTTCCGGTTCTTTCGAGTACGGATTTGAAAGTCATGGTGGTCCTCATCCCTGCGCTGTCGTTCCCGGACATGATCGTTACTTCGGCGAAGAAAGCGGACTGCGGTCCGATTATCGCACGAACGGGGGCAACTGCCCAACCTCTCGGTCTATTCCACGGTCGGGCGGGAAGGATGGTTCAGCGCTAGGGCGACCGGAAAGTCATTCCGCGAGGAAGAAGAAGTAGCCGAGGAACACCAGCATCAGTGCCCACATCGCCGGATGCACATCCTTGACGCGGCCCTTGGCCGCCATGACCACCGGGTACAGCAGCATCCCCATGGCCAGGCCGTTGGCGATGGAGTACGTCAGCGGCATCATCACGATGGTGATGAACGCGGGCACCGAGTACTCCAGGCGGTTCCAGTCGATCTGCCCCAGCGAGCGGGCCATCAGGATGCCGACGACGATGAGCGCGGGCGCGGTCACCTCGCTGGAACCCGCGACGACCGCGAAGATCGGAAAACAGAACATGGCCACGAAGAACCAGCCCGCCGTGGTGACGGCGGTCAGCCCGGTCCGTCCGCCCGCCGAGACGCCAGCGGTCGATTCCACGTAGGCGGTGGTGGTCGAGGTGCCGATGACCGCACCGGCCATGGTGCCCACCGAGTCCGCCGCCAGCGCACTCGCCGCGCGCGGCAACTTACCGTTCTCGTCCAGCAGCCCGGCCTGGTTCGCGACGCCGATCAGCGTGCCGGATGCGTCGAAGAAGTCGACGAACAGCATGGTCAGCACCACCACGACCATCTGACCGGTGAACGCGTCGGGCAGATGGACGATCGCCTGACCGAAGGTCTGCTCGAGCCCCTGCGGCGCGGCGAACAAGCCCTTGGGGAGCGCGACCAAGCCGCTGACGATGCCGACGAGGGTGGTCAGGACGATGCCGTAGAGCACGGCGCCGTGCCAGCCGCGCACGAGGAATACCACGGTCACCAGCAACCCGAACAGCGCGAGCAAGGTGGTGCCCTTGGTGAAGTCGCCCAGGGTGACCAGCGTCGCCTCGCTGTTCACCACTATTCCGGCGTTCTTCAAGCCGAGGAAGGCGACGAACAATCCGATGCCTGCGCCCACGGCGAGCTTCAATTGCATCGGGATCGCGTTGAGGATGCGTTCGCGAATCCGCGTCACCGCCAGGACGAAGAAGATGGCGCCGGACAGGAACGTGCCCGACAGCGCGACCTGCCATGGAATCCCCATGCCGAGCACCACCGTGTAGGCGAAGAAGGCGTTGAGTCCCATGCCCGGCGCGAGCGCGATCGGATATCGCGCCCACAGCCCCATGACCAGCGTGCCGAATACCGCGGCGACGGCGGTCGCGGTGAACACCGCCTGCATCGGGATGCCCTTGTCACCCAGCGCGCCCTGATCGCCGAGCACGGCGGGGTTGACCGCGAGGACGTACGACATGGCGAGGAACGTGACCGTCCCCGCCATGAGTTCGCGCTTGACGGTCGAGCCGGTCGAGCGAACCCCGAAGTATCCGTCGAGGCGTCCTCGGGTCCGGTGCAGAACGTCGGTGACCATGGGTGACTCCAGTGCAGGAACGATTCGGGGCGGGCCAAGGGCACGGTAGCCGACGGTTCACTGCTCGCGACACCCACGGCGGCGCCACCGTGACCGGCGCCACCGGAGTCAAGCGCTCGGAGCGGAGACCAATCCGAACTCGGCGTCGGAAGCCAGCAGATCGTTGTGCGGCAGCACGCGCACGGTGTACCCGACCGCGCCGGACAGCGGCAGCGGCGTGTCCACGGTGAACAGCTCGGCGCCCGCGTCGGACCCGACGTGCGTCATCGGGATCGTCGTGGTGTCGGAGAGATCGTCGGTCGACGAGACCCGGCCGAGCACCGCCTGCACCACCACGTCCTGCACGCTCAAGCCACCGAGCTCGACCCGCGCCGTGAGCGACAGCCGCGCCCCGATCACCGGCGTGTCCGGCAGCCCCGCACTGTCCACCTGGATCACCTTGACCGAGGGCCACGCCGACTCGACCCGGCGGCGGTACTCGGCGATGGCGCGCGCCACCGCGAAATCGTCGGCCGTCGCCCGCTGCGACGCCGCGGCGGCGGGAGCGTAGTACTCCACCGCGTAGTCGCGGACCATCCGGGAAGCCAGCACCTTCGGCCCCAAGGTCTGCAACGTGTGGCGAACCATCTCGACCCAGCGCACCGGCATCCCGGACGCGTCGCGCTCGTAGAAACGCGGCGCCACCGCACGCTCGAACAAGTCGTAGAGCGCGGCGGCCTCCAGATCGTCGCGGCGGTGCTCGTCCCGGACGCCCTCCGCGGTCGGAATGGCCCACCCGTTCTCGCCGTCGTACATCTCGTCCCACCAGCCGTCGCGGATGGAGAGATTGAGCCCGCCGTTCAGCGCGGATTTCATGCCGGAGGTGCCGCAGGCCTCGAGCGGGCGCAGCGGATTGTTCAGCCAGACGTCGCAGCCCCAGTACAGGTAGCGAGCCATTGATATGTCGTAGTCGGGCAGGAAGACGATCCGGTGCCGCACATCGGGATCGTCGGCGAAGCGGACCACCTGCTGGATGAGCGCCTTGCCGCCGTCGTCAGCCGGATGACTCTTACCCGCGACGACCAGCTGCATCGGCCGCCGCGGATCCAGCAGCAGGGCGCGCAGCCGCTGCGGATCGCGCAGCATCAGGGTGAGGCGCTTGTAGGTCGGCACTCGACGGGCGAACCCGACGGTCAGCACATCGGGGTCGAAAACGCCGTTCACCCAGCCGAGCTCGGCCTCCGCGGCGCCGCGCTGCAACCAGGACGCGCGCAGCCTGCGGCGCACCTCCTCGACGAGGATGCCGCGCAGGGTGTTACGGGTCGACCACAACTCGGTGAGATCGACGTCGCGCAGCCGTTCCCAGCCGCGGCCCTCCTCGACCAGCTCCGCGCCGATGTGTTCGCGTGCCTTGTCCACCCACTCGCGTGCGGCCCAGGTGGTGGCGTGCACACCGTTGGTGACCGAACCGATCGGCACCTCGGCCGGGTCGAAGCCCGGCCACAGCGAAGCGAACATGGACCGGCTCACCTCGCCGTGCAGCTTCGACACGCCGTTGGCGCGCTGCGCCAGGCGCAAGCCCATGTGCGCCATGTTGAAGACCGACGGATCGGCCTCCCGGCCGAGAGCCACGATCCGGTCCACCGAAAGCCCCGGCAGCAAAGCGGATTCGGATTCCCCGTGCGCACCGCCGAAATAACGCCGCACCATCGGCATGGGGAACCGGTCGATGCCCGCTGGGACCGGCGTATGCGTGGTGAACACCGTGCCCGCCCGAACGGCGGCGAGCGCGGAATCGAAATCCTGCCCGGCCGCGACGAATTCGCGGATCCGCTCCACGCCGAGGAAACCAGCGTGGCCCTCGTTCATGTGGAACACATCGGGGTCGGGCAGTCCGGCGGACGCGGTGTACGCGCGCACCGCCCGCACGCCGCCGATGCCCGCGAGAATCTCCTGACGGATGCGATGCTCCTGGTCACCTCCATAGAGCCGGTCGGTCACCGCACGCAACTCCGGGTCGTTCTCGGCGATGTCGGAGTCGAGCAGCAGCAGCGGAACCCGGCCGACCTGCGCGATCCACACCCGAGCGCGCAGCACCCTGTGGTCGGGCATCGCGACGTGGATGAGCACGGGCGAACCGCCGGAGGTGAGCGCCCGCAGCGGCAAGCCCTGCGGATCCAGCGCCGGATAGTGCTCGGCTTGCCAGCCGTCCGTCGTCAGCGACTGCCGGAAGTAACCCGAGCGGTACAGCAATCCCACGCCGATCAGCGGCAGGCCGAGGTCGGAGGCGGCCTTCAGATGGTCGCCGGCCAAAATGCCAAGGCCGCCCGAATAATTCGGCAACACCTCCGTGACGCCGAACTCCATCGAGAAGTAGGCGATGCCCCGCACCCCTTCCTCGCCCGCCCGGCGCTGGAACCAGCCCGGCGCGGCCAAGTACTCGCGCAGGTCCGCCGCTGCGGAGTCCACACGCGCGACGTAGTCAGGGTCGGCGGCAAGCTCGTCCAGCCGCGCCGCGGGCACCTCACCCAGTATCCGGACCGGGTCGTGCCCCATCTCCTGCCACCGCCGGGGATCGAGCGCGGCGAACAGGTCCTGCGTCGGCGGATGCCACGACCAGCGCAGATTCGTGGCGAGCTCCCCCAGAGCGGCCAGACGCTCGGGCAGATGGGCACGGACGGTGAAACGACGCAATGCCTTCATTGGGTAGAACCTACACGCCGACCGCGGGGCGCGCCCTGCCCGACCACGGCCCGGAACAACCTTCCCACCAGCGTGTTTCCCGGCAGCGTAACGCTCTCCATCGTCACGGAACGGCCACACGACACACACCGGCACCCGTTCCGCTACCCGATCGAGACCCGCGCTCGCTTGTGAACTCCGGAACGCGGGGCAAACCCACAAGCTGTGCGGACCAACCGGCCGCACCAACCGAATCAGTACGGGAGTGATCGAGATGTGGATGACAGCACACCCAAATCGCGCCCGCGATCGGCGCTGGTCGCGCGCTGGAGCAGCGATCACAGGGTTCGGAGCGCTCGCGGCGGCATTCGTTCTCGTCGCACCCGCCGCCGGCGCGGCGGTCACGACGGCGACCGCCAGCCCGGCCCAAGGCACCAGTTTCGGCTTCGGAAACTACGGAACCAACTGCCAGTACCGGGTGACGGCGACGGTGGACAACAATCCCTCGACCGAATCGGTTCAGTTCGCCGACAGCGCCGGGGGCACCTTCTCACCGAACCCCGCACCGGTGGTCGGCAGCCAGGCCACCACGGTCTGGATCCCCGAGGCGACCGGGCAACACACCATTTCCGCGACGCAAGGCGCCACGCCCGCTTGGACTTCACCGGTGATGACGGTGGGCAACGGGATGAACCTCGGCTTCGCGTGCATGGTCATGCCGTGATCGACGTTTCGGGCATGTCGAGTTGAGCGCCCGGGTGGCCGCCCAGTGGACGAGCGAGCTCCGTCCATGGCCACCCGGGCACCTCACTTCCGAAGGCGGAGAAATCGGTAGCCTGAGCACGGCCGGGATGACAGCATCGGCTGATGCCGCACTGGGTCGACGTTCTTCCGCAATTCCTTCCGGCCTGCCTGCTCATTGCCGCGCTGCCCGGGCCGGCGACCGCACTGTTCCTGCAGCGCGCGGTGCGCGACGGCCGCACCGCGGGCTTGGCGGCGGTGGCCGGGAACGAGATCGGCGTACTCGGCTGGACGCTGGCGGGCGGGGCGGGACTGTCCGTCCTGCTCGTCGCGAACCGCGCCATGAACACGGCCGTGCACATCATCGGCGCGCTGGTCCTGATCTGGCTCGGCGTGCAGGCGTGGCGGAATGCCCGTGGTGGCGAGGAGTTCGGCGGCGCGATGACGAGGATGCTCCCGGCGGGACACACGCCCGCCGCCGCGTTCCGCGCCTCGCTGATCTCGATCGCGGCCAACCCCAAGGCGGCGGTCTTCGGGTTGACGATCCTTCCCCAATTCCTTCCGTCCGAGGGGCCGGTGCTGCCCACGGTGGTGATCCTGGCGCTCATCCAGTTGGTGATCGACACCGCGTGGTGCGTCGGCGTGGTCCTGGCCGCCGACCGCGCGGGCGCCTGGCTGCGCCGCACCGGTATCCGGCAGCGGGTAGAGCGTGCGCTCGGCGCGGTCCTGGTCGCGCTCGGCCTGGGCCTCGCCGCCGACGCACGCTGAGGCGAATGCCCAGTTCGCCCGCCACGGTGAGAAGCCGGAACCGGGCACGAAAAATCGGCTGGTCCGGTCCGAAAGGCCGGTTGCCGGTAGGTTGGGGTCCGTGACCGGCCGCATCGCTATCGATGACACTGCCCCGTCCATCCCAGGCGGCCGGCCCGCCAAGGCGGTGGTCGGCGAGGTATTCCCGGTGCGCACCGTGGTTTGGCGAGAGGGGCACGACGCCGTCGCCGCCACACTCGTCGTGCGCGCCCCCGGCGCGTCGCGACCCACCCGCGTCCGCATGACGCCGGACTACGAGCCCGACGTCTTCAACGCGACCTTCACACCGAACACGCCGGGAGCCTGGACCTACCGGATCGAAGGCTGGAGCGATCCGATCGCGACCTGGCGATCGGCGGTCGAGGCGAAGCTTGCCGTCGGGCACAGCGCCGTCGATCTGGCCAACGATCTCGAGCTGGGCGCCCGCCTGTTCGACCGCGCGGCGCAGGCCGTCCCGAAGAAACAGTTCGAGCGCTTGCGCGCGGTCGCCGCCGCGCTGCGCGGTGACGAGCAACTCCCCGCACGGGTGGCCCCGGCCTTCACCGAGGAGGTCGCCGAGATCCTGCGCGCCACGCCGCTGCGCGACCTGGTCACCCGCGGGCCGCAGCACACCGTCCTGGTCGAGCGGCACCGCGCGCTCTACGGCTCCTGGTACGAGTTCTTCCCGCGCTCGACCGGCGGCCGCGACGCCACCGGCGAGCCGGTTCACGGCACCTTCGTCACGGCGGCCAAGGACCTTCCGCGCATCGCCGCCATGGGCTTCGACGTGGTGTACCTGCCGCCCATCCACCCGATCGGCGAGGTCAACCGCAAGGGCCGCAACAACGCGCTCACCGCGGAGTCCGGCGACGTCGGCTCGCCGTGGGCCATCGGCTCGCGGCACGGCGGTCACGACGCAGTGCATCCGGAACTGGGCACCGAAGCCGATTTCGCCGAGTTCGTCAGGGCGGCGCGGGAACTGGGCCTCGAGGTCGCGCTCGACCTCGCCTTGCAGTGCGCACCGGATCATCCGTGGGTCGAGGCGCACCCCGAGTGGTTCACCACCTTGCCCGACAACACCATCGCCTACGCCGAGAACCCGCCGAAGAAGTACCAGGACATCTATCCGGTCAACTTCGACAACGACCCCGACGGCCTCTACGCCGAAGTGCTGCGCGTCGTCAAACACTGGATCGGCTTGGGCGTCAACATCTTCCGCGTCGACAATCCGCACACCAAGCCCGCCGACTTCTGGGAGTGGCTGATCGCGAACGTGTGGCGCACCGACCCGGACGTCATCTTCCTGTCGGAGGCGTTCACCCGCCCCGCCCGGCTCTACGGGCTCGCCCGGCGCGGATTCAGCCAGTCCTACACGTATTTCACCTGGCGCGTGGCCAAATGGGAGCTGACCGAGTTCGGCAACGAACTGGCCGCGAAGGCCGACGAGGCCCGCCCGAACCTTTTCGTGAACACCCCGGACATCCTGCACGAGAGCCTCCAGCACGGCGGGCCGGGCATGTTCGCCATCCGCGCCGTCCTGGCCGCCACCCTCGCGCCCACCTGGGGCGTCTACTCCGGCTTCGAGCTGTTCGAGCATCAGGCGGTGCGCCCGGACAGCGAGGAGTACCTCGATTCGGAGAAATACGAGCTGCGCCCGCGCCCGTTCGCCGAGGCGCTGGCGCGCGGAGAATCGCTGGAACCCTGGCTCACCCGGCTCAACGAGATCCGCCGGGCCCACCCCGCCTTGCAACAGCTGCGCTGCCTGCATTTCCACCACGTGGACAACGACGCGCTGATCGCCTATTCCAAGCTCGATCCCGTCAGTGGCGACGCGGTGCTGGTCGTGGTGAATCTCAACCCTTTCGGCGCCGAATGGGGCATGCTCTCGCTCGACCTGCCCGCGATCGGCCGCGAGTGGCACGACCACCCGGTGGTGTACGACGAGGTCAGCGGCGAGGAATACCACTGGGCCCAGACCAATTACGTGCGACTGGACCCCGCGCGGGCCGTGGCGCACATCATCGCCCTGCCCCCGGTGTCCCAGCAGGCTCGCACCGAGCTGGCCTACCGCAGGACGCTGCGATGAAACGTCGCGACCTCATGCTGCTCGCGGCGGGCACCCATACCGACCCGCACACCGTGCTGGGCGCACACCCCCATCCGGACGGCACCGCCGTCCGGGTGCTGCGCCCGCACGCCGAAACCGTGTCGGTGCGGGTCGGCGGCGACGACCACGTGCTGAAGTCCGTGGGCCACGGCGTGTTCGCCGCGGTGCTGCCGTACCCGGAGATCAATGACTATCGCGTCGTGACGACCTACCCCGGCGGCCAGACCGTCATCGGCGCCGACGGCTACCGCTTCCTGCCCACGCTCGGCGAACTCGACCTGCACCTGATCGGCGAAGGCCGCCACGAACGCCTGTGGGACGTGCTCGGGGCGCACCCGCGCCGCTACAGCACCCTCGACGGTGACGTCGCGGGCACGTCGTTCGCGGTATGGGCGCCGAACGCGCGCGGCGTCACCGTGATCGGGGACTTCGACGGCTGGAGCGGCAACGCCGCACCCATGCGCACGCTGGGGTCGTCCGGGATCTGGGAAGTCTTCATCCCTGGTGTCGAGCCGGGCGCCAAGTACAAATACCGCGTGCACGGCGCCGACGGGCGGACCGTCGATCACGCCGACCCGCTGGCATTCGCCACCGAACTACCACCGGCCACGGCATCGGTGGTCACCGAAAGCCGTTACGTGTGGCAGGACAGCGCCTGGCTCGAGCAGCGCGCGGCCACCGATCCCACCCGCGCCCCGATGAGCGTCTACGAGGTGCACCTCGGTTCCTGGCGGCCCGGCCTCGGCTACCGCGAACTGGCCGACCAGCTCGCCGAGTACGTGCGGGCGACCGGATACACCCACATCGAGTTGCTTCCCATCGCCGAGCATCCGTTCGGCGGCTCGTGGGGCTACCAGGTCACCTCCTACTACGCGCCGACGGCGCGATTCGGTTCCCCGGACGACTTCCGCGCGTTCGTCGACAGCATGCACGCGGCGGGCATCGGCGTCCTGCTGGACTGGGTCCCCGCCCACTTCCCGCGCGACGAGTGGGCGCTGGCCCGATTCGACGGCACCCCGCTCTACGAGCACGCCGACCCGCGCCGGGGCGAGCAACTCGACTGGGGCACTTACGTGTTCGACTTCGGCAGGCACGAGGTGCGCAACTTCCTCATCGCCAACGCTCGCTACTGGGTCGAGGAATTCCACATCGACGGCCTGCGCGTCGACGCGGTCGCCTCCATGCTCTACCTGGACTACTCCCGCGCCGAAGGCCAGTGGGAGCCCAACGTGCACGGCGGCCGGGAGAACCTGGAGGCCGTCGACTTCCTGCAGGACCTCAACGAGACGCTGCATCGGCATCACCCCGGCGTCGTGACGATCGCCGAGGAGTCCACCACCTGGCCCGGCGTCACCCGCGGCATCGACGTCGGCGGTCTCGGCTTCACCATGAAATGGAACATGGGCTGGATGCACGACACCCTCGGGTTCCTCGGCCGAGACCCGGTGCACCGCTCCTGGCACCACAACGAGATCACCTTCTCACTGGTCTACGCCTGGAGCGAGAACTACGTGCTGCCGATCAGCCACGACGAGGTCGTGCACGGCAAAGGCACGCTGTGGACCAGAATGCCGGGCGACGATTTCGCCAAAGCCGCGGGCGTGCGGGCGCTGCTGGCCTACATGTGGGCCCACCCGGGTAAACAACTGCTGTTCATGGGCCAGGATTTCGGCCAGTTCCGGGAGTGGTCACACGATCGCGGTCTGGACTGGCACGAACGGGACAACCCGCTGCACCAAGGCATCACCACGCTGGTGCGTGACCTGAACGCCGTCTACCGCGCCCACCCCGCCCTGTGGAGCCAGGACACCACACCCGGTGGCTACGCCTGGATCGAGGCGGACGACCGCGCGAACAACGTGCTGGCGTTCCTGCGCTACGGCTCCGACGGCTCCGTGGTCGCCTGCGTCCACAACTTCTCCGGGTCGGCGCACGACGCGCACCGGATCGGCCTGCCGCACGCGGGCTCGTGGCTGGAGATCCTCAACAGCGACGCCGCGGACTACGGCGGCTCCGGCCTCGGCAACCTGGGCGAGGTGACGGCGAGCGCCGAGCCGTGGCACGACCGGCCCGCCTCGGCCACCGTGACGCTCGCACCCCACAGCGCGGTCTGGCTGCGCCCCGCCTGACGAGTCGCCCGGCGCAACGCCTGGTGCGCCTGGTCGGCGAACGAACTCTTCTGCGCTCCGGGACACGACCTCCGCCCACGGTGGTGGCGCGATCGGCCGATTCGCGACCGCGCCACACGGCGGCTCAGTACAGCGCCGCGGCCAGCTTGCGGCGCGCGGCCACGACGAACGGCTCGGCCTGATCGAACAGCTCGAACAGCTCGAGCAGCCGGGTGCGCGCCTTGGTGCGCTCGTCGCCGGAAGTGCGCTTGACGACGCCGATCAGCCGATCGAAGGCCGCTTCGGGCCGCTGCTGGAACAATTCGAGATCGGCGGCGCGAATCGCGGCATCGACGTTCGACGGGTCCGCATCGGCATCCGCGATCGCCGACTCCGGCAGCTCCTGGGCCCGCGCGAGGAAGCGCAGCTGACGCAGCGCGCCCTTGGCTTCGTCGTTCGCCGGCTCGGCGTCGAGAATCGCCTGGTAAGCCGCCTCGGCGCCGGCCAGGTCACCGTGCTCGAGCGCCGCCTCGGCCGCCGCGAAACGCGGGTCCTCGGCCTGCGGCTGCGGCTCCCCGCCACCCTCCAGCTTGCCCGCCACCGCGTCGACCACGGCGTTCAGCCACTGCCGCACCTGCGGCTCGGGCTGGGCGCCCTCGAAATCGGCCAGCGGCTGCCCGGCCGCGATCGCGATGACCGTCGGGATGCCCTGCACCCGCAGCGCCTGCGCGATGCGCATGTTGGCCTCGGCCTCGACGGTCGCCAGATCCCAGCTGCCGCCGTCGGCGGCCACCAGCCGCTCCAGCGTCCGCACCAGTTCGACACTGCCCGGACTGCGCTGCGAGTACAGCACGACCACCACCGGCACCTGCATCGAACGACGCAGCACCTTGGTCTCGAAATCGGCCTCGGATACCGCGTAGTCGCCACCGGCCGGAGCGCCCCCGCCACCGGCGGGCTGCTTCAGGCTGGACAGATCGACCGCGCCGGACATGGCGGCGGCGACAGCGGGCGAAGGACGGCGTGCGGCTGGTCGATTCACGACCTCCAGTTTGTCACGACGTGGCGGATGCGGGGGCCCCGGACTCGACCGAACCGGCGTTGCTCAGCTCACCCAACCGCCCCGTGCGCACCGCCCAGACCTCGAACAGCACCGTGCAGAACGGCGGAATGCTCGACAGCAGCGCGAGGACGGTGGTCTTGACGTTCCAGCCCAGCTCGCGCGCCGCCACGATCGCGGTGATGACGAACAGCACGAACACGATGCCGTGCGTCATGCCGAACACCTTGACCGGCCACAGCACCGGCTCCGGAATCCGCTTGAACACCATGCCGATGATCAGCAGCAGCCAGGAGATCGCCTCGAGCACCGCGATGAAACGAAACCGCTTGGCCACCGTGCTCAGGTCGAAGACATTGCCCATGCGCCCATTCTGCCGGATGCACTACAGGCTGTCGTAGTGAGCTGTGTCTAATTGCTGTGTTCAATTTGCAGCGCCTGCGGCGCTGCGTGTTCGCGGCCCCCTTATGGCTCGCGTGTGCGCGGCCGCCGCTTGCTCCTTCGTCGCGTACGCGACGGCCGCGCACACGC
>NZ_JBSGCA010000080.1:0-22011 GCF_053601535.1 Nocardia sp. NPDC004718
CTGTGGGCACTGCTGCGCGACGGACGTGAATTCAGCCTCGACACACCCGCCCCGACGACTGCTGCGGCTTGACACGGTCATTGAGAGTCCCTTCGTCGGTGTCAGAGCGCGCCGGCCAAGGTGTGCAGTGCGGCGAGCTGGTCGCAGTAGTGGTCGGCGCCGGAGGCGTGAATCGCGCAGTTGACGACGGTGGCTCCGGCGTGACGCAGTCGGATCAGGCGGCGTCGTACGTCCTCGGGGTCGGCGATCGGGTCCAACGCGCGCCCTGGGTTGAGCACCACCTCGAACCCGTCGGGCAGTGTCACCGATCGCAGGTGATCGGCGAGCGCGTCGGCGGACAGCCCGAAAGGCGCCCAGCCGCTGCCG
The DNA here is from genome assembly GCF_053601535.1 of Nocardia sp. NPDC004718. Lineage (NCBI taxonomy): Bacteria > Bacillati > Actinomycetota > Actinomycetes > Mycobacteriales > Nocardiaceae > Nocardia > Nocardia sp. NPDC004718. The sequence goes on from NZ_JBSGCA010000080.1 coordinate 367, forward strand.
GATTCGACCGCCCGGCGTAGCGATCGGCGCGTGCGGCCACCCACCCAGATCGTCGGCTCGGCGGAAGTGGCGTGCGGTTCGATGACGAAGCCGTCGACTTCGCGTTGTCCCCAAGCGGCGCGCAGAGCCGACAGCCTCTGGTCGGCGATGGTGCCCCGCGCGTTCCACTCGGCTCCGAGCAGGGCGAATTCCTCGGACAGTGAGCCGACCCCGACGCCGAGGACGACTCGGCCCCCGCTGAGCCGGTCGAGCGTGCCGTAGCGTTTCGCCAGCGCCAGCGGGTGGTGATAGCCGAGGACGAGAACCGAGGTCGCCAACCGTATGCGGGTGGTCCTCGCCGCCAAGAACGACAAACTCGCCAGGGGGTCCCAGTACGTCGATCCGCGCACCGCCGCGGCCTCGGGGGGCACGCCGACATGCTCGGAGCAGGTCAGGTGATCGAATCCGAGATTGTCGGCGGCTTCGGCGATCCGGGTGAGTTCCGCCGCACCGCCGGTGGCCTCCCACGGCGCGGCGATGCCGGGGACCTCTGCACCAGGATGGGAGTGGACAGTCCGATTCTCATTCGCTGCCCTGTGCGGCAAGACCGATCAGGCGGCGCATCGTCCGGTCGGCGCGCAGCACGGCCGCGGCGCGATCGGGATCGTTGCGTTGCGCGGCGGGGCGCTCGTGTCCGGCGACGATGTGCACCGGTCCGTGTCCGAGCATCGCCAGCCCTTCGGCGGCGACATCGTCGGGTTCCGATACCGGCATGCCGGGGATGTCGAAGTCGAGACCGACTCGCTCCATCGCCGGTGTCCGGGTCACGCCGAGCACGAGTTCGAGCACATCGACGTCGTGGTCGCGCAGTTCGAGCCACAAGCTCTCGGCGAAGATCCGCCCGAACGCCTTCACGCCGCCGTACACCGTGTGTTGCCGTGATCCCAGGTAGCCGGCCAGCGACCCGACCAGCAGGATTCCGCCGCGCCGCCGGGTGCGCATCGCACGGCCGAAGTGCGCGGTCAACGCCAGCACGCGTCGTCGCGCCATCCTTCGCGCGGCCGCGCGGCTGGGCAGTGAGCGCGGGCTCGAGCACGTCCAGATGTCCGATGTCGCGGCCTCGGCGGGCGTCGCGCTGGGCACGTTGTATCGCTATTACCCGTCCAAGCACCACCTCTTCTCCGGTCTGCTGGAAGCAGGCACCGGTGTACTCGGAGAACCGGGGGATCCCCATGGTCTCCTCGGCCCGCCGTAGATCCGCAACGGCATAAGCAACACGAAGTCGATGCCACGCGGCACCGACCGTCTGCCATAGGAGTGGTGGACGTTCTCCACTTTCATCAGGTCGCCGATCCGTCTGGTTTGCGCCACCGCAAGGTTTCTCGATGATCACGGGGACGGGATCGGGTATCGACCTGGGTCGGCGGACACAGACGACGATGCCAGAATCCGAACGAACGCGTGTATCTCCGCAAGAGTGTGCGCGGGCATCATGGTGTCGCAGAACGGCAGGGCTGCCGCCATCGCGCCAGTGGCCGGCTGGAACCCGGACTCGCCCGCACGAGGATTGAGCCAGATGACGCGCCAAGCCCGGCGTCTGATCCGGGCCATCGCACGGGCCAGGAGATCGGGAGTGTCGCTGTCCCAACCGTCCGAGGCGATGACGACGACGGCGCCGCGCACCGCGTTGCCGGACGGAGTCGCCAGCAGTGTGCCGAGGCATCGGCCGATGTGCGTGCCGCCATAGCGGTCGAGCACCTTGTCGTTGGCCCGGGCCACCGCCACCTCCGGGGAACGGTGCGCGAGCACGGGGGTAAGCCTGGTCAGGGAAGTGGAGAAGGCGAACGCTTCGGGTCGATCGGACGAACGGCGTTGCATGGCGGCCCGCATCAGGTGCAGGTAGATCGTCGAATACGGTTGCATGGAGCGGCTGACGTCGCAGACCATGACGATCCGGCGCGGGCGACGCCGGGGACGGGTGCGGACCAGCACCGCCGACTCCCAGCCGGTGCGGCGCGAGTGGTTCATCGTCGCCCGGAAGTCGATCCGCTTGCCGTGCGGATCACTTTCCCGGCGCGTGCTGCGGCGCTGCGGCCAGAATGCCGCTGCCTGTTCCAGCCAGGCGCCGATCGTTCGCAGATCGTCCGGATCGAAGCCGGCGAACGGTTCTTGCTCCCGTGCGGCGAACCGGCTCGGCAGCACATCCGGCAGTGCCGGAGCCTGGTCGGTGGACCGGTCGGCGCCGGTTGCCGATCGTGGCGTCGCCCAGGGAACGTCACCGCCGTGCCGAGACCGCCCCCGGCCGACTGTGCCCGGCGCCGACGCGCGTTCGGCCGGTAGCCCGTGCGTTCGGCTCGCCGGGTCCACACCCAGCACCGCGTCGGCGAACACCGCCGCGAAGACCGCGTCGAAGGCGGCGAGATCTTGCATGCGATCGACGAGCGTCAGTCGCATGGCCCAGTAGAGTTCGGTGCGCGAGCGGGGTGCCATGCGACGCCAGGCTTGCACGAACAGCGCGGGACCGCTCGGCGCCACCGCGACGCCACTTCCCCGTAGTCGCGCGACCACCGCGACGGCGAACGCCGCCAGATCCACGCCGCGCAGCAGTGCCGCCCGCGTCATAGATTCGTGCGTATCCGCTTGCGCAGGAAGATTATTCCGAGCACTGTCGCGAGCACGAACACGACCGCGGGCGCATACTTTTTGATCATCGCGGGTCCCATGAGTTCGACAAGGTCCAGCGGCGCGGGCTCGGGTGGCGCCACCGGCTGCGCTGCTCGGCGGTCCGGCTCGGCTACCGGCGCCACCGAGGTCTCCTCGGCAGCCGCGAGCTTCGTTTCCAAGGACGCGACGAACTGACCCATCATCTTCTCGGACACCTGTTGCAGCATTCCGCTGCCGAACTGGGCGAGTTTGCCGACAACCTTGAGGTCGGTGTCGACGGTGACCCGGGTCCTGCCGTCGTCCGCGCGCAGCCGTGTGGTGATGGTCGCGGCGGCGTTCCCGGATCCGTGCGAATCCCGGCCGCGCCCGCTGATGACGGCACGATGGTCGTGTTCGTCGCGCTCGACGAACTGCGCTCTGCCGGTGAATTCGCTGGTCACCGGGCCGACTTTGACCTTCAATCTGCCGAGGAAGTCGTCTCCCTGCCATCCGACCATCTGTGCGCCGGGCAGGAGCGGGACGACCTGTTCGAGGTCGGTCAGTACCTCCCATGCCTGCTCGACGGGTGCGTTCACGGTGAACTCGTTGGCGATCTTCATTGCGGCATCCCTCTCATCCGGTAGCCAGGTCTCGCGTGTATTCGGCGAACGCCTCCCGCACGGTCGCGCGGTCGTCGGGTGTCTTCGCCAGCGCGCTGAGTGCTGCGACCGCCTCCGGCGCGACGAGATCGGCGACATCGAGCGTCGCCAACGCGGCGATCCAGTCGATGGTCTCGGCGACGCCGGGCGGCTTGTCGAGATCGAGACCGCGAGCGTGCGCGACGAACAGGGTGGCATGTTCGATCAGCGCGTCGGTCGCCCCGGGCACGGTGCGTCGCACGATCGCCACCGCGCGGGACGGTTCGGGGTAGTCGATCCAGTGGTAGAGGCAGCGCCGCCGCAGCGCGTCGTGCAGGTCTCGACTGCGGTTCGAGGTCAGCACCGCGAGCGGCGGCCGCGCGGCGGTGAAGGTGCCGAGTTCCGGCACGGTCACCGCGGCCTCACCGAGGAATTCCAGCAGCAACGCCTCGAATTCGTCGTCGGCACGGTCGATTTCGTCGACCAGCAGCACCGGGGGCGTCGGACCGCGATAGCGGACACAGCGCAGGATCGGACGGTCGACCAGGAATGCCTCGGTGAACAAGTCGGCTTCGGTGAGGTCGGCGCCGCGGGCTTCGGCGAGCCGAATGCTGAGCAGCTGACGTTGGTAATTCCAGTCGTACAGCGCTTCGTTCACGGTGAGGCCCTCGTAGCACTGCAGGCGGATCAGCGGAGCGGCGAGCACGGCGGCAAGGGTCTTCGCCGCGGTCGTCTTGCCGACTCCCGGCTCACCTTCCAGCAGTAGGGGCCGACCCAACGTGGTGGCCAGATAGAAGGCGGCGGCGGTACCGGTGTCGAGCAGGTAGTCGTCGGCGTCGAATCGCCGGACCACGTCCTCGATATCGGCGAACGGCGAGATCATGGCGTGGTCGAGGCGCGCAGGCGCTCGTAATCGGCCCAGGTGTCCACGTCCAACGGCGCCGCTGCGTCGACGTCGAGCCGGGACACCGGGACGCGGCCCGACTCGATGATCTTCCAGACCGCCTTGTCGCCGTGCAATCGGGCCAACTGGCCGAACAGACCGCGGGGCAACCAGAACGGATGCCCGACGCCGTCGCGGTAGCCGCAGACCGTGATCGCCGCGGTCGTCGCATCGGCGATCAGTCGTTCGACGGTCGCGGCAGACAGACCCGGTTGATCACCGAGCATCAGCACGATTCCGGGAGCCAGGGGATGTACCGAGCCCAGGGCCGAACGCAACGACGAGGAACAGCCCGAACCGAAGTCGTCGGCCACGACCACCTCCACCCCGGTGAGATCGACCTGCTGCCGGACCGCCGCGGCCGCCCCGCCGAGGGTGACGATGATCTGATCGAAACCGCAGGCTCGAACCGCGTCCAGTGTGGCGCCGAGAAGTGTCTTGTCGCGGTATGGCAGTAGCTGTTTCGGTGTGCCGAGACGCCGTGAGGTTCCCGCCGCGAGTACGACCCCGGTGACGAATCCGTTTGTCATGAGCCCGTCTTCGCCTCGGCGAAGGAAGTGCGGCAGCCGGAGCCGCAGAACCAGTAGTCGATGTCGTCGACGGTGAGATGTGGTGTGTCCGGCCCGACCACCACGGTCATACCGCACACCGGATCGAGCGCCTCGAACGCGACGCTCGACAGGCGAACCGGGACGGCCAAGCCGCCCTTGCGGATCGCCTGGATCACTTCCGCGACGATCGAGACGGCGATCTCCGCCGAGGTCTTGGCGCCGATCGGCAGGCCCACCGGGGTGCGCACGCGCATCTGCTCGGCGTCGGTCAAGCCGAGCTCGTCCAGAATCGACGCTCCCCGGATCTTGCTGGCCACCAAACCGACATACCCCACACCCGAGTCGAGCGCGGCGCGGATCGTCTCGGCTTCCGGGCCGCCGTGGCTCGCGATCACCACCGCGGTCGTGTCGGTCAGCGAATCCGGGGAGTCGGCTCCGCCGGCACCGCGCCGCACATCGAATCCCACCAGCGCGCACATTTCGGCCAGTGCGTCCGCGATCGGTGTCGCGCCGCAGATGCGCACCAGAGGCGCCGGAACCTGCGGCTCGAGGAATATCTCCAGCGCTCCGCCGGACAGACAGGGATTCACCACCACAGCCGCGCCGGGGGCTTCGGGAAATTGCAGGTCGCCGTCGGGCAGCACGCGCAGCAGCACGCTCTCGTTCGATTGCAGGGCGCCCAGCGCGGCCTTGCGGACCGAGTTCTGGGCGCACTGGCCGCCGACGAATCCTTCGATCGTCCCGTCCTGCAACAGGATCGCCTCGTCCCCGGCATGCGCCGAGGTCGGCTGCTGCGCTCGGACGACGGTCGCGTGCACGAACGGAGTCCGGGTCCGAACCAGTTGCTGTGCACGCTCGGTCATCTTCATCGGTGTTCCCATAGCTGCCACCCCACTCAGACGGGCGGTGTGGCCCGGCCCTGCATCGCTTCCCAGACCCGCGACGGCGTCAGCGGCATGTCGGCGTGCCGAACCCCGTAGGGCGCCAACGCGTCCACCACCGCGTTGACCACTGCCGCCGGTGATCCGACGGTCGCCGATTCGCCGATACCTTTCGCGCCGATCGGGTGGTGCGGCGAAGGAGTGACCGTGTACCCGGTCTCGAAATGCGGAACCTCGAGCGCCGTCGGGATGAGGTAGTCCATCAGGGATCCGCCGAGGCAGTTGCCGTCCTCGTCGAAGGCGATGATCTCCATCAGCGCCATGCCGATGCCGTCGGTGATGCCGCCGTGCACCTGACCCTCGATGATCATCGGATTGATCCGCGTCCCGCAGTCGTCGACGGCGAGGAAGCGCCGGACCTTCACCACGGCCGTCCCCGGGTCGACATCCACGACGCAGAAGTACGCGCCATAGGGGTAGGTGAGATTCGCCGGATTGTAACAGATCTGCGCGTCGAGTCCGCCCTCGATGCCTTCCGGCAGATCACCCGCGCCGTGTGCTCGCATCGCGATCTGCTGGATCGTGACGGCCGCGGACGGGTCGCCTTTGACGTGGAACAAGCCCTTCTCCCACTCCAGATCCGCGACGGACACTTCGAGCATGCCGGAGGCGATGATCCGGGCCTTGTCGCGCACCTTCCGCGCCACCAACGCGGCAGCGGCGCCGGAGACCGGCGTCGAGCGGCTGCCGTAGGTGCCGAGGCCGAACGGGGTCTGATCGGTGTCGCCGTGGACGACGTCGATGTCGTCCGGCGGTATCCCGAGCTCCTCGGCGACGATCTGGGCGAACGTCGTCTCGTGTCCCTGCCCCTGGGTCTGCACCGACAGCCGCACAACGGCTTTGCCGGTCGGGTGGACCCGCAGCTCACACCCGTCGGCCATCCCGAGCCCGAGGATGTCCATATCCTTGCGCGGTCCCGCGCCGGCGGCTTCGGTGAAGAAAGCCATCCCGATGCCCATCAACTCACCGCGGGCGCGCTTTTCCCGCTGCTCTTCGCGCAGGGCGTCGTATCCGATCATGTCCATCGCCAAGCGCATGGTCTTCTCGTAGTCACCGGAGTCGTAGACCCAACCGGTCTTGCTGGTGTACGGGAACTGTTCGGGCCGTAGCAGATTGCGCAGCCGCAGCTGCGCCGGATCCATCTTCAGTTCCTGTGCGAGGCAATCCACCAACCGCTCGACGAAGTAGACGGCCTCGGTGATCCGGAACGAGCACGCGTAGGCGACGCCGCCGGGGGCCTTGTTCGTGTAGACCGCGGTCATCTTGCAGTAGGCGGCCTCGATGTCGTAGCTGCCGGTGAAGACACCGAAGAAGCCGGCCGGATATTTCAACGGTGCGGCCGTGCCGTTGAACGCGCCGTGATCGGCGAGCACGGTGGACCGGATGGCCAGGATCTTGCCGTCGGCGTCGGCGGCGATCTCACCGAGCATGATGTAGTCGCGGGCGAACCCGGTGCTGGTCAGGTTCTCGCTGCGATCCTCCATCCATTTGACCGGTTTGCCCAGTAGCAGCGACCCGACGATGGCGCAAACATATCCCGGGTAGATGGGCACCTTGTTGCCGAACCCGCCGCCGATATCGGGTGCGATCACCCGGATCTTGTGCTCGGGCAGCCCGGCCACCATCGCGTAGATCGTGCGATGGGCGTGCGGCGCCTGACTCGTCGACCACAGGGTGAGCTTGCCGGTCACCGGATCGAGATCCGCGACGGCACCGCAGGTTTCCATCGGGGCGGGATGCACGCGCGGATAGACGATCTCCTGCTCGACGACGACGTCCGCGCGGGCGAACACCGCCTCGGTCGCGGCGGCGTCACCGGTCTCCCAGTCGAAGCAGTGGTTGTCCCGCTTGTCCTCGAGATCATCTCGGATCACCGGCATCTCGGGCGAGAGCGCGGTCCGGGCATCGATCACCGGAGGGAGCATGTCGTACTCCACGTCGATGAGTTCCAGCGCGTCACGCGCGGCGTAGCGGTCCTCCGCGACGACGAAGGCCACCTCCTGGCCTTGGAACCGGACCTTGTCGGTCGCCAGCACCGCCTGCACATCGTTGGAAAGCGTCGGCATCCAGGCCAGTCCCTTGGCGGCGAGGTCCGCGCCGGTGACGACCGCCTTCACCTTCGGATGCGCCTGTGCCGCGGAGACGTCGACGCTCACGATCCGCGCGTGCGCGAACGGCGAACGCAGGATCGCCATATGCAGCATGCCGGGCAGTTGGACGTCGTCGACGAAATTCCCGCGTCCGCGAATGAACCGGGGATCCTCCTTACGGAGCATCCTGCCGTGCCCGCACGGCTTGCGGTCGTTGTCGACGCGGTCTTCCGGCCGGGATTCGACGGCGGTCATGATGTGCTCCCTACCGGCGCCGCGGTGGGTGCGGGTTCTGGCTCCGCCGCTTCGCCCCGTTGCTTCGCCGCGGCCCACTGGATCGACCGCACGATGGTGGTGTATCCGGTGCAGCGGCAGATCTGGCCGGAGATCGCCTCCCGGATGGTCTGCTCGTCGGGATCCGGGTTGCGGTCGAGCAGTGCCCGGGCCGTGATCATCATCCCGGGCGTGCAGAATCCGCACTGCAGCCCGTGACACTGCATGAAGCCTTCTTGCACGGGATCGAGCTTGCCGTCGACCTCGAGTCCCTCGACGGTGCGCACCGAACGCCCACCGGCCATGACGGCCAGCATCGTGCACGACTTCACCGGTTCGCCGTCCACCTCCACCACACAGGTGCCGCAGTTGCTGGTGTCACATCCCCAGTGGGTTCCGGTGAGCCGCAATTGGTCTCGTAGAAAGTGCACGAGCAGGGTGCGCGGTTCGACGTCGGCGGTCACCTGCTCGCCGTTGACGGTCATGGTTACCTGCATGGCTAGTTCCCTCTCAGCGCGGGATCGTTCAGTACGCGCTCGACCGCGGTGCGCAGCGCGCGAATCGTCAGTTCGGAGGCGAGGTGGCGCTTGTAGTCCGCGCTGCCACGCGAATCGGAAGCGGGTGAGCACGCCGCGCTCGCCCGGCGGCCCACCTCCGCGAAGACCTCTTCGGTGGGCGGCTCACCGATGAGCAGGCCCGACGCGGCGGCCAATGCGGCGGGATCGGGGTCGACCGCGGTCAGGCCGATCCGTGCGGCCGCGATCGCACCGTCGCGCAGTGTCACCGTCGCGCCTGCCGCCGCGATCGCCCAGTCGCCGACCCGGCGCTCCACTTTCCGGTACGCACTGGAAGTCCGATGCCGCACCGGGATTCGGATCTCGATCAGCAGCTCGTTTCGCGTCATGGCGGTCTCGTACGGGCCGACCAGGAAGTCGTCCATCGCGATCTCCCGGTCGCCGGACGGTCCGCGCACCAGGCAGGTGGCGCCGAGAACCGTGCAGACCGTGGTCAGATCTTCGGCGGGATCGGCCTGGCACAGCGAGCCGCCGATCGTGCCGCGGTTGCGCACGACCGGGTCGGCGATCACGCGCTCGGCGTCACGGAAGATCGGGCACACCGCGGCGAGATCGTCGGATTCGAGCAGATGCCGGTGCCGCACCATCGCGCCGATGCGCACCAGGGTCGGATCGGTGACGATATAGCCCAACTCGGCAGCCAGGTCGTTGATGTCGATGAGATATTCCGGATTGGCCAGGCGCAGTTTCATCATCGGCAACAGGCTGTGCCCGCCCGCGATGATGCGCGCCTCCTCTCCGAGCCGGTCCAGGAGTCCGACGGCGTGATCCACGCCCGTCGCGCGCTCGTATTCGAATGGTCCGGGCACCTGCATGTGACCCACCTCACATTCATGGGGAGAAGCTCAGCTTCTGCGCCGCTGAACTGCGGGTCAAGGCCGGATTAAGTAATCACTTAATCGGCTGTCGGCCCGGTGTGGTGAATCCGTCCGCCGGTTCCGGTCAGCGAACGGCCGTGCCCGCCCCAGCGCCGCGCGATGATCTCGGCCGCGATGGACACCGCCGTCTCTTCCGGCGTCCGGCCGCCCAGATCCAGCCCGATCGGGCTGGCGAGCCGGGCGAGTTGCTCCTCCGTGAGGCCCGCCTGCCGCAGGCGGGCCAGCCGCTGGTCGTGCGTGCGGCGCGACCCCATGGCGCCGACATAACCGATCCGCGGCGCCCTCAGGGCCACCTCGAGCAGCGGAACGTCGAACTTGGGATCGTGGGTCAGCACGCAGACGACGGTCCGCGCGTCGACCGCGCCTGCCGCGATCTGCGCGGCCAGGAAGCGGTGCGGCCAGTCGACGACGACCTCGTCGGCGGTCGGGAACCGGGCCGATGTGGCGAAGATCGGCCGCGCGTCGCATACGGTCACCCGGTATCCGAGAAATGATCCCTGCTGCGCCACGGCGGCGGCGAAATCGATGGCCCCGAACACCAGCATCCGCGGCTGCCTGGCATGACTGGCGACGAAAACCGCCATGCCCTCGCCGCGACGCTGCCCGTCCGGGCCATAGGACAGCACCTCGCTGCGGCCCGCCGCGAGCAACCCGGCCGCGTCATCGATCACCGCGTCGTCGGTGCGCGCCGACCCCAGCGTGCCGCGCGCGTCACTCGGCCGGATCAGCAGCCGCCGCCCGATCCGGCCGGGGTCCGGGTGCTCGATGACGGTCGCGATCGCGACCGGCCGGTGCTCGGCGATGTCCGCGGCCACCTCGCCGAGTTCCGGAAACGTCTTCCGGGAGATCGGTTCGACGAAGATGTCGATGACGCCGCCGCAGGTTAGGCCGACGGCGAACGCGTCGTCATCGGAGAACCCGAACCGCTGCAACACCGGAAGACCGGTGCGCACGACATCGGTGGCGAGTTCGTATACCGCGCCTTCGACGCAGCCGCCGGAGACCGAACCGCCCACCGTCCCGTCCGGGGCGACGACCATGGCGGCGCCTGGCGGTCGCGGCGCCGAACGGAAGGTGCGCACCACCGTCGCGACCCCAGCCGTGCCCCCGGCGTTCCACGTTGCCATCAGATCCGTGAGCACGTCCTGCATGATGCGTCCTCCGGGCGCGATACGGCGGTAGGCACCGCGTCCACCTCCAAACTAGACTCGGATCGTGACGCCCGCCCAGCTTCGGGCCTACTCGACCGTGGTGCGGCTCGGCTCCGTCCATGCGGCGGCCAGAGAGCTGGGGATGTCCGACGCCGGTGTCTCGTTGCACATCGCCCAGCTGCGCAAAGAGCTCGACGACCCGCTGTTCACCCGCGCCGCGGCGGGGCTGGCCTTCACGCCCGGCGGATTGCGCCTGGCCAGCCGGGCCATCGAGATCCTCGGACTGCAACGACAGACCGCGATCGAGGTGAGCGAAGCCGCGCACGGCCGACGGCTGCTGCGCATCGCGGCATCGAGCGCGTTCGCCGAACATGCCGCGCCCGGCCTCATCGACTTGTTCGCGGCGCGGGCGAAGGATCTGGCGGTCGAGCTGAGCGTGCACCCCACCAGCCGGTTCCGCGGTCTGATCGAGACCCGTGCGGTGGACATCGCGCTCGGGCCCGGGCCGGAGAACGCCGACACGGCCATCGCCGCCCGGCCGTTCCTGAAGTATCAGATCATCTCGGTCGCCCGCCCCGACAGCCCTGTGGCGGGCACCGCCGCACATCCGGCGCTGCTGCGGGAGCAGTCGTGGATGCTGGGTCCCAGCGCGGGCAGTGTGGACGGGCACATCGCGACGATGCTGCGCGAGTTAGCCGTACCCGAATCCCATCAGCGGATCTTCCAGAGCGACGCCGCCGCTCTGGAAGAGGTCCGCCGGGTCGGAGGCATCACCCTGACGATCGGTTTCGCCGTGGCCGCCGATCTCGCGGCCGGTCGGTTGATCCACGTCAAGGGACCGGGGCTCCAGGTATCCGACGAGTGGTGCGCCACCACGTTGCCGCCCGATTCCCGCCAGCCCGCGGTGTCGGAACTGCTGCGCTTCATCACCACCCCGCGATGCATCCAGGCGATGATCCGTGGGTCCGGCGTGGGCGTCACTCGGTTTCGCCCGAAAGTGCATGTGACCCTGTGGAGTTGAAACCGCGCCTGCTGCGCGCCGTTGGCGGCATGCTTCGCCTCGAGTCCGCGCGACGACCGGCCGCAGCGGCCTCGATGGCGGAGTCGCTGTTTCGCGGCGCTGGATTGGCCGCAGAATCTCGGGCAGTACGAGGCCTGCCTGGAGCGTTTCCTTCGCCGGATGCCCGTGGAATCCGATGCGCCCGCCTGGACCGCGCCCGCGCCGGAGCGGGGTCACGCAGGTGAGGTCACCGATCGGATGTGCCACTTCTTCTGGCCAAGGGCGCCCGTGGGCGCAGGACATCGCTCACGGCACCGCATGATCGGCGCTGCTCGGTTGAAAAGCTCTGCGACCACATGACTCTGGGCCGCGACCGGCGCGGCGGGCGCCAGGGTAGGGGAGGAAGTACGACGGGGGAGTGGCGTCTTGGTGTTGCCGATCCACGGCGTCAGCTGGTTGTTCTCACGACGCGCCGGATAGCCACTTCCGGACGCGGCCGGAAACAGAATCTTTGCGCCGTGGTGGTCGGCGGGTGGGGTCGAACCAGCCGGGCAACGGTTCTCGCGCGGCGAGCCAGGTCCGCGGCACTCCTGCGAGCGGGCCGGGGCGCGTGTCGGTGCCGGTGTGGGCGGCGACGATTCCGCCGACGATGGCGCTCGTGGTGTCGATATCGCCGTCTGCCGCGATACACGTGGTGATCGCGGCCGGGTAGTCGTCGAGATGCGTCGCCGCTACCCAGATCGTGAACGGCACCGTGTTCTGCGCGGTGACCAGGGATCCGTTGCCGAGTTCGTCCGCGGCCTCTTTCGCGGAGGCCTCGAGCAGACCGAGAGCACGGCGAATCTGGCGGGTCGTCTCGCCGTCGTCGAGGCGGTCGAGGACGCCGGTGATGAAATCCGCTGGCGTAGGCTTACTTCCGCGCAGGCGAGCGTGAGCGGCCTGACCGGCCGCGAGCGCCACCGCGACCGCGCCGAGGACGCCTTCCGGATGCAGATGCGTCACCTGCGCCGACCGCGCCGCTTCGGCGGCGATCTTTTCCGGATCGCCGGCGTAGAAGGCGCCGAGCGGAGCGACCCGCATGGCCGCACCGTTTCCACAGGATCCCTGGTGGTCGAACACGGCTCCGGCCGCCTCCCGCCAGTGCACGCCGTCGCGGATTCGGCGCAATGTGGCGACCGCCAGGAAGCCGTAGTCACGGCTCGGGTCGAATCGGCGCGCGAAGGCGGCGGCGAGCCGATCCTGGTCGATCCCACCGCGACCGATGAGTTCGGCAACCACGGTGCAGGCCATTTCGGTGTCGTCGGTCCACCCGCACTGCCGGGCCGGGAGATTGCCGGCCCGAAGGTCCGGAATCGACCGGCCCATGATGGGAAATTCCGCCCCCAGCGCGTCTCCCACGGACAGTCCATCGAGTGAATCGAGCATCAACTCAACATGCATCGCGTCTGATGGTAACCATCCGAAACGGCGGCGCATGCGAATGCGGAGGCTGGGCCGTACCTGCACCGACATAGCGCTGACGGCGGAACGCCCAGCTGGGTGACAAGGGGGACTCCGCTCCCGTCGGGCACCGCGGGAAGAATTGCATGTTCATACTTAGATATGCGCATTGAAACATCTATCAACGGTAGAGCGGTTGACGGCAGTGCGGAGCTTGTCCTAGCCTCGGCGCGGTGAACATTGCTCACTCGACGGTCGTTGACACCTCCGTCTCGTGTTCGCGAGATCTGGACGGCCTCCGCTTCGTAGATGTCCGTCGGGTGGCTCGACGAGTCGGATGTGTCGATGACGTGGGAGGTGGCGCTCGCCGCGTCCTTGGGCCTGATCGCGGCGCGGGATCGGGGCGATAGTGATGATCAAGCGCGGGTTGACCCGGGATCGTTTGGCCGACATCGCTCACGATTACGTCTCGGAGAACGGTCTGGACGCGCTCACGATGCGACGGCTGGCAGCCGCGGCGGGGGTGACGCCCGGTGCGTTGTACAAGCATTTACGGGACCGGAAGGATCTCCAGCGTGCGATGGCCGACACCATTTTCCGGGCCGTCGACCTGTCGGATATCGACCTCGGCAACCCCGATGTCGCGCAGACGATGATCTGCTGTCACCGTATTCGTGCGGCGATACTTCGTTTTCGTGAGGGAGGGCGCGTCGTCGCGGGCTCGTACTCGCCTTCGCCGGAGACCATCAGAGTCTCCAGTACGCTGACGACACTCCTCCGCGGTGTGGTTCTGCCGCAGTTCGGCGTCGGCGAGATCGTTTTGGTATTGCGTTCCTACATCACGGGTTTCGTCATCGAGGAACAGGCCTATCTCGAACTGAGCAACGCGGGCGAGTGGGATTCCCTGGTGGCGCGGATTTCGACCGGTGATCATGCTCGGCAGGAGGGCGCCGACGATGTCCTCGCGATCATGACCGGTGATCGGGATCTGAGGTTCACCGCCGGATTGCGCGCTGTTCTCTACGGCAAGGTTCGAGATTCGGCGAACATCGCTGCGCCGGTTCATAATTGACCGCGGTGTCGGCTTCGTCCGAATCGACGGGCGCGGTTGCGTCATGGCTGATCGGCTCAACCGGTTCGCGGTCTGTCCGGACGTCGCGCGTCGGCGAAGGCGGTCCGCTTCATGCGCATCTGTGACCTGTGGGATCCCGATCGTCACCCTGGTCGGCGCGCCAGGCCTCCTACCGGGTGCGGGGTGGCAGCGCGACGGGGTGGATCGGCATCCGAGCCTTTGTATGCCTACGGATGGCCGAGGTGGGGAAGATCGCGATCGGAACGCGCGACGGCGGGCGCGCCGAGTCCCGGGCTCCGTACCCCGGGTGAGGAGGTGAACCCGGGATGGCCGCGCGGTTCCTCGTCACGAGGTCTTCCGGTGGGTCGCGAAGTGGCAGCTTTCCCGGTTGCGAGAGGGGAGACATCTGCGAGAGGGGAGACGCGCCGGTCGCGTGCAGGTTCCGACTCCATCGCTCTCGGCACTCGCTAAAATATTCGAAACCGACCAGTAATTCGCGTTTCTGGTTTCGTAGCGGAATCCGACGACGCGAGCGTACGCGAGGCGAAAAGATTGACGCGGCACCGGCCTGCCTCTAACCTTCGCGTGGTGAACGATGCTTACCATGCGGCGTCGGGGTGGCCGTCGCAGGTATCGCCATCTCTGCGACCGACGGCTGCCGGATCACTCCACGCTTACCTGACCGTCGCAGTCGGCAGCGGGCTACCCGGCGCGCCTGCCCCGCACCCGCGCGACGATACGGCCGAGTAACCACCGGACAGGTGTAATTCCACCGACCGGATGTGCGACAAAGGGTATTCACCCTTTGCCCGTCGACCGGGCCACAACTTCGGAGAGGAAGGACGGCGAGTGTTCAGCCGCATCGCCATTGTGAACCGGGGAGAGGCCGCCATGCGCCTCATCCACGCGGTCCGAGACCTGGCCGCGGAAACGGCACGTTCGATCGAGACCATCGCCTTCTACACCGATGTCGATCGCAACGCGACGTTCGTGCGCGAGGCCGACATCACCTATGACCTGGGGCCGGCCTCCGCGCGACCGTACCTGGATCTGAAGGCGCTCGAACGCGCGCTGGTGGCGACCCGGGCCGACGCCGCGTGGGTCGGCTGGGGCTTCGTCGCCGAAGATCCGGCGTTCGCCGAGTTGTGCGACCAGATCGGCGTGACCTTCATCGGTCCGGATGCCGAGGCGATGCGCAAACTCGGCGACAAGATCGGCGCGAAGCTCATCGCCGAAGAGGTCGGTGTACCGGTCGCGCCTTGGAGCCGCGGCCCGGTCGAGACCGTCGACGACGCGCTCGCCTCCGCCGCCGACATCGGCTACCCGCTCATGCTGAAAGCGACCGCGGGCGGCGGCGGGCGCGGTATTCGCGTGGTCACCGACGAGGCCGAGTTGGTCGACGCTTACGAACGCACCCGGCAGGAGGCCGCCCGCGCGTTCGGCAGTGGTGTGGTGTTCCTCGAACGGCTCGTCACCGGCGCTCGCCATGTCGAGGTCCAGGTGATCGCGGACGGTCAGGGCACCGCCTGGGCGCTGGGTGTGCGGGACTGCTCGGTGCAGCGGCGCAACCAGAAGGTCATCGAGGAGTCCGCGTCACCGGTGCTGCGGCCCGAGCAGGTCGCCGAACTCAAGGCCTCGGCCGAGCGCCTGGCGGTCGCGGTCGGTTACCGCGGCGCGGCGACCGTCGAGTTCCTCTACCACCCCGGGGACGAGCTGTTCGCGTTCCTCGAGGTCAACACCCGTCTGCAGGTCGAGCACCCGATCACCGAGCAGACCACCGGTTTCGACCTGGTTCGCGCGCAACTGGCGGTGGCTTCCGGTGAACGGCTCGAGGGCGAGCCGCCCGCCGAGCGTGGGCACGCCATCGAAGCGCGGCTCAACGCCGAGGATCCCGACCGCGACTTCGCTCCCGCGCCGGGCCGGATCGCCCGTTTGGACCTGCCCGCGGGTCCGGGTATCCGGGTCGACACCGGCGTCAGCGAAGGCGATGTCATCCCCGCCGATTTCGATTCGATGATCGCCAAGATCATCGCTTACGGTCGCGACCGGTCCGAGGCGCTGGGCAGGTTGCGCCGGGCCGTCGGGCAGACCCGGGTGATCATCGAGGGCGGCGCGACGAACAAGAGTTTCGTCCTCGAACTGCTGGACCAGCCCGAGGTGATCGACGCGAGCGCCGACACCGGCTGGATCGACCGGGTGCGCGGACAGGGTCGCCTCGTCTCGCACCGCAATTCCGCCGTCGCGCTCGCGGCCGCCGCCATCGACGCCTACGAGGAAGAGGAACGGGCCGAGCGGGACCGCCTGCTGTCCACCGCCGCGGGCGGTCGTCCCCTGGTGCAGCATCACGCGGGCCGACCGCTCGACCTCAAATTGCGCGGAGTCGGCTATCGCGTGCGCGTGGCTCGTACCGGCGCGCATCGGTTCCGCATCGGCATCGAGGCGGGCGAGGACATCCGCACCGCCGATGTCGACCTGGTCCGCTATGACCGGCATTCCGGCCAGATCGTGGTCAACGGCACCGCCTTCCGCGTCACCGCGGGCACGCACGGGCCGATCCACGTGGTCGACGTCGACGGTGTGACCCATCGGGTGAGCCGGGACGAGGGCGGCGTCGTCCGGTCACCCGCACCCGCGCTCGTGGTCGCCACGCCGCTGCAGGTCGGCGACGAGGTCGAGGCCAACGCGCCGCTGCTGGTGCTGGAGAGCATGAAGATGGAGACGGTGCTGCGCGCACCGTTCAAGGCGCGGCTGAAGGAATGCGCCGTCTCGGTCGGTACCCAGGTGGAGACCGGGGCACCGCTGCTGCGGCTGGAGCGCCTGGTCGATGACGCGGTCGAGGAGACCGCGGCCGTCGGGTCGGTCGAACTGGACCTGCCCGCCGGGGATGCGCAGGCTCATCCGCACGAGCGGCTCGTCCGACGGTCGCAGGACCTGCGCGGCCTGTTGCTCGGTTTCGACGTCGATCCGCACGACGACCGCCGGGTCCTGTCGGATTACCTCGATGCCCGCCGGATCGCCGTCGCGGACGACCGCAGGCCGCTGGCGGAGGAACTCGAGCTCATCGACGTGTTCACCGACCTCGCCGAGTTGAGCCACAACCGGCCGTCGGGTGAGGACGCCCAAGGGCATGTCCACAGTGCCCGCGAGTACTTCCACACCTACCTGCAGAGCCTGGACGTCGAACGGGCCGGACTGCCGGAATCGTTCAAGAGCAAGCTCGCGCGGGCGCTCGGCCACTACGGCGTGTCCGATCTGGAACGTTCCCCCGAGCTCGAGGCCGCGGTCTTCCGGATCTTCCTCGCCCAGCAACGCACCGACACCGTCGCGGTCGTGACGGCACTGCTGCGGGAGTGGCTGGGCGAGCGGATGCCCGATCGAGCCCTGCGCGAACCGGTCGGTCTGGCACTGGAACGGCTGGTCGCCGCGACCCAGGTGCCTTTCCCCGTCGTCGCCGATCTCGCTCGCGGTCTGGTGTTCGGCTGGTACGGCCAGCCGCTGCTGCGGCGCAATCGCGCCCGCGTGTACACCAACGTCCGCCGGTCCCTGCGGTACCTGGACACCCATCCCGACGCCCCCGATCGCGCGGAGCGTATCTCCGACATGGTCCGCAGCACCGAACCGCTGGTGCGGTTGCTGGGCCAGCGGCTGGTCCGGGGCAGCGACGACAACACGGCGATGCTCGAGGTGCTGACCCGCCGGTACTACGGCAACAAGGGGCTCACCGGCGTCCGCACCCACGATGTCGACGGATGCCGCTACCTGATCGCCGACCGCGACGGTGCGAGCCTGGTGTCCGCCGCGGTGCGCTTCGACGCGCTCGGCGCCGCGGTGCGCGGGCTGGCCGAACTGACCGGCGACGCGGTGTCGATCGACGCCGACATCTATCTCAGCTGGGAGAAGCAGCCCGCCGATTTCGACGCCATGGCCGCGGCCTTGCACTCGGTGCTCAGCGCGCAGCCGCTGCCGAAGCAGGTGCACCGGATCACCGCGACGGTCGCGGGCAGCAACGGCGCGGTCATGCATCACCACTTCACCTTCCGCCCGTCGGCCACCGGCCCCGCCGAGGAACGGCTGATCCGCGGCCTGCATCCGTACATCGCGCAGCGGATGCAAATGGAGCGGCTGCGCAAGTTCGATCTCACCCGCCTGCCGTCGTCCGACGACGAGGAGATCTATCTGTTCCGGTGCGTCGCGAAGGACAATCCGGCCGATGACCGGCTGATCGCGTTCGCCCAGGTGCGGGACCTGACCGCGCTGCGCGAACACGACGGACGGCTGCTCGCGCTGCCGACCGCCGAAAGCACGATCGCCACCTGCCTCGACTCGATCCGCCGGGCGCAGTCGCGGCGGCCGTCGGCGAAGCGGCTCAACACCAATCGCATCGTGATGTACGTCTGGCCGCCGCTGGATGTCACCCGCGCCGAGCTCGAGCGGATCGGCGGCCATGTGCTGCCGACGACCGCGGGCGCCGGACTCGAAGAAATCGTGCTCATCGCGCGGGAACGCGACGCGGACACCGGCGAGTTGGTGAAGGTGGCCATCCGGATCAGTTTCGATGCCGCGGGCGGCACCGTGGTGACCTTCGGCGAGCCGTCCGACGAACCGATCGAACCGCTCGACGCCTACCGGCAGAAGGTGCTGCGCGCCGCGGGCCGCAATGCGGTGTACCCCTACGAACTGACCGGCCTGCTCGGCAATTTCACCGAATACGACCTCGACGGCGACCACACGCTGGTCCCGGTCGACCGGCCGAAGGGGCGCAACACCGCCGCGATCGTCGCTGGCGTCATCACCACGGCCACCCCGAAGCATCCGGAGGGCGTCACGCGGGTGGTGCTGCTCGGCGACCCGACGAAAGCATTGGGCGCGCTGTCGGAACCGGAGTGCAGGCGGGTGATCGCCGCACTGGACCTGGCCGAGCGCCTGGAGGTGCCGCTGGAGTGGTACGCGCTGTCGGCGGGCGCTCGCATCTCGATGGAATCGGGCACCGAGAACATGGACTGGGTGGCGGCCGCGCTCAAGCGGATCGTCGAATTCACCCAGGCGGGCCGCGAGATCAACATCGTGGTCGCGGGCATCAACGTCGGAGCCCAGCCGTACTGGAACGCCGAGGCGACCATGCTCATGCACACCAAGGGCATCCTGGTGATGACGCCGGATTCGGCCATGGTGCTCACCGGTAAGCAGGCGCTGGACTTCTCCGGCGGCGTGTCGGCCGAGGACAACTTCGGCATCGGCGGCTACGACCGGGTCATGGGTCCGAACGGACAGGCGCAGTACTGGGCGCCGAACCTGGCCGCGGCGCGCGACATCCTGATGGCGCACTACGACCACACCTACATCGTCCCCGGTGAGCAGGCGCCGCGGCGGTCGCAGACCAGCGATCCCATCGATCGCGACATCTCCGATTTCCCGCACGTCCTGGCGGGCAGCGACTTCGCCACCGTCGGCGAGATCTTCTCGGCCACCGCGAATCCGGACCGGAAGAAGCCGTTCGACATCCGCACGGTGATGCGCGCGGTCGCCGACCAGGACCACCCCGTGCTGGAGCGCTGGGCGGGCATGGCCGACGCCGAGACCGCCGTCGTGCAGGACGCGCATCTGGGCGGAATCCCGGTGTGCCTGCTCGGCATCGAGTCCCGGGGCGTGCCGCGGCACGGTTTTCCGCCCACCGACGGCCCGGACACCTACACCGCGGGCACGCTGTTCCCCCGATCGTCGAAGAAGGCCGCGCGGGCGATCAACGCCGCGAGCGGCAACCGGCCACTGGTGGTGCTGGCGAACCTGTCGGGCTTCGACGGGTCGCCGGAGTCGATGCGCAAGTTGCAGTTGGAGTACGGCGCCGAGATCGGTCGTGCGATCGTCAACTTCGACGGTCCGATCGTGTTCTGCGTGATCTCCCGCTATCACGGTGGCGCGTTCGTCGTCTTCTCGAAGGCGTTGAACCCGAACATGACCGTCCTGGCGCTGGAAGGATCGTTCGCCTCGGTGCTCGGCGGCGCGCCCGCCGCGGCGGCGGTGTTCTCCGGTGACGTCGCCACCCGCACCACGGCCGACCCGCGGGTGCAGGAGCTGGAGGTGCGCGTCGCCAACGCGTCCGGTACCGATCGCGCCACGCTGAGCGCGGAACTGGACGAACTGCGCTCCTCGGTGCGCGCGGAGAAACTCGGTGAAGTGGCCGCGGAGTTCGACCGCATCCACAATATCCAGCGCGCTGTCGAAGTCGGCTCTGTCGATGCGGTCATCCGCGCCGATGAACTGCGGCTTCGCGTCATCGAAGCCATCCAGGAGCGCCTGGACGGCTGACGGCGGCGGGCTGCGTCCTCGGTGGGCGGCGGCTGGACGGTCGGTTGTGCTCGATAGCGGCACAATCGGATCGGCAGTCGTCGCCCGCCGTCGTGTGCGGCCTCTGCTACGCGCCCACGGCTGCCCGTGGTGCACCGTGATTCGGAGCGTTGCCGGTCCGTCGATCGCGGTGGCGGTGCCGCCTATCGCCGATTGCGGGGGTGCCGCGCAAAGCTCGCCGGTCTGGTGACGATCACCGGCACCTGCGCCCCGTGTAGTACGGCTTTACTGACCGAACCGAGCGGCATCGCGGAGAATTCGTCGTGCCCGCGGCTGCCCACGACGATCGACCGCGCTTTCTCGCCCGCCTCGAGCAGTCGCCTGGCGGGGTGGTCCTCGACCACGACACGCCGAACCGTCACCTCCGGATACGCCTCGCTGTACCCTGCCAGGCTCCGGTCGAGCAATCCCTCGCCGCCCTCCCGTGATTCGATGAGCGAGCCGGGGAAGCCGGACAACGCGTGCACCGCGACGAGACCGGCGCCGCGAAACGCGGCCTCGTCGAATGCCAATGCGACGGCCGCCGCGCTGCTCGTGGAGGCGTCGACGCCGACGACGACAGGCCCGTCGCCGTGCTCGACGCCACGGGGAACGACGGCAACGGGGCATCCCGCCTGCCGCGCCAGCGCGGTGCTCAGCGATCCCAGCATCGCGCGGCTGAACGCGCCGAGGTCATGGGCGCCGACCACGAGCAGCCGCGCGGTCTCGGATCGGCGGCGCAGAGCCGGAACGGGAGCGGCGTTGGTCAACTCCGCGGTCACGTCGATCCGATTGATCGGAGCGGATTCGGCGATGGCCGTGGCGTACGCGATCTCCAACGCGTCCGGGCCGCCCCACCGATAGCTGCCGGGGACGGACGGCCCGAACTCGACGCCGGAACCGTGGTCGCCGAGGCCGCCGGTCAGGTAGACGAGGTGCAGCGGTGCGTGGCGGTGGGCGGCGTCGATAGCGGCCCAGCGCACGGCGGCAAGCGCCACCTCGGAACCGTCGACACCCGCCAGGATCGGAGCCTTGCTCGAAGTGAACATGGGTGCTCCCTAAGTTTGTAGGTGTCTGGGGTTGGTGCCCTGGATGCCCAGAGCGGTGGGGTGTAGCTGATGGTTGCTTGCCGTTGGTTTGGCTCCGA
>NZ_JBSGCA010000081.1:0-19730 GCF_053601535.1 Nocardia sp. NPDC004718
CTCCGCCGTCACGAACAACGGAGCCGCATACGTCATGTCCTTGTCCTTGCACTCATCGATCGAGGCCTTGACCTCTTCGAAGCGCGGATCGGAGAAGGACAGGGACATGGAGCCGGAGAAGTCCTCGATCGGAGAAAGCTCCTCGAGTACCTCCTCGAGGCCACCGACTAGGCCGACGTCGCCGCGAGCCGCGGCCCGCTCACGCCAATCCGGCGAACCGATCAACCAAGCGAACGATTCCGTTTGTAGATCGAGAAGCCCGGGCACCTCCAAGGGTTCACGGATCTTCGCGAAAGACACCCGCAACGGGGCTCCGGGGATTCCGGCAACTGCCTTGGTCTGGGTGGAGACTGCCAAGATGCGTCCTTCCAGCACCTCATGCGCGTCGCGTGGTGGTCCGCGACCGTCGCTTGTCTGCTACGAATTCCGCTGGTTACTACCCGAACGAAACTCGAACAGGCAACAACGGAAGTAACACCGGAAGGGTGAACTTACGTGTGCAAATCGAGGTATGGACAGGAGGCAGCCAGCGCAACGTCCAAACCTACACCCAAGTACACGGGGGTGTCAAAGTACCACCCGTGTGATCGTCCGCATGGCTGGCGCGCCGGGCCGAATCCGCTGGCTGCGTCCTGACCCACGGTGCACTGGAAGCCACTGTGACAGCTGCCGCTGTTGTGAATAGCGTGACGGTTCGGGCGAAACTCGTCAAGTGGCAGGCCCGGCCGGGGCGCCGGCGAGATCGCCTGCCGCGCTGCGTCATCCCGGCCGATGTGGTAGCCGTTACTGGTCCACGATGTCGCTGGCCAGCCAGCGACCGCCCACCTTCTGCATATGCAGGACCACGGGGCCCGAGACGCTCTGCTGCGCCACGCCGTCCTTGGTGGCGCTCACCACCAGATTGACGATCAGCTCGGCGCGATCGTCGGTGAGCAATGTCACAGCAATCGGATCGGCTTTCGCGTCGGCACTGGTCTGCGCCTGCTTGACCGCCGAAATAGTGGTGTCGGCGTACTTGTCCAGATCGGCGAGCATCTTCCCGGTGAGCACCTGCTTCGCGGTGTCCCGATAGCCGTCGATCTTCTTCACGTCATAGGCGTAGACGGTCCGCAGCGCGTTGTCGGCGGCCGCGCGCACCTCTTGGGTGGCCTCGTTGTCCACGTAGGCCTGATTCGACGTGTCCACGCCGGGCTGTCGCGCGGCGAGCCACGCGAAACCGCCCAGGAGGAGCGCGACGATCAGCAGGGCCGCGCTGACGCCCCAGCGCGGCCGTCCGGTCGTGCGACGCGGGCGGTCCTTGCCGCGCGAGATGATCTCACACCATCGCGAGGCACTCGCGGGGCTCTGTTCGGCGCGGCGGTTATCCGATTCCGCAGTGGACCGGGAAACGCCCGCCACACGCGGTTTGCGGGCCTGTGCGGGCCGTTGTTCGGTGCGCTGGGACGCGGTACGGGCCGGTTCCGCGCCGG
This sequence comes from Nocardia sp. NPDC004718, assembly GCF_053601535.1. Classification (NCBI taxonomy): domain Bacteria; kingdom Bacillati; phylum Actinomycetota; class Actinomycetes; order Mycobacteriales; family Nocardiaceae; genus Nocardia; species Nocardia sp. NPDC004718. The sequence goes on from NZ_JBSGCA010000081.1 coordinate 1,470, forward strand.
GCCTGCGCTTGGAGGTGACCCGGTTGACCGGTCGGCGAGACGTCATGGGTGTCCTCCTACGATCCCGGCTTCGGCGCGGCGGGCGGCTGGTCGGCCGCGGGCGCGGCCGGCTGAGCGGCGGGCCCGCCGCTCAGCAACACCGGCTGGCTGAGCGAGGAGATCTGCTCGGCCTTCCAGACCTCGCCGTCCTTGGCCAGGTCCACGGTCCAGGTGTAGCGGTAGTCGGCGGGCGGCTTGTCCTTGCCCTTCTCGGTGACCTGCAGCACGACCAGCGCCGACGCCTTGTCCTCCTCGCTGTTGAGCGAGGTGAGCGCGGAGCCGAGCACCTTCGAGGTCATCCCGACCCCACTCTGCCGCGCCATCTGCTCCGCCTGGTCCTTGTTCTTCGTGGCCGAGTCCAGCAGCGCTCCGGTCATCGAGGACCGGGCCAGCGCCAGCGAGCCGGGCACGTCGTCCAGGTTCATCGAGGTCATGTTGAGCGCGGCTTGGCGCGCGGCGTCCAGGGCGGTGTCCCTGGCCTCGGCGCGCGGGCCATCGGTGAACGCGGCCCGTACCCAGCCCGCGCCGAACCATGCGGCGCCGGCCAATGCGATGACCAGCAGCACGGCCGAGCAGACGAGGACCACCCGGCTGAGCACGGACGCACCACCGAGGTGAGCGGACTCGGCGCCTGCCCGGTCGGTGACCTTCCGATCACCGGCGTCGGATTGCGCGGTGGGCGTTTCCGCCGCTGTCGTCACGGCTTCCGGCGCGTCCGGCGCCGCCGCATCGGACCGCTTGGTCAGATCGGCGGTCACGACAGCGCCTCGCCGTCGGTCGGCTCGGTCGCGCTCCACGGCATGCCCATGGTTCGCTCGCTCCAGTCACTCACGCGAGACACCCTAACGTCATTGCTCCTGGTCACCGCTTTGGCGTGACCCCCAGCAGGGTCGACAACTGCACGGCCACCGGAGTCAGGTTCAGCTTTTCCGGATCGGTTTTGGGGTTGGAGTCCCAGGGCTGGACGATGGCCGGATCGGCGAGCTCGGCTCGCTCGCCACCCCGAACGGCGGTCGGATTACCGAACGGCACAAGACATTTGGCGTCCTTGTTGAACGGGAACTCGTCGCGCGTGTCGTCGAAGTTCGGGTTCTGCGCCTTCATCTGTTCGAGAATCCGATGCGTGCCCTCGTAGCCCACCGTACAGGCGGGCGGATTGTTGGTCTCGAGCACCAGGCCGAAGTGGCTGGTCCCGTCGCCGGGCGCGGTCGAGGAACCGCCGACCGACAGCTGCGGGAGCATCTGCAGCAACGGCTTGATCGCGTAGAACTTCGGTGAGATCGCCTGCAACAACAGCCGCAGGTTGGACAAGTCCTGGGTGAGCGAGCCGCCGCTCTGCTCGAGCAGCGCGCCGATCTGCTCGCCCGCGTCGGTTCCGGTGCCGATGAGCCTGCGCACGTCGGGGTCGCTGGAGCGCAACTGGGCGGTGAGCTTGTCCAGGCCGTCGCTGAACTCGCGGATTTGCGCGGACTGCTCGGCCTGCGTGCCGAGGGCGACCCTGCCGTCGCGGACCAGCTGAATGGTCTGCGGCAGCGTCTGATGGAAGGTCTCGGTGAATTTGTTCAGCGAGTCGATCAGCACTTGCAGATCGTCGCCCTTGCCGTCGAACGCCTTGCCCAGTTCGCGCACCGTCGTGTTGAGCGCTGTCAGGTCCACCGAGCTGGCGAAGGTGTCCACGCTGGACACCAGTTGCTCGACCGACACCGGCAGGGTCGCCGACGTGATCACCGAGTTGTCCCGCAGGAACGGGCCCGCGTCCGAATCGGGCTGCAGATCCACGTACTGCTCACCGATCGCGGACCGGTTGGCCACCACGGCTTTCGCCGACGCCGGGATCTTCGGCGCGCTCGAGTCGATGACGAGGTTCATCACCACGCCCTCACCAGTGAGTTCCAGCTCGCCGACCCGGCCGACCGGGACGCCGCGGTAGGTCACCTCGGCGCCTTTGTAGATGCCGCCGGTCTGCGCCGCGCGCAGCTTCACCGTGTACTGATTGAGCCCGAACATGTGATCGAGCCGGATGTACTTGCCGCCGACGTACACGACGCCGAGCACCGCGATGACCACGAACGCGATGAGCTGCCACCGCACCAGACGTGTCATCGCGGACCACTCCCTACGCCGAGTTGCTCGAGAATCGCTCCGACCGGACCGGGCACGCCGGGCGCGGGCGGCTGCGCCATCAGCGGCGGCAGCGGCAGGATCGACACCGTGGGCCAGCCCGGACGCGGACCGTTGCCGTTGTAGTACGGGTTGGTCGGGTTCACCGGCACGGGCGGACCGACAGGCGGGATGTACACCGGATCGGGTTTGCCCACACCCAGGTTGCTGAGCGTGACGCCGATCTGCTGGTCGACCGACAACCACGTGTTCACGCTTCCGCCGAAGGTGCTCTCCAGCGCCGAATCGGGGAACGGGTAGGTCGGGATCAACGGAACCGCGGTGACCAGATCCGGCGCCGACCGGCCCAGTTCCTGCAGCGTGGGCCGCAGCGAGGTCAGGTCGCGGATCAGGTCGTCCTTCGAGGTGTTCAGCACGTCGAAGCCTGCCTCGCCGAGCCGGTCCAGCTGCGCGAGCAGGGCGACCAGTTGCGGGCGCTGCTCTTCCAGGATCTTGATGCCCTTGGGCAGCTGGTCGAGGATCTTGCCGATCTGATCGGTCTGGTTGCTCACCCGGCTGCTGAGCACGTCGAGGCCGTCCAGCGCGCGGGTGATGTCGTCCACCTGCTGGTTCAGGCCGTCGATCAGCGTGTTCGCCTGCTCGATCAGCGAGCGCACCCGGTCCTCACGGCCGCCGAGGGTCTTGTTCAACTCGGTGACGATCGGCTGCAACTGCGCGACGCCACCGCCGTTGAGCAGCAACGACAGCGCGCCCAGCACTTGCTCCACCTCGGTGGCGTGCCGGGTGCGGTCGACCGGGATGACCGAGCCGTCGGCCAGCCGGGTGGACTCCGGCTCGGCGGCGGGCTTGGACAGCTCGATGAACTTCTCGCCGAGCAGGTTCGATTGCCGGACCTCGGCCCGCGCGTTCGCGGGCAGGTTCACCGACGAGTTGACCACCGTGCGCACCGTGGCGGTCCACTGGTCCTTGCCGATGCTGATCTTCTCGACCCGGCCGACCGGCACGCCCTCGACCTTGACCGCCGACTGCGGCACGAGGTCGAGGACATCGTCGAACTGGATGTCGATGTGCATCGGATGCTCGCCGACGTCGGCGCCGCCGGGCAGGGGCACGCTGTAGATGCCGTCGGAGGCGCACGACGTGATCAGCGCGCCGGTCAGGCCCAGCGCCAGCGCCGCGCCGAAACCGCGTGCGAGCGAACGGATTCGAGTGCTCATCGCGCCCCTCCCTGCGACGGCGGAAGCCGGTCCGACGGCGTGCCCGGCACGGTGCCCGGCACCGGATCGCGCTGCTGGTTCTCGCCGCTGAGGATGCCGAACGGCAGGTTCAGCGTCGGGGTCTGCACCCCGGAGGTGATCTGGTCGGTGATCTCCTTGCAGTGGTCGAGGATCGGCCGCATCTGCCTGCCGAGCGCCTCGAACTTGGGATCGCCGGGCATCAGCTTGGACAGGTCGAGCATCTTGCACACCACGCCGAACGGGTCCTGCAGTTCGGGGAAGTTCGCGCGCATGTCGAGGGTGCCCGATTCGGCGTTGTGCACGTTGATCAGGTTGCTCAACGCCAGCGGCAGGACCGGCAGCAGAGCGGCCACGTCGTTGCGCTGATCCGACAGCGTCTTGGTGAGCTGGGTCAGTTTGTCGGCGTTGCTCGCGATCAGGCCCCGGTTGTCGTCGATGAAGCGGGCGACGTCACCCAGCGCGATCGACAGCAGATTCAGTGCCGCTCCGAGATTCTGCCGCTCGTCGGCGAGGAAGGTCGACAGATCGGCCAGCTGGGCGTTGAACTGCCGGACCTGCTGGTCGTTCTGGGCCAGCATGGTGATGAATGCCTGCAGGTTCTTGACCGTGTCGAAGATGTCGCCGCGGGCGTCCGACAGGTATCGGGCCGCCCTGGACAGCTGGGTGAGGCTGTTGGCCAGCGCCTCGCCGTTGCCCGACAGGTTCGCCGCGCCGGTGCGCACCAGCTCGTTCACCGCTCCCTGGGCATTGGCGCCGTTGGGCCCGAGCGCGTCGGAGAGTTCGGTGATGCTCTTGTACAGCTGGTCGACTTCCACCGGCGTGGCCGTGCGCTCGCGCGGAATGGTCGCGTTCCGCGCCATCTTCGGGCCGCCGGTGTAGGCCGGGGTGAGCTGGATGTAGCGATCCGACACGATGGACGGCGTGATCTGCGCGGCTCGCGCGTCCGCGGGTACGTCGTACTTGCGATCCACGCTCATCACGATCTTGACCTGATCGCCCTGCGGCTCCACCGAAGCGACCGAGCCGACCGGCACGCCGAGAATGCGCACGTCCGAGCCTTCGTAGATGCCGACCGAGCGATCGAAGTAGGCGGTGATCTTGGTTGTGGTCAGCCGGTCGAACAGCCACCACAGCACCACCGCCACCAGCACGGCGAGCACGACGACCAGCGCGATGCCGACCTTTGCGCCACGGCTGGAGCCGCGCACCGCGCCGACCGGATCGCTACGCCAGTTGTCCGCCACGTCAGTTACCTCCCAAGGTGCGGATCGGCTGACGGTAGCCGGGGATTTCGGGCAGTGCGGGCGGCACCACGTTGACGATCACCGCGTCGAACCAGCGCCCGGTGCCGAGCACGCTGGCATAGAGGCTGTAGAACGGCGCCGCGAGTTCCAGCGTCTTCGAGACGTTCTGCTGGTTGTCGTTAAGCAGGTCGATGGCGGCGCGCAGATTCTTCAGCGCGGGCCCGATCTGCTCCTCGTTGTCGTGCACGAGCGCGCTCAGTTCCGCGGAGACCGTCTTGGCGCCCGACAGCAACTGCCTGATGGACTGCTGGCGGATGTTCAGTTCGGCGAGCAACTGGCCGCCGTTGGCGAGCAGCCGCTCGAACTGGGCGTTGCGGTCGGCGAGTATCTGGGTGGTCTGCCTGGTCGCGGCGAACAGCTTCTTCAACTCCTGATCGCGCTTGGCCAGCGTCTCCGACAGCCGGGCGACGCCGTCGATGGAGCCGCGGATCTCCGGCGGCGTCGTCTCGAAGGCGTCCGACAGCACCTGCATGCTCTTGGCCAGCTGGGTGGTGTCGATCTGATCGATGGTGCGCGCGGCGTCGGTGAACGCGTCCACCACGTCGTACGGGGAAACGGTGCGCGAGAGCGGGATCCGGGAACTGGGATCGGCCGGCTTCGAGCCTCGCGGATCGAGTGCGAGGTACTTCTGGCCGAGCAGCGTCTTGATCTGAATGGACGCGGTGGTGTCGTTGCCGATCCAGGTGTCCTTGGTGCGGAAGTCCACGAGCACCCGGTCACCGTCGAGCCGGACGTCGGACACCGAGCCGACCTTGACGCCGGCCACCCGGACCTCGTTGCCCTTCTTCAGGCCCGCCGCCTCACGGAATTCCGCGGTGTACTTGGTCCCCGCGCCGATGATCGGCAACTGATCCAGGAAGAACGCCGACACCGTCACCAACAGCACGACGGCGAGGCCGAGCGCGCCCAGGAACGCCGGGCTTCGCTTGCCGAGCAGAATGCGATCATCCATCAGCGAGCCTTCCCGTGGCAGCGCGGCGCGGCGTTGGTGTACAGCGGCTGGTTGATCGTCGGCAGTCCTGCGGGCAGGTTGAGCTGCGGCGCGTCGACGGCGCCCGGCCCGACGACGATGTCGATGCCGCACAGGTAGAACTGGAACCAGGAGCCGTAACTCGCGGCGCGCCCGAGCTTCTCCATCTTGAGCGGCAGGTTGGTCAGCGCTTCGTTCACCTCGTCCTGGCGGTCGTCGAGCGTGCCGGTCAACTGGCTCAGACCCGCGATCGACCCTTGCAGGGTCGGACGCACCGGGACGAGCAGGTCGGAGGTCGCCGAGGTCAGGTTGGCCAGCGAGGTCACCGAACGGCCGATCGTGTCGCGATTGGCGTTGAGGCCGCTGATCAACGCTTCGGTGTTCACGATCAACTGATCGAACTGGTCGTCACGCTGATTGACGGTGTCCAGCACGGCGGTCAAATTGCGGGTCAGCTCACCGATCACGGCATCCTTGTCGGCGATCTTGTTGGTCAGGTTCGCCGTGGTCGCGACCAGATCGTGGATCGTGCCCTGCTCACCCTGGAAGACCTGGATGATCTCGAAGGAGAGCTTGTTCACGTCGTCGGCGGTCAGCGTACGGAACAGCGGCCGGAAGCCGTTGAACAGCGTGGTCAGGTTCAGCGCGGGCCTGGTGTGCTCCAGCGGGATGGTGCTGCCCTTGTTCAGCTTCCGTCCCTGCTCCCCGGTCCCCTGCTCCAGCGCGATGTAGCGCTGGCCGACCAGGTTGCGGTACTTGATCGTCGCGGTGGTCGACGCGGGCAGCCAGTCCCGGTCGGTGAGGTCGAATTTCACCTCGGCCAAGCGCTTGTCGACGATCGAGACAGCGGTGACCTTGCCGACCCGCACGCCGGCGATGCGGACCTCGTCACCGGGATTGAGCGAGGTGACGTCGGTGAACCTGGCCTTGAAATGCGTGCCACCGCCGCTGTAGTTGGCGATCGACAACGCGAGCACGGTGGTCACGAACAAGGTCACCACGACGAAAACGACCAGCTTGGTCAACGGCCCGCCCAGGCCGCGCAGTTGCTGCTTCATCGCACGCTCACCTCGCTTCCGCGGAACGCGGGCGCGCCGACCCTGGTCACCCAGCCCGGCACCTGATCCGGGGCGACACCGTTGGCCGCGCCGTAGATCGCGCCGAGCGACTGCCGCTCCATGGGGGAACCGGCGATCGTCGGCATCTTGCTCGCCGGGTGGACGCCGAACTGCGGCGGCTCCAGATGACCGGTCTGCTGGTCACCCGGGTTGCGACTCGGGACGGCGTAGGAGCCGTCATTGTTCGGGCCGCCGGTGTACTGGCCGGGATCGACGCCCAACGGCATCTCGGGGATGCACCACGGCCCCCTGGTGTCCAGCCAGCGCGGTTCGTCCTGGTTGGGCAGGTACTTGCCGCGGGTGTTGGTCAGCTCGATGGTCACTCGGGAACCCGGGTTGTCGGTGCCCTTGCCGAAGATCCGGTCGATACGCGGCTTCAGCTGCGCGAAGTTCGCCAGCGCGCAAGCGTAGTTCGGCGAGTAGTAGGCCAGCTGCTCCAGCGCGGGACGGGAGTCGGCCGCCACGTCGACGATGTTGTCGCGGTTGGCGAGCAGGAACTCGGTGGTGGTGGCCGAGGTCGGCGTCAGCGTCGCGTACAGGGCGTCGATGTCGGTGCGCCGCTGCACGATCGTGGCGTTGGTGGTGCGCAGGTTGTCCAGGGCCTGGATCAGCTGCGGCGCCGCGTCGGAGTAGGTGGCCGCCACCTCGGCGAAACTGCGCAGGTCGGCCCGCAGGTCCGGAAGCACCACGTTGACCTGGCGGAAGATGTCGTCGAGCTTGTCCAAGGTCTGGCCGAGCGTGGTGCCCTGACCGGACAGCGCCTGGGACAGCGCGCCCAGCGTGGCCGCGAGATCCTGCGGCGGGATGGCCTGGAGCAAGGGCAGCACATCGTCGAGCAATTTGCTCAACTCGATGGCGTTGCCGCTGACGTCCTGGTGCAGCGTGACGCCGTCGGTCAGATGCTGGGGGCTCGGCTGCTCCGGGATCACCAGGTCCACGTAGCGCTCGCCGAACAGCGTCTTGGGAAGCAGGCGGGCGGTCGCGTTGACGGGAATCTGCTGCGCCTTGTCCGGATTGATGGCCAGGTTCAAGGTCACCTCGCCGCCTTCGGAGCTGCTCGAGCGCACCTCGCCGACGGTGATGCCACGTACCTTCACGTCCGCGTTGCGAGTCAGCGCGTTGCCCACGCTGTCGGTGATCAGATCGACGTCCACCGTCTTCACGAATTGCTTGTTGTAGATCGCGATGGTGGTCCAGAGGAACAACGCGACCACGACGAAGAAGGCGATCCCCAGCGCCCGAGTACGTAGCTTCGCGGTGGAGCGCCAGGTTTGGGTGCGGCTCATCCGGCCACCCGCACCGTAGTGGTGGTGCCCCAGATCGCGAGGCTGAGGAAGAAGTCGAGCACGTTCACCAGGACGATCGCGGCGCGGACCGCGCGCCCGACCGCGACGCCGACGCCCGCGGGGCCGCCGGTGGCGTGGAACCCGTAGTAGCAGTGCACCATGATGATCACGAACGCGAAAACCAGCACTTTGAGGAACGAATAGAGCACGTCCTCCGGTGGCAGGAACAGACCGAAGTAATGGTCGTAGGACCCGCTGGACTGCCCGTTGAACCAGATGCTGATCGTCCGCGATGCGATGAACGTGCCGAGCAACCCGACGATGTAGAGCGGGATCACCGCGAGGAACCCGGCGATCACCCGGCTGGTCACCAGGAACGGCACGCTGGGTACCGCCATCACCTCGAGCGCGTCGATCTCCTCGGAGATCCGCATGGCGCCCAGCTGCGCGGTGAAACCGCAACCGACCGTCGCCGACAGCGCGAGCGCGGCGACCAGCGGCGCGATCTCACGGGTGTTGATGTAGGCGGTGAGGAAGCCGGTGAGAACCGAGCTACCGAGCGCGTCGAGGGCCTTGAAGCCCTGCAGGCCGACGACGACGCCGACGGAACCGGACATGAACACGATGACGCCGATGGTGCCGCCGATCACCGCCAGCGCGCCGGTGCCGAAGGTGACCTCGGCGAGCAGCCGCATGACTTCCTTGCGGTAGTGCACCGCGGTCCGCGGGATCCACGCGATGGCCCGCGAGTAGAACGACATCTGCTCGCCCGCGCGATCGATGACGTTGAGCGGCATACGAGCGACTTCACCCACCCGGCGCATGGACTTGGCGACCGGGGTTCGGTACGAGGTGGCCATCTGTCAGGCACCCTTGGCGGGGACGACCTGTAGGTACACCATGGTCAGGATGAGGTTCACGAAGAACAGCACCATGAACGTGATCACCACGGATTGGTTCACCGCGTCACCGACTCCTTTCGGGCCTCCCTTGGGATGCAGCCCTTTGTACGCGGCGATGACGCCGGCGAGTAGACCGAATACCGCCGCCTTGATCTCACCGATCCACAGGTCCGGCAGCTGAGCGAGGGCGGAGAACGACGCCAGGTAGGCGCCGGGAGTACCGCCCTGCAGCAGGACGTTGAAGAAGTACCCGCCCGCGATGCCGACAACCGACACCAGTCCGTTGAGCAGCAGCGCGACCAGCATCATGCCGAGTACGCGCGGCACCACCAGCTTTCGCACCGGATCGATGCCGAGCACCTCCATCGCGTCGATCTCCTCGCGGATGGTTCGCGAGCCGAGATCGGCGGCCACCGCCGACCCGGCCGCGCCCGCGATGATCAGGGCCGTCACGACGGGAGCTGCCTGCTGGACGGTTGCCAGCACACTGGTCGCGCCGGTGAAGGATTCCGCGCCGAGCTGCTTGATCAACGAGCCGGTCTGCAATGCCACGACCGCGCCGAACGGAATCGCGACCAGCGCGCTGGGCAGGATCGAGACACTCGCGATGAACCACGACTGCTCGATGAACTCCCGCCACTCGAAGGGGCGGCGGAAAGTCTTTCGCAAAACGTCCAGGAGCAGCGCAAAGATGTTGCCGGCCTGGGCAAACCCCGACTCCAGGGGAGTTCGCAATCGCGCCAGGGTCGAATTCACGATCGCAGATGTTACCCGTTAGTTGTGTTGTGTCGCACGGTGGTGTCGAAAGCACCGCCTTGATAATTAGCCAGGTCGCCGCTGTTGTATGCCATCACCTGCGTATCGTCGTTGTCGTCAAGTGATTCACGGATCGCGACCTGCGCGGCATGCGGCAGCGTGTGCATGATCTCGCGCACCCGTTCCTTACGCCGCAATACCGCCTGACGCACCGGCATCCCCGGAGTCGCGCGCATCTGCGGAATGATCCCCTCGACCTCCTCCGCGCCACCGTGATGATGCCCGGCGTCCACCAACGCCTGCTCCCGCGCCATCTGCGCCTCGTCCTTCTCCTCCGACATACCGATCGGCCCGATCATCCGCCCGTTGAGGAACTGCTTGACCACCGGCTCCTCCGAGGTCAGCAACACCTCCCGCGGACCGAACATCACCAACTGACGACGGAACAACATCCCGATGTTGTCCGGCACCGTCCGCGCCAGGTTGATGTTGTGGGTCACGATCAGAATCGTCGCGTCGATCTGCGCGTTGATATCGATCAACAACTGCGACAGATACGAGGTACGCACCGGATCCAGACCCGAGTCCGGCTCATCGACCAAAATGATCTGCGGATCCAACACCAACGCCCGCGCCAACCCCGCACGCTTACGCATACCACCGGAGATCTCACCGGGAAGCTTGCCCTCGGCCCCGAGCAGACCGGTCAACTCCAGCTTCTCCATCACGATCTTCTTGATCTCGGATTCGCTCTTCTTCGTATGCTCCCGCAACGGGAACGCCACGTTGTCGAACAGGTTCATCGACCCGAACAACGCACCGTCCTGGAACAACACGCCGAACAACTTCCGGATCTCGTACAGCTCCTTGTTCGAACACGTCGTGATATCCGTGCCATCGATGAAGATCGAACCACGTTCCGGGCGCAGCAGACCGATCAGCGACTTCAAGAACACCGACTTACCGGTACCCGACGGCCCCAGCAACGCACTGACCTCACCCGAAGGCAACGTCAACGACACGTCCTGCCAAATGCGCTGGGAACCGAAAGACTTGGTCACACTCTCGGTCCTGACCTCGACGCCCACGCCAACCTCCACAAATTCTCAGCGAGCTGCCCACCGGCGAACCGCGCGCTCGGTCATCGCGGTCCGTCACGTGTGGGTTCGGTCACTGTAACTCATGGGACAGATCGGGCACACCCCAACCTGACTGCGTAGTAACTCCGCAATCCTTTCGGTATCGGCGATAGCGGCGAGATTGCCAAAAACGCGAACGGGCGATCCCCAAAGGGGACCGCCCGTTCGGCGTGTTCGGTCGTGAATTACTTGACCGAGACCTTGGCGCCGGCCTCTTCCAGCTTCGCCTTGGCGGCCTCGGCGGCATCCTTGGCGACCTTCTCCAGGATCGGCTTCGGGGCGCTCTCGACCAGGTCCTTGGCTTCCTTCAGGCCCAGGCCGGAGACGATCTCGCGGACCACCTTGATGACCTGGATCTTCTTGTCGCCCGCACCCTCGAGGATGACGTCGAACTCGTCCTGCTCCTCGGCGGCCTCGGCCGGAGCGGCGGCACCGCCGACGGCGGCGACGGCGACCGGAGCAGCCGCGGTGACCTCGAACTTCTCCTCGAACTTCTTCACGAAGTCCGACAGCTCGAGCAGGGTCATGTTGCCGAAGGTCTCGAGCAGTTCGTCAACGTTGGCCATTGTTGTGTTCCTTTCGGTAGTTGATGTCTATGCGTGCGAGTCGTGCCGCACGGGTCTTACTCGGCGGCCGGTGCGCCTTCTTCGGCCTGCTTCTTCTCCTGCAGCGCGGCGGCCAGGCGGGCCACCTGCGAGGCGGGAGCGTTGAACAGACCGGCGGCCTTGGTGAGGTTGCCCTTGAGCGCGCCCGCCAGCTTGGCCAGCAGCACCTCGCGGGTTTCCAGGTCGGCGATCCGCTCGACCTCGGACACGGACAGCGGAGCGCCGTCCATGTAGCCGCCCTTGATGATGAGCGCCTTGTTGTCCTTCGCGAAGGTCTTCAGGGCCTTGGCCGCGTTGACCGGCTCACCCGTGATGAAGGTGATCGCGGTCGGCCCGACGAACAGTTCGTCGAGACCTTCCACGCCCGCCTCGGCGGCGGCACGCTTGACCAGGGTGTTCTTGGCGACGGAGTACGTGGCGTCGGCGCCGAGCGCGCGCCGCAGCTCGGTGAGCTTGCCGACCGACAGGCCACGGTATTCCGTGACGACGGTGGCCGTCGAGCTCTTGAACTGCTCCGCGATCTCTTCGACCGCGGTGACCTTCTCGGGTTTTGCCATACTTCGCCTCCTCTCTGATTGGTCGGTTCGTATACGCGAACTACCGATCAGGGGCCGGCGACAAAACAAACGCCCCGAACGCAGAGCGTTCCGGGGCGCAACAGAAAACCGATCCGGTGCGTATCCGGATCAATTCCCAGCCTCGGCTCTCCCTGCGTGGGCCGCCGGCAATGTCGCCGGACCTTCGACCGAACCCATGCGGGATCGGCGACCAACGGTCTTCGGTAGAACGGATTGGGTAGCGATCGAACTCGTCGATAACTGACTTCCAATGTACCTGTATGGGTTCCCATCTGCCAAAACGGGCCCCGGCATACGTCTGATCGCAACCACTCGGCCGTCGAATCGTTGTGCCGCGACTCACTTTTCCGCGGCACACACCCGTGCGCCGCCTGGAATGCGATGCCGCAGTCCGCGTCGGCGAGTGGTGTTTCTCACGACGTCGCGGTCGCGGCATACCGCGCGAGACCGCGCAACACGGCCGTGGCGCCGGACCGGAATTCCGGGTCGGCGACCAGTCCGTCCGGGCCGACGCCCTCGCGCGGCACGGGGAGTCGTCGGCAGGCATCCGGATCGATGTCGGCTCCGACGTAACCCAGCACGCTGCGCAGTGTCGCGGTCGCACCGTCACCGCGACCCACCGGCGCGACCGTGATCCAAGCGACCGGCTTGCCGTAGAGATCACCGGCGCCGACCGTCCAGTCCAGCAGGTTCTTCAAACTGCCCGGCAAAGTGCCCGCGTATTCGGGCGTGGAGAACAGCACGGCGTCGGCGCGCGAAAGTTGTTCGCGGAGCGCGACTACCGCGGGATGAGCGGTGCCGTCGTCGTCCGGAGCGAAAGCGGGCAGGTCCGCGAGCCCGTCGTACCAGACGGTTTCGACACCGTCCGGGGCGATCGCCGAGACGGTTCGTAGTGCGGCGGAATTGGTGGAGGCGGCGCGAGTGCTGCCGGAGATCAACAGAACGACGGTCACATCCACCCCAACCACGCCGCCGGGCGGATTAGTCCTCGAACGCGCAACGGCGGGAACGCACAATGCGTTCCCGCCGTTGCCGCGGCTCGCTGCTGCTTACGCGTCCTCTTCCAGGAGGTTGCGGGTGCGGTTCGGGTCCACCGGGATGCCCGGTCCGGTGTTCGTCGAGACCGTCACCTTCTTGACGTAGCGGCCCTTGGCGGTCGACGGCTTGGCCCGCAGGATCTCGTCCAGCGCGGCGCCGTAGTTCTCCACCAGCTTGCTGTCGTCGAAGGACGCCTTGCCGATGACGAAGTGCAGGTTGGCCTGCTTGTCGACACGGAAGTTGATCTTGCCGCCCTTGATGTCGTTGACGGCCTTGGTCACGTCGGTGGTGACCGTGCCCGTCTTCGGGTTCGGCATCAGGCCGCGCGGGCCGAGGACACGCGCGATCCGGCCGACCTTGGCCATCTGGTCCGGGGTGGCGATCGCGGCGTCGAAGTCCAGCCAGCCGCCCTGGATCCGCTCGATCAGGTCCTCAGCGCCGACGGCATCGGCGCCCGCGGCCTCGGCCTCGGCGGCCTTCTCGCCCGCGGCGAACACGATGACGCGGGCGGTCTTACCGGTGCCGTGCGGCAGGTTGACCGTGCCGCGGACCATCTGGTCCGCCTTGCGGGGATCCACACCGAGACGCACGGCGACCTCGACGGTCGCGTCGGTCTTGGTGGTGGCGGTCTCCTTCGCCAGGCGCGCGGCGGCCAGCGGGGAGTAGAGCTTGGTGCGATCGACCTTCTCGGCCGCGGCGAGGTACGCCTTGCTTCGTTTTGCCATGATTCTCTGTCCTTGTTGGTAGTTCAGACGTGGTTATCGGGCCTGGCCGGCCCTCCCACCGGGGAGCGGTTCCGCTCAGCCTTCGACGGTGATGCCCATCGAACGCGCGGTACCCGCGATGATCTTGGCCGCCTGCTCGAGGTCGTTGGCGTTCAGATCTTCCTGCTTGGTCTTGGCGATCTCGCGCACCTGGTCCATGGTCACCTTGGCGACCTTGTTGCGGTGCGGCTCCGCCGAGCCCTTCTGCACGCCGGCGGCCTTGAGCAGCAGCTTGGCGGCGGGCGGGGTCTTCAGCTTGAAGTCGAACGACCGGTCCTCGTACACCGAGATCTCGACCGGGATGACGTTGCCACGCTGCGACTCGGTCGCGGCGTTGTACGCCTTGCAGAACTCCATGATGTTGACGCCGTGCTGACCGAGCGCGGGGCCGACCGGAGGGGCCGGGTTCGCCTGGCCGGCCTGGATCTGAAGCTTGATGATCCCGGCGAGCTTCTTCTTCTTGGGGGGCATCTTTCTTTCCTAGGTGTTGGTGTCCCTTGCTCTTTGCAAGTCTGGTGTTGCGATCCTCGCCCGGGGCCGGATGCACCCGGCCGCCAACAGAGCTGGTCTAGATCTTCGCGACCTGGGTGAACGCCAGCTCGACCGGGGTCTCGCGGCCGAAGATCGACACGAGCACCTTCAGCTTCTGCTGCTCGGCGTTCACCTCGGAGATGCTGGCGGGCAGCGTCGCGAACGGGCCGTCCATCACGGTCACCGACTCGCCGACCTCGAAGTCGACCTCGATGACCGGCTTCGGCGCGATCTCGCCGCCCGCGGTCTCGGGAGTCGCCGCAGCGGCTGCCGCGGCGGGCTTCTTCTGCTGCTGCGCGGCCGGAACGAGGAACTTCACCACGTCGTCGATGGACAGCGGCGACGGGCGCGAAGTGGCGCCGACGAAACCCGTGACGCCGGGGGTGTTGCGCACCGCGCCCCACGACTCGTCGTTCAGCTCCATGCGGACCAGGATGTATCCGGGCAGCACCTTGCGGTTGACGTGCTTGCGCTGCCCGTTCTTGATCTCGGTGACCTCTTCGGTGGGCACCTCCACCTGGAAGATGTAGTCCTCCAGGTCCAGGTTCTGCACGCGGGTCTCGAGGTTGGCCTTCACCTTGTTCTCGTAACCGGCGTAGGAGTGGATGACGTACCACTCGCCGGGAGCGCGCCGCAGCGCCGCCTTCATCTCGGCGACCGGGTCGGCGGGCTCGGCATCGACGGCGGCGGCAGGGGCGGGCTCAGCGGGCTCCGATTCCTCGACCGCGGGCTCGTCGGTCGCGAACTCCTCGACGGAGTCGGTGGGCTCGGCCACCGTGTCGTCGGCCGGGAACTTGTCGTGTGTGTCGTTCTCCGGGGTGCTCACTGGGGCACTCGCTTCCTGTGTCGTCACGTACATCCTCTGCGTGCCGGGCCGGGCGCGCGGCGAAATCACTCCACCCGTCTCCGCCCGGGATCGGCTACCGGCGTCGGCGTCGTTCAGCTAGCCGAACAGCCAGTTGACACCCTTGATGAACGCCAGATCCAACCCGCTGATGAACGCGACCATGAAGATCACGAACACCAGAACAACGCTCGTATAGGTGACCATCTGCTTCCGGTTGGGCCAGATCACCTTGCGCAGTTCCGCGATGACCTCACGCAGGAACTTGAGCAAACGCTTGAACGGATTACCCGACTTCATGCGTTCGGCCCGATCGGTCGCCTTGGTTGCCTTCCGCGACGGACGGTCGAGCGTGGCGATAGCGCCCGTGTCGACCCCCGAGGACCCGGTACGGGTCCGCCGCGCGGACCGCTTTCCGCTCGGCCGTGTCGCTGCGGCGGTGTCGTCGCCTTCGTCGGCGGCATGTGCGCCGCGGCGAGTGTCCCGCTCGTCGCTCATGCCTTCTCCTCGCTGAGCTCGGTGCCGTCGTGCGCGATGCGCGCTGTGCCAATGGCTCGCTCGCTACGCTCGCTCACGTCGATCCTCTCTCGTCGCTGGCATCCAGGGCAGGGGCGACAGGACTTGAACCTGCAACCTGCGGTTTTGGAGACCGCTGCTCTGCCAGTTGAGCTACGCCCCTTTGGTCGGACGGTGCTTGCTGTCCAACCACTGTTCGATATTCAGTTGTGCCCTGGTGTCACACAACACGCGCGCCGCTCCGGCAGTTGCCGGCCCCGTCGGCGAATCCTCGCGGATCGCCTGGAACCAGCCCCTCAGAGCAGCGCGCAGCGGCTGGCGACCCCAGAAACCTGAGTGTACGTTACCGTCCGCGCCATTAGCCAATCCGGGTCGCCGTCCCTGGTCAGGCCAGCTGCACCGTCGCGGTGGCGCGGCCGAAGATCTTCTTCCCCGCCGCCTTCGCGACGATGGCCACGACCGCGGTCTTGGTCTCCGGATCGACCGACTTCACCTTACCGGTGTACTCGACCTCGGCGGCCTCGTCGGACCCGACGTAGACCGGGCTGGTGAAGCGGACGTTGTACTCCTTGATCGCGCCCGGGTCGCCCAGCCACGAAGTGACGAAACCGCCACCGAGGCCCATGGTCAGCATGCCGTGCGCGACCACGTTCTCCAGGCCGACCAGCTTCACGACCTCGTCGCTCCAATGGATCGGGTTGGCGTCACCGGAGACGCCCGCGTAGTTCACCAGATCGCCGCGGGTGAGCCGGACGACGCGGGCGGGCAGCTCGTCACCCACCGAGACGTCCTCGAACCCGATGGCGTGCTTGGTGCGCACACCGTCCACGGGCGGTACGACCGGCGCGGGCGCCTGGGTCACCGCGAGCGAGCGCGGACGATGCCCCGGCGCGTCCTCGCCGATGCCGTGCATGAGCACGTTCCGGACGGCGGCGTTGAGGTTCGGGTCGATATCGCCGCCGCTGCGGCCGACCAGGGTGGTGTAAGTGGTGAGCACCAGTTCGTCGTTCTGCGCGGTGACGATGTTTTTGGTCACGATGATGTCGCCGCCGAAGGCCTGCCGGAACGAGTGCAGATGGACATCGCAGGTGAGCTGGTCGCCGACCTTGATCGGGCGATGGAACTCGAGGATCTGGTCGGTCTGCATGATCTGGCTGAGGTCGTAGCCGGTGACGACCTCTTCGAACAATTTGCGCTGGGCGAGAATTCCGACCAGGGAGATGAAGGTAACCGGCGCGAGCAGGTTGTCGTACCCGTACTCCTGCGCCGCGTCCTCGTCCCAGTGCACCGGGTGGTAGTCCTGCACGGCGCGGGCGTATTCACGCACCTTCTCGCGGCCGACCTCGTAGTAGTCGTCGACGCGGTAGTGGTGACCGACCATCGCCGCGGCGTTCGCCGCGGGGTCGAGCGCCTCGCTCGTCTGGACCGCTTCGTCTGTACCGGTGTTGATTGTCACGGGAGGACTGTACCTATCTGACCCCGTCGACCGGAGTCTGTGGAGCGCTCACCACCGCACCCACACCGTGAAATGCGTCAGGGCCGGACAATTGTCCGGCCCTCGCGGTGCCACGGCCCGAGATACCGGGAGCGACTCCCGGCGCTACACCACGCGGTAGTTCACGCGTGGATGACTAGCGGGATTCGCGGTGCGCCCGGTGCGTGCCGCAGTTCGGGCAGAACTTCTTCAGCTCCAGGCGGTCCGGATCGTTGCGCCGGTTCTTCTTGGTGATGTAGTTGCGGTGCTTGCACTGCTCGCAGGCCAAGGTGATCTTTGGCCGGACATCGGTGGACTTCGCGGCCACGATATGCCTTCTTTCCGGTACCTGATGGGCTTGATCGGTTGTGGTAGCGATGGCCGGACTTGAACCGGCGACACAACGATTATGAGTCGTTTGCTCTACCGACTGAGCTACACCGCCACGGCGTCGCATTGCCATGGTGCCGAGCCCGCACTATCGGGAGCGATGCCGAGTCGGTCACCACCGGCAATCCGGCGAGCCCCCTAACGGAATCGAACCGTTGACCTTTTCCTTACCATGGAAACGCTCTGCCGACTGAGCTAAGGGGGCATGACTACTTCCGCACCGAGCCTCGAACACTCGACCTCAGCGCGGTGAAGTCTTGAACGAGGTTACACACTCACCGCTCCCACTACCAAACCGAGTGGTCAGAGGTGCATTTTTCGCCCGCTCGGACACGAGCGATGCACGCGTCGACGGAGCTCGCACGCAAGCCAGCGCCGCTCCCGACCGCCCCCGCGCGTGAGCACAGCACTGCAGCGTCATCCGAGATGCGCGCCGAAATCGCCGACGTGAAGTGATCGAAATCGCCGCCACTCGGCAATCGATCGACGAACACAGCGAGCGATCGCAGTGCTGTCGGGTTCAAAACGCAATCCCCGCAATCAAACGAAACGCACGGGCTGCCCACACCGTGGGGTCTGGTGCGAGGCGGGGTGGCCCCCGACCACCCGTCCACCAAATCCGTCACCGAGGTATTCGAGCGCGCCGCC
>NZ_JBSGCA010000082.1:0-19501 GCF_053601535.1 Nocardia sp. NPDC004718
GAAGTTCAGGTGAGGTTAGTGCTCACCTGCCGGGGCTACCGGCACCGAGTCTGCCCTACTGGCTGGCCCGGTAACTCCCATTAGCAGCGGCAAACGAAGCACAGCGCCATGTCGGCGATCCGGGCTCGCGTCGGTCCTCGTGCAGTACCGACGGTCGGGGTTCAGATCGTGAATGTCGCACCACGGATCCTTGGCCTGGCTGGAACCCTTTCAGAAATTCCCACCACGAATCGATACCGTGGTGGTCCCCCGGCCAGGGCGATTCGATCTCGCCGTCGTAATTCCGATAGAGTTCTTTCAGGTGCTTGCAGGATTACAACTCACGCATGCTGATCTTGGTAACCCCCGTTACCCTGTTGTATCGACGGCGCGTCACCTCGAAGCTGGTCCCGTCCGTAAACAGGACCTCCTTCTCGTGGGGTTTGTTGGAATACGCGGAAATATTCTTCGCATGTTTCGACTTGATTTTGAACTTGACTCTGCCTTCAATGAAGTGTCCCCCTCTTCGTCTAGCGCTGGTGAACGACTCCTCGGTAACGAGGTTTCCACGTCGATAACGCGCCAGTATCTCCTCCGGAATGTCGGCTTCACGAAAAACCGTTCCCCGGAAATCCGGAAGTTTCGCCAGTGCGGTCCGGAGGGCTTTGATCCGTGCGTGGACGATCGGGTTGATCTGCCCGGTTCTTAGCGCCCGATTGATCGATTCGTTGCCTCCTTTGATGTAGTCCACGATGGCGTCCACATCCCCGTGATCCAGTTCCAGGCGTCTGGCCGTGCTCGTCGGCCGCGCGTGCACAATATCGGTACCCGGCTGAGGTCTCCCCGAATCACTGGGATGGGCCTGTCCCTTCGACCCTGGGGAACCACCAGCAGAGTCGGCTTCACTGGCAAGAACCCGCCTCTTACCTGCCAGGTCGGCGTTTTCCGCCTCCCACGCAGCCGTCTTTGCCCCATCACTGATTTCGCGCACGACCCTCGCATCGTGTTCAACTGCCTCGCCCACCCGAAGGATCCTCGGGACTGCTCGCTCACGAAGAATTCGGGCGATGGTCCTGCTAAACCGCACCTCGACTCCTACCCGTTCATGGCGGTGTCACCGCATGTCGTGGTGTTGTCGCGTTGGAAGGTGCGGTAGACGGTGGGCCGGGAGACGTCGAACACCTCGGCGAGGTCGGCGATGGTGTACTCGCCGGTGGCGTGCATACGCCGCAGCTCGGTGCGCTGTTTGGCCGAGAGTTTGGGTTGGCGGCCGCGGAGGCGGCCCTTGGCGCGCGCGACGGCCATGCCCTCGCGGGTGCGCCTGCGCAGCAGGTCGACTTCGAACTCGGCGAAGGTGGCCAGAATGTTGAAGAACATCTTGCCCATCGGGTTGTGCGGGTCGTACACCTAGCCAAGCCAAGCACCTACCGCACCCAACCGCAGCCCAAACCGATCACAACGCCATCGCCGCTGGTCCAGCCATATGTGTTGTTTTTCGCGCGGTTACTACCGGAACCCCGTGTAGTCGTAGATCTGTTCGAGGTCGGCGTGGGCAGGGGGTTGAGCAGATGCCGGCTCACCGGCGCCGGGCCTGCGCCCGCTTGCGGGCCAGGAACTCCTCGCCGTCGAACGGCAGGCCGGGGCCGGCGTTCTCAGCCTCGATGAGGGCCTCACGCACCGCACGCAGCTTGGTCTCACGATCCTCGAGCAGCCGCAGGGCGGCACGGACAACGTCGCTGACCGAGCCGTAGCGGCCCGAACCGACCTCGGCTTCGATGAACTCGAGGTAGTGACCGGGGTCTGGGCCGCCGCTCGGGCACTGGTCGAAACGCCGCGGGCTCGGTCGTTCTCCACGGGCCGGGCCCTGCGGTGTGGTGAACCGTATCGACCGAGGCATCTGATCGGTGTGCGGGGCCGGTCGGGGCGTGAAGGCCCGCTCGTGGTGAGGAGTGATCGTGAAAGTGTGAGCGGGCCTTGTCGTCGCCGTGTGACGTGTGGCTCACGGGGTGACGCAATCAGCGGATACGCCCGAGAACCCCGGCCGAGCAGGGAATGGATGTCGAGCCGGGGCCTCGGGCTGCCTAGTTGTTGCGGGTCGTGACGTTGGTGATGTGGGGTGTGGGGTGGCAATCTCAGGTTCGTGGAACCAGTGCGTCGAGGAGTGTGCGAAGGCGGGGGTCGCAGTCCTGTTCATGGCCTATCCAGGCGCGGATCTGGTGCACGAATTCGTTGCTGCCGCGGACGAGGTCGGCGTACCAGGCCGAGTTCCGAACCGATTCACCGGGGTCCGACGCGGCCGTGGCACGATCCGCGAATGTCGAAGCGACTCGAGCAACTGCGAGGCTCAGAATGCTTCGCAGGCCTTCACGCAGCCTGGGATCGTCGTAGGGCGCTCGGATCAGTGACGGATCGATATGTGCGAGTGGGTGCGGGTCGTACCGCGCGCGCGGCACGCGGGGCCGCCTGTCCGGGCCGAACCCGGCGGGGCTGCAATGGCTGCCCTGCACGAGTCTCTCGACGGCGAGGATCGCGGTGCGGTGCAGGAACGTGAGTCTCCGGTCCGTCGGTAGCGGGCCGCGGATCGCGTCGCCGTCGTTTTCGTTCGGGCCGTCGAGATGCAGTACGTAGCCCCGTTTACTGCCGGGATGCGGATCCGCGGTGGCAGCCGCGTGAAACGCGAGATGCCCTACGAAGGTTGTCTGGGGGTAGGCGGCGGCCAGCATCTCCTGGATGCTGCCTTTCAAGCCGGTATCGACGAGGTGGACGACTGATCCGGGTGCTCCGATCGGGACGCCGTTGGCCAGGAAATAGGCGGTGAGCCGGTGCCAGGCACCGCGGGAGTCGCCGCTGTCGGCTGGTTGTCCCCGATAGCGCTCGATACCAGGAAAGACCGCGCTGGTGTGGTTCTCCAGTGCGCACAGTGCGCTGTCGACCAGGCGGCGCGACAGGTACAGCGGGACGCAGCGTGCCGCGTAGAACTCGGGAGCGAACGCCGCGAACACGTGGCCGAAGTTGAATCCGTCACGTCCCTGGAATACGACCGTCGCGCCGGGATCGGCCGTGGTCGCCGCGACGATCTCGGGCAACATGTCGACAGCCACCTTCGTGACGAAGGGTGCCAGATACTGCTGGGCCACCAGCGTGGCGTCGTGCAAGGCGCGGACGCGCGCAGGAGTGTTGAGTTGGAAAGCGGCGGAGAGTATTTGGATTGTGAGCGGCTCGAGGCCCAGCGGATTGGTATTCATCGTCCCGAGAGCAGACTCATCGCCACGGCGATCCTGGTCACCAGGAGCTGGATCGATGCGGTGGTCTGGGGCGCGGCCCTGCGGTTGTGCTCGATGGTCTCGATCAACTCGGCGAGAGCGGCGTGCACCGTATCGAGCGTCGCATTCACCAATCGAAGCTCGATGTCAGGACGGTCCGGGACGGGCGTCGTCCTGAATTCCCTCACCGGAGGTTCGTGCGGTGGCTCCGGCGCGGTGCTCCTCGGGTTTATCGTGTGGTTAGTCATGGACGTAGAGTCGTTGCGGTGCTTGATGTCCGGCAACGGTGTCCGGCGCATTCCCGTACCGGACCACTCGGCGAGTACTGGTGAGCCGCCGACTCGTCCGGCGATTTCGTCCGGCGGCGGATCGAGGTCGGAGGTGACGTGACGGGTCGGAGAGGCGACGCTCGCTCCCGCTTCCACGCTGCGATCGAACGCGCGGTGCGCCACTTCGGCGGCGATCGGGCCGCTGCGGATCGCAGCGGCATCAGCAAGAGCGTGTGGTACGACGCCAAACGAGGGCGCGCGATTCCGGATCGTTCCGCCACCTGGCCCGCGATGCGTGCCGTACTGGTCGAGGTGCCCACGGCGGTGACGAAAGTCGACGACTGGGAGGCGCTCTACTCGAAGGTTCTCGCCGAGAGCGGTCGCTCCGAGGCCGACCCGACGCGGGAACGCCGGGTTCCTGTCCGGCCGGTGCCGCGTCAGTTGCCCCCGGGCGTGCGGGGTTTCATCGGCCGCGATGAGCAACTCGCGCTGCTGGACGAGTTGGTGCGGCCCGGCGACACCGGCGTCGCGATTGTGGTGATCACCGGCCGGCCCGGAGTGGGGAAGACCGCGCTCGCGGTGCGGTGGGCTGGGCTGCGAAGTGACAGCTTCTCGGACGGGGTCCTGTATGCCGATCTCCGAGGCTGGAGCGTCGGTGGGCCGGTGCGTCCGGAGGCGGTTCTACCGGGTTGGCTGCGTGCCCTCGGGGTCGACCCGGCCACGGTCCCCGATGACATGGACAGCCGTTCGGCCCTGCTGCGGACCCTGCTCGACGACCGCCGGCTCTTGCTGGTTCTGGACAACGTTCGCGACGAAGACCAGGTCCGACCTCTGTTGCCCGCCGCGAAATCCTGCGCGGCATTGGTGACCAGCAGGCAGGTCCTGACCGGCTTGGCGGTCCGCTACGGCGCCGAGATCGTCGAGGTGCCCCCGCTGTCCGACGACGAGTCGTTGAGCTTGCTTCGCGACTCGCTCGGCGCACGGGCAGGCGTCGAGGAGTCCACGTCGCCACTGATCTCCATGTGCGCCGGGCTGCCGCTGACACTGCGTATCGTCGCGCAGACACTGAAGGCGCGCCCTGCCCTGCCGGTGTCGTCGTTCGTGACCGAGTTGGCCGACGACAGCCGTCGGCTCAGCGTTCTGGAGAACGACGATCCCAGCTCCGACCCGCGCACGATTGTCTCGTGGTCCTATCACCAGTTGCGCGAAGACGTGGCGACAACCTTCGGATTACTCGGGTTGATCCCCGGCACCGGTATCCACATCGATGCCATCGCCGCGGTGGCGGGTGTGGACCGTGCGACAGCAGCGCGGCAGCTACGTGCACTCGACCGCGCCCACCTGGTCACCCTTACCGATTCTCGGCGCGTCGAGCTGCACGACCTCGTGCACCGCTACGCGGCCGAACTCGGTGCGAACTCGCGTGACTCGCCCGCGGCCCCGGCGCTGGAGCGCCTCTTCGACTACTACCTGCATACAACGCGCAGAGCCGACGAACTGCTCGAGCCGCTCCGGTACCGCATCGAGTTGTCGGCGACCAGCGTAGAGGCGACGCCGTTGCATACCTTTGAGGAAGCGCTGTCGTGGCTGGAGGCCGAGCGGGCGACGATGGTCGCGCTGTGCGAGCGGGACCATCCGGCTCTGGACTCCGCGCGTTGGCGACTGGCATTTCTATTGCGGGGCTACTTCTTCAGGACCCTGAGACTCTTCGAGTGGGTGTCCAGCCACGAGCAAGCCGTGCGGGCTGCGGTGCGATCGGGCGATCGGCTCGGCGAGGCGATGAGTCGCGCCAACCTCGGAGTGGCATGGCACAAGCAAGGTGACGACGACGCGGCGCTGGCGCAGTACCGAATCGCCCGCGAACTTTTCGAAACGCAGGCCGACCAACGAGGTTTCGCGAACACCTTGGCGCACGAGGCGGCGGTGTGTCGACGCCGCGGTGAGTTCGCCGAGGCGATCCGGTTGGATTGGGCCGCGCTGGAGACCTACCTCGAGATCGGGACGCGTCGCAACGTCGCGATCACGCTCCGGGGTATCGGCATCTCGGAGTCCGCTGTGGGGCAGTGGGCTCGCGCGGCAGAACACCTCGAAGAGTCCCGAAGCATCGCGCGAGAGTTGGGCATGCACATGGATGCCGCCAGAGCGGCGAACGGACTCGGGTGGCTGCACATACGCGCCGGGAGGGCCGCGGCGGCCGAAGAGGCGTTCCTCGACGCGATCGACTCCGACGCGCGGTCAGGTGGTCGGTACGAGACGGCGATGGCGCTGCACGGCCTGGGAACCGTCGCGGAATCACAGGGTTGTACCGAGCAAGCGGAATACCTGTGGACGGAGGCTTCGGGGATGCTGGAGGGCATGGGCTCCCCCCGGGCAGCGGAGGTACGCGCCGATCTGGCGCGTTTGTCGGAGCCTGGAGCCGGGACTACTCGGGCCGACTGACGCGTTCGGCGATCCACCGGTGGATAAGCTTCGCTGTCCGCGCGTCGTGCGGTCCCGCCTCTCCGGCCTCGGTGGCATCCGCGAGCCCTTCGTACGCGTCCAGCGCCAGCACCTCTGCGGATTCGAGTTGCCCGTCGAGATGATCGGCGAAGGCGAGCGCGTATGCCAGATAGCTGCGCGCGACCAAGGTGCGCGGATCATCGTTCCCGTAGGTGGCGGCTCGATGCTCGTGCATCGCCAACGCGGTCTCGACCAAGTCGATCTCGTCGTCCACCGCGTCGCTGTCGAGGCGTACCTTCGAGGCCGCCGGGGCGCTATCCGGCAGCTCCGCGGTCTCTCGATCGGCGGTCGTGAGATCGCGTATATGTCCCCGAATGAGATTTGCCATCGTGTGTCTGGTGTCGGGGTGATCCGGACCTTGACGATGCAGCCGTCGAGACAGCAGCGACTCGAAACTGTCATCCTCGTGGTTCATTCAGTTCCTCCCGCACGATCAGCATGTTTTCCAGGGCGTCCATGGTGTCGGGGTGCTCGGGTCCGAGCTTCAGTGTGCACCGCCGGTAGACGTCGGTGAGTAGCGGCAGAGCCGACTCGCGGTCGCCCAGCGCGCGATAGCTCAGAGCCAGGCCGTGCAGTGCGTCCAGGGCATCCCGGTCATCGGGGCGAGCGATGGTCTGCCAACGGTTACAGGCGAGAATCCATAGGCGGTGCGCAACACGTCGGTGAAAGTTTCGCTGCCCGGGTGAGTCACCGAGTCGGCCGCGGAATACCGCGAGGTTGTTCCAGGCGACCACCGTCTCCCTATGCGTGGGACCCATGTTCCGGTTGTATCGTCGGCCTCGGTAGACGCGCACCTGGGTGTCATAGGCCGCATGGTGGTGGCCCATCTTGTATTGCAGGACAGCGAGATTGTTCATCGCGGTCAGGGTTTCCGGCCCGTTCTCGCCGCATTCGGCGCGCAGCAGGTCGACCACACGTTCTTTGAGGAGCGCGGCCACTGTGTGCTCACCGGCGAATTCGTGAGCCACCGCCAGGCCGTTGAGAGCGACGCAATGGGTATACCGGCCGACCGTTTCGATCGTGCAGGAATCGTAGAGCAGTTGGTAGATCTCCAGCGCTTGCCGGTCCACATCGATGTGGACTCGTCCCGCTTCATTGAGTAGGTTCCGTTCCTTCTCGCCTACCTGCCAGCGATCACCCACGAGATCGAAGCCCGCAACGGCACGAATGTGCGGGAGGTATTCCCGAATCCACGGGTGCCGCCTGCTCTCGTGCGTGCCCTCCACGGCGGCGGTGAGTTCGGCCACCGCCGCGTCCCGAAACTTCTGGCGGCCGGGTGTTCCGACCAGAAGGCGGAGAGCACGCGTGATGAGTGCGTGCATTCGGACCGTAGATTCGTTCGCCTCTAGCAACGCCCGCGCGTACGCCGACCTGATTCCCGCGGTGAGGTGTTGCTCGTCGGCGTCTGCCACCGAGGACACGATCGAATCGAGCAAGGCGCGCGGAATCGGTGCCGCTGCCAGCGTGCTCGCACCGAGCACCACATCGCGCCCGGCCTTGTCGAGTGAATGGAAGGAACGCAGTAGGACACGGCTGAAGGGGACTGCGCATCCAGCGGGCAGCCCCGGTATCGACTGGGCCATTTCGAGTTCGTCGGGCACGGCAGCGGTCAACAGGGTGCGCAGGTCCGCATACCCGGTGAAATCGGCGGTGGTGGTCAGACCTGCCGCGATCGTCAGTCCGAGAGGGTGCTGACTCAACATCGACACAATCGCGCGGACATCGCCCGATTCCGTCGCCGCGGGGAGCTGATAGGCGGTGAGTATGCCTGCGGCGGAATCGGGATCGAGTGGACCCAAAGCGACGGTGGCGGAGGCGAATCGTTCGGGATTACGCGTGGTGATCAGAGTTCGGCCCGCTCCGGTGGGTGCACACAGCGATATCACATCTTCCGGGGCAGCTCCGGTCGGAATATCGTCGAGAATCCACAGATAGGGTAGACCCAGCGCTTCGAGTCCCGCGGCGACCTCGCTCGGCCCCTCCACGTCCAGCCTTTCGGCAATCACGACCAAGTGCTCTTCGAAGCGGCTTCGCAACGCGTACGGGGACGAGGCGTCGCCTTGGTCGCCGCTGCCACCGAAATCGAGCAGGAATACGCCGCCCGGATGATCTCGTCCGAACACGCGCGCGTAGTGCAGGCACACGGAGGTCTTTCCCAGGCCCCCGGCACCGGTTACCGATACCACCGGCAGCCCGCGATCCCGATTGCGTTCTCGCGCGCGCAGGCCCGAATGAATCTCCCACAATTCCGCATACCGTCCACGGAAGAATCGCTCGGTCGGGCGCTCGCGCGGATACCAGTCCAAGCGTGGCATCTCTGTGGGCGCATCCCCGAACACCCCCGTATGAGAGCGCACGTTGGTGACGATCTTCTCGACCAGGACGGCAGGTGGCAGGCCTCCGAACGGGAGCCGTTGAGCGGTGAGCTGTTTTGGACGGACGTCGTCAAAAGGGATGCCCCGCACGATCGCCATCACCCGCGAAGTGTCTCCGGCATCGAGGTGGTCCGCCGCCAGTAGCGCGACATGCAATTCCTCACGGCAGTGCGGACTGCGCGCGAAATTCTCGGTCATCAATGCGACGAGAGTGCGCGAGCGCGCCAATGCCTCGGCGATCGATGTCGACAGAGGAGCCCAGTCCTCGCCCGTGACGACATCGAGGAACACCCGTAGACCACGGGCGACGAGTTCGGCGCGAAGTGCGTCGGCCGCGGCGAAGTCCTCGAACTTGTAGCACAGGAAGACGTGGTAGAAGCTGTCCGCGGAGACAAGTGACGGGGGATTTGTCACGGACACCTCGCAACGTCGACGGCACACGCTCGGCGACTCGCTCACGCGATCGCGTCACGCCACAATCGTAGTAGTGCTCGCGTGCGCGCCACGAGGACCAACGATCGTGGCCCTGCCGCTCCCAGGGCATGGCCGGCCGGGTGTGACCCGATCTCGGCCGCGGCGCGATCCTCCCTCGAGTTCCACCTGTATACCTCGGTGGTTGCCGGTTTCCCTGTGATGACGGTCAACTTCCGCCGGGCGGTGGACAATGGGACGGCCGACGTAAGTAACGGCGGACGGCGCGAACCCGCTGGGTACGATCGACGTTGGTCCCCTTACCGATGGAGACGATGCCATGCCTCGCCCGGAGCGGTTGCTGGATCCGTCAGCGGGTCCGATCCAAGCCTTCGCGGCTGAGCTGCGGAAGTTGCGCTCGGAGGCGGGGAACCCTAAGTACCTCCAGATGGCCCGCATCTCGGGTCGTTCCCGTACCGCACTCTCGGAAGCCGCCGGGGGCGACCATCTCCCGACGTGGGAGACCACGGAAGCGTTTGTCAAGGCCTGTGGGGGCGACGTTGGGGCGTGGCTGATCAGATGGGAGAGCGCCCAGGAACAGCTGGCACAGTGGGCAAGTCGCCCGTCCACTGGGGCCCACGGCGCCGTGTCAGAGCCCCAGGCGGACCCGCTGTCGCTTGCCGCCGACCCGGAGCCGACTCGGACACCGTCAACCGAGCAGCGCGACAACGATGTCGCGATCTTGCTGCGGTTGTGGCAGGAGCAGCGCACACAGGGCAGACAGTCCGAGAACCACCGCGCCGTGATGACGTCGGTGGTAGTCATCGGGGCGGTCGGAGGAATGGGTTACGTAGCAGCCCAACCGGGCTCCAGCCCGATCTCGGCTGCGGTGGGCCTCGCAGTGGCGTCGTTGGGGCTCTTCGGTGCGCTGATCTCAGCGAAGTACTACGAGCGATTCAAGATGCACATGGATGCCGCCCAGTTGATTCGCCGCCGACTGGACGGTATGTATCCAGAGTTGTCGCTCGAGGATGATTGGGCCGCCAATCGACGACAGCACGAAGGCAGCTATCCGCTGTTGTCTCGCATCCGGCTGGAACATCTGTGGATAGCGGCGCACCTCGGGATCTCCCTGCTGGGCGTGGTGGTGACTGTCGTCGAATCGATCCGTTGAGGCTCCCAGATCGCAGTTCGACTCCTGCTCACGCGTCGCGCCGCCGCTGACTGCCGGCAGCGGAACCGGCGCATTCTGTTCGGCGAGCAATCGAGTCGCTGACCAACGCGGCAGGTAGTCCGTCGCCGCCGCGGGTAGTCCGTCGCCCGCCTCCGACAACCGGTTCACGCGATAGAACGGACCAAGAACGTGTCCGTTGAAGTTCCTTCCGCAAACGCTGGGTCATCGGGATCGTCGATTGTCTCGGCCTGAGGAAACGCCACGTTCCGACATTGGAGCAAGCAACGGCTGTTGGGCTGGACGAGTCCGGGGCGTAGTCCCGCTGTCGACCAGGTGGACTACTTTTCCGCACGCGCAGTACGGCCGCAAATACACCGTGAGGGGACAGTGAGAGTGTTTACGGAAGCAGGGCGGTACGCGCGTATTATTGTCGAGGAAGACGGTGTGGTGCGGACGATACTGCCCGCCGACCATCCCGGGTTCGGCGACTTCGCTTACCAGAGTGAACGAGATGCGGTCGCACGGGCGGCGGCGCACCACAGGTGGGGAGAGCCGGCACCGGACATCCAGTACTCCGAGGACTCCGAAAGTTGCTGGCGAACGATGTATTCCGCGCTGATGGAACGCCATCAGCGAAAGGTGCACCCCGAACTCCTGCGGTCCGCCGACCGGTTGAACCTGCCTTCGGGCCGGATACCTCAGATGCGTGAAGTCTCCGAGGTCCTGCTTTCACTGACGGGATTCCGGTTCTCGCCCGCTGCGGGTATCGTGCCGCTGAACGAATTCTACGCGCCGTTGGCGGACGGCATCTTCCAGGCAACGCAATTCGTCCGCCACCATTCGAGGCCGCTGTTTTCCCCTGAGCCCGACATGGCGCACGAAGTCATAGGTCACGGAACCATGCTCGCCAGCGAAGAATTCGCCGAAATGTACCGGATCTTCGGTGTGGCTGCGAAGCGTCTGGCAAGCAATCGGTCCGCGCTGCACGTCCTGTCGCGGGTCTTCTGGTACACGATGGAATACGGCGTGGTCGTTGACGATGGACGAATGCTCGCATGCGGTGCAAGCCTGCTCTCCTCATACGGAGAGCTCGATGAGTTCCAGGACGCATCCATGCGTCCGGCAGACGTGGATGCCATGGTGGCGCAGGATTACGGAACACATGATTA
Source organism: Nocardia sp. NPDC004718 (assembly GCF_053601535.1). Lineage (NCBI taxonomy): Bacteria > Bacillati > Actinomycetota > Actinomycetes > Mycobacteriales > Nocardiaceae > Nocardia > Nocardia sp. NPDC004718. The sequence continues at coordinate 11,140 of NZ_JBSGCA010000082.1, forward strand.
TCAACCCGTACTGTTCTTTACGGAATCGCTCGATGAACTGATGTCGTTCGTGACGCATTTCTGTGCCGATATCTCACTGCTCGGCTGCTAGGGGCGAAGCTCCAGCCGTGGCATCGAGTCGGCTGGAAGAAATTCCCGGTGTACAAACGTTGGGCAACGGAAAGGTGGAATTCGAAGGTGGTAGACAACCTCCTCGGGCGCACGATGAAAATACGCGTGGACACGTCGATCTTCGACATGCGGCCAGATTTCCGGCGTGGTCTGGTCGTCGTCCGGAAGGTCCGAAACTGTCCGTCGAGTCTCGAACTGGTCGACAGGCTGCGAGCGGCAGAGCGGCAAGTCCGGGACTCCCTCGACATCGCGACGTTGGCGCAAATGCCGCAGATCTCCGATTGGCGGAGTACTTTCAAAGCCTTCGGAGCCGACCCGGGGAAGTTCCGCGCAGCGGGCGAAGCGCTCGTACGCCGAGCGCTCGCCGGGAATGCTCTACCGGCGATATCGACCGTCGTCGACATCGGGACTGTGCTATCCCTTCGCCACCTCATCCCGTGCGGAGCGCACTCGCTCGACGACGTGAAAAGTGAACTTCTGCTGACGCGGGCCGTCGGCGACGAGATCTTCGTGCCCTTCATGAACGAGGGCGCCGTCGAACACCCCGAGGCAGGCGAGGTGATCTTCGTCGACGATAAGCAGGTCGCCACTCGGCGCTGGGCTTGGCGGCAAGGGGCGCACACGATCGTTCGACCGGGGACCGAGAACTTCGAACTCAACATCGACTGCCTGGGTTCGGTTACCGACGACCAACTCCACGCGGCGATCTCCGAAGCCGTCGACCTGATCGGAGAATTCTGCGGCGAGCCCGATATCTCGACCGGCGTCCTGGACAAGAACAATCCATCGTTCACTGTCGTCGAATGACAAATATGCGTCGAGATCGCTGGCCCATGAAACCTAGGGCCGGCCAGCACATGCGCCTGGCAAGGACGAACTCTTCCCGCCCTACACGACAGTTGCGTTCAGTGGAGCCTCAGACATACGGATGCTGCGAAAATACTTCCGACCCCGCAGGACGTTGTGGCCGAGGAAGTCTCGGCGTGGCGGGCTGGTTCCGCTGAATGTGTCGCGCGGGCGGCGGCGGAGCACTACCGGATGAAGCCGCCGCCGCCCGCGCGGGCCACCGGCCGCGGGCCCATGTGCGGCTGGTCGGGGCGCGACTATTCTGATCCGATCGGGCACGGTCTCAGGTGCGCCCAGGCGGGTACGAACGCGCTCGTACGCATCGCGGCGGTGCACGGCCGCCGCCTGACGGGGAGGGTGCCGCGACCGACAGCAGTACTGACCAGCGCCGGAAAAACAAACCTCGCGCTATCGTGCGCGGCCCCGTCCGCGCAACGGGCCCTTCCCGTGCGTCCAGCGCGCCACAGGGGGTGGCCGACTCATCCCTGGGGTGGCTACTTCCGGGAGCGCCGGGGCGGAATCATTAAATCTCACAGCCACAACACCTCTCGAACAGGAACCACATCATGGGGATCACCCGCAACCGCTTCCGCACCTTCGCCGTCGCGACCGCCGTCACCGCCGCCGCGCTCGGCGCAACCGTGCTGGGCGGTGCCACCGCCACCGCCGACCCGAGTGCCGAGGGTTCCTTCCTCGAGGAGATCAGCATCAACAACGCCACCCTGCCCGGCAAGAAGGCCGACGAGATGGTCGCCGCCGGGTACGCGACCTGCGACCACCTGCGCGGCGGCACCTCGGTACTCGACGAGATCTCCACGGTGGAGACCACCTACCACTTCCACCAGGGCGCGCTCTTCGTCAGCGCCGCCACCACCAACCTGTGCCCCGGGTTCGCCGGCTAGTAGTGCCTTGTTGGGTGTGGCGGGGATGTGTTCTGCTGCAGTGGTGTTGGGTGAGGAGATCGACGTTGTCCGTCCGGTGATCGAGAAGTTCGTCGCGGAGATGTTCGCCGGGTTCGCGCGCCGGGATCAACGGGCCATGGGGGCAGCTGTACTTGCGTGGGTTGCTCGCCGATGGCAAGCGTAAGTCGATGCAACCGATGGCAGACCGTCTCGGGGTGGGTCATCAGCAGTTGCAACAGTTCGTGACGACCTCGACCTGGGACCACCGATGTCCGGGCCTGGCTGACCGGGTGGGCGGCCCGGTCGGGCGGTACATGCGGTTGCATGGGCCGACGGGGTTCGGGTGTTCATCGAGCACGGTCCACGCGCGCTGCGCACCGGCTGGATCTCCCAGATCCTCGGTGATCGGGACGGGGGTGTGTCCGGAGGGTGGCGCCGACGGCTTGGTGCCGGCCGAGGGCTGCGGGTTCGTGGCGCTCATGCGACTGTCCGATGCGCTGGCGGCGGATATTCGGGGTGATCCGCGGGATCGGCCTGTCGAACGATGGCCGCGGCGCCGGGCTCCTCGTGCCGTCGCAGGCCGGGCAGCTCGAGGCGATACGCGACTCCCGGCCCCGGCCCGTGGGTTGTCTCGGCTCCTGACGCGTCGGGAGCGTCATTCGCCGAGAAACTCACCCGGCAGTTGGACGGTGTCGGCCCAGAGGCGCGGCAGGTGTTCGCCGAGATCGTGGTGCTCAATGTGCTGCCGCTGGTGAACGTCAAGCAGCACACAAAACTCGAACTGATCCGGAAGGCTCTGCGCCTACTCTCCAGCCGGACGGTTCGGGCCGTCGGGCAGAAACTCCGCAGCCAAACCTTTGCGCAGCGCCTCCCGATTGGCTCCGCGGCAATCCCGCGCAAGCGTTCGGCCACCACGATTCGGCAACTGGAGCGAGCCGCACATGCCGCACCACAGCGTGCGCTCACACGGTGTTCTGCTCGAAACCATGTGGTCTGCAGCCGGTTTCGGTCCGATACACTGTCGCGCCAACCCCCACTAAGCTCACCAGCCCGACGAGGCTGCTAGCTTCAAACCCCAAGCCGCTTGGGGCTTTCGGCGAGCGCCTCTGGGGACGATCTCTCCTAGCGCCAACAGCGTGTCCGAGGTTCGACGTGTGCGGACACTTCGCCGACCGGGCATACGCGGTAGAGATTTAGTGGTCCCCGCTCGTCCCGACTACTGGTAGCAGTAGGAGTCGGAGGAAGCGTCGCCGCCCTGGAGGCGCACCTGGTGCACCCGCAGACCTCGAAAGTCCTCGTCGTGCGGGAAGAACGACTCGTCGACGGTCATTCCGCCGTCGGGATCGATGCGCATCACGGCCATCCAGGCGCCAACCCCATCTGGGTAGAACTGGTCGTCCCACGCGCCATAGAGCGAATTGGTGAGGTAGACCCGCCGACCGTTACGGCTGATCTCGACCATCTGGGGGCCGCCGGCAAGCGGCTGGTTCGGCGCGGCCGGGTGGGCGGTGCGGCCCACGATTCCGCCGAGCCGGACCGACCCGGTCTCTTTCGGGTCGGCCGGGTCGCGCACGTCGAACTGTTTCAGCTCCCCGGTACCCCAGCACGAGACGTAGAGGTATGCGTCGTCGACCGACAGGTCGATGTCGGTGACCAGCGGCGGCACCGCGCCGAACGGTTTCAGTGCCGGCGGCAGCAGATCGGGATCGGCCGGCTCGGCCGGGATGGTGATCACCTTGTCGACCGCCCACACGCCGCCATCGCGGTGCCAACGCCACACGGAGGCCGACAGATCCTCGGTCGAGATCACCACGCCGACGAACCCCCAAGCGGCGTCCGGATCGTGTGACGGGCGCAGCTCGAGTGCCATCTGGTATTGCTCGCCGAGATCGATCCGCTGCTGGTGCCGACCGGCGCTGAGGTCCCAGAAGTGGATCGCGTGGCCGTACTTGTCGGCCAGCAGCAGCTCCGGGTTCAGCCCGTCCTCGATCATGGCTGGGGTGCCCCACTCGCTGCTGATCAGCGTGTTCTGGTTGAGATGCCACCAGGCGTCGTACGCGAGGTATTGCGGCCCACGGTCGGTCTCCCATTGCCGCAGCACATCGAACGTGCCGTGATCGAGCAGCGCGATCCCGCCCGGCCCGTCCGATCCCTCGGCCCCGCCGAGGCAGGTCATGAACACACCGTCCGGCCCGCAGTGCAGCGTGTGTGGACGGGAGTAGCCGGCCTTGGCCGCGAGCTCGGAGCTGTCCACGATCTTGGACAGGGTGGGCTGGCGTGGGTCGGGCTGGGTGTCGAACACGTACAGGCGCGACGAGCGCAGACCCGGCACGATCAGGTACCGCCGAGCCAGCCCCTCAATCTGGTGGCCCTCGTGCTTCAGCGCGCTGCTGCAGGCGTTCCAGCCGAAATGGTGCAGCTCGTTGCCCAGGTGGGGTACCTCGGTCCAACCCACCACCAGGCCGTAGGTGGCCGAGCCCGGATCCACATCGATTACTGACAGCGCATCTGGCTTCTGTGCCGCGCGGTCGAACGCAACAACGTATGCGAGCCGCTCCGGTGGCGCGGCCGCCGCCTCCGCCGCGCTCCGATAGAAGGTCGGGTCCAAGTCGGAGTGATGCATTTCCAGCCTCCTTCATGTCGATAGGCGGAAACCCACGCACCTCGCCCGATCTGGCGGTGCCGAGGCGAGCGCGACCCGTGTGGTCGCGTGCCGTATGGCGCGGGCAGGCAATAACCAGTCTCGGCCTATCGACGCAGATCCACCAGCTACCGCCGGCGCGGCGGCAGAGTGCGCGGTAGGGCGCAGTTACGTGCACGTCGTACCGGTAGACGCCCCGGCCGGTGCACCATCACGCACTAAGGGGACTCGAACACTGACCCCCACTCAGGAGTTCCTGATCCCTTCGCCCACCACAATGGCGCTCCAGCCCTGCCTTGCCGCGGCGAGCGGGTCGGGGATCGTGCAGAACGTGAAGGGGGTAACTACGCGAACGCAATAAAATCGCAAGCCATTGACCTGCTGTTCTGTAGTTCTGTGGAGAGCATGGACGCGCAGGTACTTCGCGGCCGCCATCTCCTGCTGGTACCGGAGGCAAGCTGCCTGCGGGACTCGGGACAAGGCAGGGCTTCCGCCCGATTCGGGATGGTCAGTCACAGCAGTCGCAGTCGTGCCCGGTGCTGCGGTCGGTGGTGGCAAGTGCGGTCGGTGCCGGGCAGCAAGTGTCGCCCTGCCAGGCGTTGCGCCTTCGCGCACCGCGATGGCGGCGATCACCAGCGCGGCGATCGGGTCGCCCACGACCAGCCGAACAGACGGTTGAGGCCCAGTCCGATCAGTAGGGTCGGTTTCCTGATTCGTGGGTCCGGGGGTCCTTCCCTTCACCGGCCGGTGGTGTGATGCTGGATCGTGTCCACCACCTCCGAGCAGGAGACCCGCCATGGCCACCAAGGCGCTGCTGGTCCGACTCGAAGCCGAACCCAGGCGCAGGTGTAAACCATCGTGAACGCTGCGGATATCGGGGTCGTCGGGGCGGGCATCGTCGGGCTGTCCACCGCCTACGCACTGCTGAGCGCGGGCGAGTCGGTCCGGGTGTACGAACGGGGGTTGCCGGGCAATGCCCAGTCCGGCGGTGAAGCCAGAATTTTTCGCCATGCCCACGACGACCCCCGGCTGGTGGCATTCGCGCGGGACAGCCGTGCTATCTGGGACCAATGGGCGCAGCAGCTGGGCAGAGAGCTGATCTCGGCTGACGGCGTGGTCGCGATCGGTGCCGGCGTTGAGCAGCGGCTGGCGATCCTGGAACGGGTCGGTGGGGTGCGGGCACGTCGCATCGAGCCCGACGAACTTGCGCAGCGGATGCCGCTGTTGGCCGCCTACGAGGGTCCTGCGATGCTCGATGAGGCGGGCGGGGCGATCCGGACGCGGGCCGCGATCGATGGGCTCGCCGCCTCGATCGGTGACGCTCTGGTGGTTGACGAGGTGCTATCGGTAGCGCCCACCGGGCGAGGCACCATCGAGGTCCAGACCGGCGGCGCACGGGTCGAACACGCAGCCGTGGTGGTGTGCGCGGGCCAGGGAACCGCACGGCTGGCACGCGGAGTGGGGATATCGCTTCCGGTGCGCTCGGCAGCGCACGTGCGGGTCACCTTCGATGTGCGCGAGCGGTTTCAGCGACTCGCATGCCTGCAGGACAGCAGCGGCGAATTCGGTGAGACCGGCATTTACGCCGCGACGATGCCCGGCAACCGGCAGTACGCGGTGGGACTCAGTGAGACCCTCGAATTGCGCGACGACGGCAGCTTTCTCCAGCCGGCCCAGCTCGCCGCGCTGGCCGACCGGGCCGGTAACTACGTGCGCCGGGCTCTGCCCGGGCTGGATCCCGAGCCGGTGGACTACCGCCACTGCTGGGTGACCGACCTGCCCTGGAGTGAGGACGGAGTGGCGATCTGGGAGGCCGACGGCATCTACTTCATCGCCGGTCACAATCTGTTCAAGCAGGCCCCCGGGCTCGGCCGAGCGCTCGCGCAGGCGGCCCTCGGCGCGGAGCTGGCCGTCGAACTGCGTCCTGAGTCGACCCTTGGTCGACCGGTGCTCTCGGCGTGAGCAGACACGACCCCTGAACATGGAAAACTGAGGAACCTCTGCATGTGCTCCTCAGCAGAACGTCGGGAGCTAGGCGGTGCTTACGCCAGTGGAGTCGTTCTCACCGTACGGATCCCGCTATGCCGGTGCCTATCTGCGGGCGCCGCCACAGCTCCCATGCGAGTCGCAGGACTCCGATCGCGGTAAGCACGGTCAGCGACAAGACGGCGGGGACGGAAATCGCCACCGGAAAGACGAGGAGGGCCGCGGCGGCGGTGAGGAGCCGATCGCGGGTGAGCCGACGGTGGTCACGCCATCGGTAGGCCACCTCGCCGGCGTAGAACAGTGCCACCCCACCGGTGAGGGCGAGAGCGGCCAGCGGCGCCAGCGGCTCATCGATGTGTTCCACCGAAACCCGGGCCCCTAGGGCGAAGAAGACAATCCCCGCGACGAGCGGCAGGTGCAGGTAGCTGTAGGCGTCGCGCGCCAACCGCACCCGATCGGCACCGGATGTTCGCCGCATGCGTTCTTCGGCGCCGGCGGTGAGGCCGAAGTAGGTCCACCACAGCGTGGCCGAGATCAGCACCCCGAGAACCACGGCCCCGAGGACACCGGCATGGCGCAGGTCTCCGGTTGCCCCCGCCCCCATCGCGACGATCGTCTCGCCCAGCGCGATGATGATGACCGAACCGTGGCGCTCGATGAAATACGAGGGCACGACCCGAAATCCGCGGATTCCTGCTATCAGGGGACTGCCGAAGTCGACCGCCGCCGCCGCGAGCCACAGCAACTCACGATAGGGGGAGGCCACAAAAGCAGCGGCAACGATCAAGACCGGCCCGACGACCAGGCCCGGCGCCAGTCGGCGGATCGCCGACGCCAATCCATCCTCCTCTCGGGATGACGAGGCGAGGAACATCCCGACGTTGATGAGACGGACGGCAAGCAATGCGAGCCCGAAAACGAGGGCCCCGGTGGTGAATGCGGTCGGCAGTGCGATCGCCGCGATGAGCATCGCCGCCATCGCGACGATGATCGACGTCGTGTACGTCACCCGCGCCGTGTCGAACGTGTTGGTCAGCCAGGCGTAGCACACCCACGCCCACCACAGCGCAAGCAGAGCGAGCACACCCCGGCCGAAACCCTGCCAGGAGATGTCACTGAGCATCAGGTGGGTGACCTGCGACATCGCGAACACGAAGGTGAGGTCGAAGAACAACTCCAGGTTGCCCACCGACCGCCCATTCGACTCCTGCGATCCGTCGGTGTCGGGCTCGCGGCCGGCGGATCCCCCGGCGGCGTTGCCGTCGTCGACCGTCATCGCCGACCAGTGGTCATGATCATCGCCCGTTGCTATTCACCAGTGACGTTGTTCTCCGATATCACCTTCTCGGGGGTGACCCGCACCAGCAGCATCCCTCGCCCGCATGGAGCCGACCGTACTCCTGCGCTCGCTCCGCCCCGACGTAGCGGCGTCCGTTGAGAGTGGAGGCGCGCAGCACCTCATCCGAATCGGTGCCGACGCTGGATAGAGCGAGGCGCCAACGCACCGCCACGGGTCGCAGCAAACTCACCGCAGGGATCGAGCGCTTCGCGACCACCCGGTTTCCCAGACCACTACATTTTCTAGGCCGTGCCATCGCGACCACTTTCATGCCCGACCCGCCGCTGCGCGCGCACGCCATCGATCGACCGTCGCAATGGCCGCATGGCTCGCACGCACGACCATGAAGGTGCTGGACACTGGTCACCACCCGCCTTCTCGCGGATCCGCGTGGAGACCATCACAGATCGCCGTCGGCGCATGACCGCAGCTGGCGGCACAGCAGCGTCGGCGCATGAGCACCGCCGCATGGCCGCGCATCGGGTGGACCCGCGGCCGTGGGGTCCCCCCGGCGCGGTGGCCGGGCGGCGGGCCCTC
>NZ_JBSGCA010000083.1:0-19362 GCF_053601535.1 Nocardia sp. NPDC004718
ACCGTTCCCAGCCAGAAATGTCTCCATCTTCCTGAAACGCAGCCCGGGGCCAACTCAACCCGTCACACCGGGGCCACTTCACGTTGACATAGCCAAGCGCAGGGTCCGGGTACGGAAGTCCGACGACACGCAGGTGTAGAGCGAGGTCGTGGACGCATGCTCATGGCCGACCTGCTCTTGGACGAACCGCGGATCCCAGCCGTCCTCGATCAGGTGGGTGACGTAGGAGCGGCGCAGCAAGTGGAAATCGAGTGCGGCATCGAGGCCGACCGCGTCTCGGTAGGCCGCGAAACGGGTGTTCATCTAGGTGAATCCGATCCGGGCGCTGCGTTCGAACTGCCAGCACGCGCCTTGAGTGGCGGTCGGCAGCAACGGCCGGACCTCCTCGGTCCACTGCTCGAGGATCTCGGCCGACCACGGCCAGACCGTCAGCACGCTGCGCCGCTTCGGTGGGGAGCCCTTCTTGGCCTTGCCATAGCGGACGTAGACAACGCCGTAGTCGCCGAACTCCGCGCCCTCGGGGTTGCGGCCGAAGTCGACCGCGTCAAGCATGCGGGTTTTGTTGCGGCGCAACCCGAACGCGTAGGCGGTCTTGAACAGCACCGCGTCCCGGAACGCCGGCAACCAGCCCTTACGGCCGCGGCCGCGAACCTCGTCGATCTGGGCGTCGGCGTGGTCGAAGAACGCCTGCAACTCGTCTCGGGTGAAAGCCCGCTTCCCGGCGTTCGGCCTCTTGGAGGTGCACGGCAGTGTTCCATTCGTGGATCACCTGCACCGGGTGCGTTCCGAACCGCTGTTCACACTCGGCCGCCCACTGGTAGGCGGGATCGACCAGGTAGGCGCAGAACAGGCTGATCGAGTTCTGGTAGTTGCGCAGCGTCGATCGCTTCAGATTGCACAGCGCCCGCAGGTCGCCGAGCCATTCGTCGGCCATCCGCGAACTCCAGGCCCATGGGAACTCGTCCGCGTGCGCGGTGAAGGACCGCACCGCCTTCTCTCGCGAGTTGTATCTCAGCAGTCACGACGAGTACGCACGGCACTCCGGTTCCGGTGAGACGACGACTGGCTCGTTGTCTTGGTCGCATCCGATCTGGACGACGGTGTCGCGGAGGATTCGGATGATGTCGGCACGGTGGTCTTCACCTGCGGCGGTGAGCCGCGCTAGCGTGTCGATCGGGTCGGTCGGTGTCGAACTGTGGAGCGGGCGGTAGCGGGGGTTCGGCTCGAATGGGCCGAGTTTCCGGACGAGCCAGTCTTGTCCCCGAATGGTCAAAAGTCTCGGTTGCATCGCTCGTCTCCCCGAACTCATTGGGCATCGCCGAGCCATGGGGTGGGCCGGTTCTCGGGTGCGGGAAAGGTGGCAAACAGTGGCAATGGATTTCCGTTCGAATCGTAGTTTGCGATGACCCCGAGGTCGGTCATCGTCCCGGGTTCCCGCCCAACTGGGGCTACCAGATCGGTTGGTGCATGGATGTCACCCCGGACAGTTCTGCTGCCGTGCAGGTAGTCCGCGGCCTCGCGTGCCGCCGATGCCCCGGGCATCGCTGTTTTACAGGAGACCAGCAGCGTCGCCGGGGCTTGTTGCGCAGCGCGTGCGAAGTAGTGAATGGACGCGAGCAGCCGCCCGTGTGATTCTCCGTCGAGTGCCACGGTCGCCCACACCGGCTGCTCGACGGTACCGGTGTTGACGTCGACCGCGAAGCCGTCGCCTTCTCCCACATCGTGCGCGAAGGAGACGGCTGGCGGTCGTCCCGACTCCGCGACCGCGTCGGCCCACGCCGCCTTCTGCGGTGCGCCGAATACTTGTTGGTGCCCGTGTCCGTCGTTGGGAGGGACATAGCGTGGGAACAGTTCCCGGTCGCTGTGTCTTTCTCCGCGTGCCCACGCCGTGATCGCTTCCGCGTCGCTGGGGAACCCGTGGTCAAGTCCCCGAGCGTGGTGTAAGTCGGGTGGTCACCGCGTGATCCGAAATGTCGGTCAGGCCGTGAGTTCTTCGGGTGTGGTGTCCTCCTGTTCGTCCGTGGGTGCGATTCCGCGTGAGCGGGCAAGGACGTCCAGGCCGAGGTTGCGGCGGCCTTCGATCCATTCGTCGTGTTGTTCGGCCAGGACCGTGCCGACGAGGCGGATGATCGAGCCGCGGTCGGGGAAGATGCCGACGACGTCGGTGCGGCGGCGGATCTCTTTGTTCAACCGTTCCTGGGGATTGTTCGACCAGATCTGTCGCCAGATCTGTTTGGGAAACCCGGCTGAACGCCAGCAGATCCGCCCGGCCGGCGTCGAGGTGGTCGGCGACCCGCGGCAGTTTCTCGGCGAGCGCATCGAGCATCTGATCATATTGTGCAGCAACAGATCCTGGATCTGCTTGATCGAACACCGAATGCAGCAGGGTGCGGACCCATGGCTATGAGGATTTCGGGCAGATGCTCATCAGGTTGACCGTGTAATGGGTGCGGCAGCGCTGCCAGGCGGCCCCGGGCAGGGTCGCGCCGATCGCGGCGACCAGACCGGCGTGGGCATCGGAGGTGACGAGTGCTACCCCGGGAAGTCCGCGGGCGACCAGGTCGCGGAAGAACGCCAGCCAGCCCGCGCCATCCTCACCTGAAGTCACCTGCAGCCCAGGGATTTCCCGGTATCCATCGTTGTTGACGCCGGTGGCGATCAGAGCGTGACGTTGACCACGCGCCCGTTCTCGCGGACCTTCAACACCAGCGCGTCGGCAGCGACGAACGTGTAAGGCCCTTGATCCAGGGGGCGGGTCCGGAAGGCTTCGACCTGGGAATCCAGGTCGCGGGCCATCATCGACACCTGAGACTTGGAAAGTGTTGTGATGCCGAGGGATGCGACGAATTTCTCCGTCCGTCGGGTCGAGACTCCGAGCAGATAGCAGGTCGCCACCACCGAGGTCAGGGCGCGTTCGGCGCGTTTGCGGCGCTCGAGCAGCCAGTCCGGGAAATAAGCTGCCGAAACGGAGTTTCGGGATCGCGACATCGATCGTGCCGACACGGGTGTCGAAGTCGCGGTGGCGGTAGCCGTTGCGGTGGTTGGCCCGCTCGTCGCTGCGTTCGCCGTAGCCGGCGCCGCAGACCGCGTCGGCCTCGGCGCCCATCAGGGTCTGGATGAACGTGGACAGCAGGCCGCGCAGCAGATCGGGGCTGGCCGAAGCCAGTTGCTCGGACAACACGGCGCTCGGGTCGATACGTTGAATATCGGTCATCGCGTGGGACTTTCTTCCTTCAGTGACTTTGGTAGGTCTGTTGAAGGATCACGCGATGACCACCCTCATGTCCGGGGTTCGACACTCACTGCTCGATCAGCGAGCTGCTACACCACTCTGCCGAACGCAGCCGAACCCCCGTCACCTGCCGGGAGGTCCGACAGCCGCGTTCCGAATACGGTCCCCTCGCCATCGATGAGTGGTTAGTGTTTCACCTGGCTGGAGTGGAACGTCACGGGGCGCCATCCAACGAGGTACCCCTCAACCGGATACCCTCCGCGAGGTCTTGATCTGCCGCGGTCTCGTGCGACACCACACCGCGGACCCCGTGCGCAGTCCCCTCCTGTGCCCGGCAAGAGGTTTCGCTATCGGTTCTGCTCCGGCGATGAGGCGCGGTCTGATGATCCGGTTGAAGATAGCTGACAGACGGGACATCGCTAACCGGGAGAAACCGACCGAAGGCGATGACCGATGATCCGGCGAATCGTCTCATCCTGCGTGCAACACCAGGCGGTCTTCCATCCGCGCCGGACCTGGCGTTCCGTCCGCTCGCGGTGTCATCTAGCTATTAGTTGAATACCTTCTATCAAATCTTATCATTTTCAGGTACTAGATCCAGGTCGGTGAGATTTGAATCACATAAATCTGAAAAATCTGTTCACTATTTCATGCGTGAGAAGCTGGTCTTCGAGATACGGTATGTGGCGACAACGGTGGATGTAGGACGCGTCAGCTGCGTGTCGATGCATTCGGCTTGAGAATTAGCTGAAAGTTGATGGGGATGGTGGTTCTGACAATCATGCTATTGGGGGCCGTTATAGTGTGCGCAGGAACGGCGACAGTTTCAGCTATAGCAGTAGTGAGAAGAGACGCGAAGCAACTTTTCTTCCCGCAATGGGCTTATTGGGCGACAGGTCCGGCGGAAATCTGCGTGGGCGCAGGATTGATCGCGAGGTTGGCGATTCCACCCCTATTGGCCACCGTGGCCGTGGGATTGATCGGAATTGCTGCGGTGGCTCTGTGTAATTCAAGAATCGATGACGCGGTGGTCAGGATTGCTGCGGCTTTAGGAGTATCTCTTCTTGCGGCAGCGGTAGGGACATTTAGCACATAGAATAATTGAATACGCCCGCCTCGGGTGTCTCAGTGTGATGGTTCTCATCATGTCGCGGGTGTTCTGATCTCGGACCGGCGAGGGTCCTGTTGCCGCATCTGGATGGGTTGCGGATCGAGACGATCCGCACGGCGGGTTCGACGGTGCGGATCGATGCCGTTACCGGCTAGGATCCTCGGGTGTCCCGGCTGCGGGACGCTGTCCGGCCGGGTTCACAGCCGTTACCAACGGCGGTTGTCGGACACCTCGATGACCGGCCGCGAGGTCGTGATCGGGTTGCGGGTTCGGAGGCTGTTCTGCCGCAACTCTGACATATGCCGCCACGGCACCGAAAACAACGCCTTGCCGACCTTGACAGGGATATCCGGGCCGACAGTGCCCGTCGACCAGTCGGCGAGGATGAAGTCGCTGCGCGGCAACGCAATCAGCGTCTCGGACTCGACCGCTTCGAGCACCGACAGTGGTGATGTGCCGCCGAGTGGCCGGCATGACCGCCGCCCGGCACCAGGCAACCGCGGCGTCCTGCATCTGGGCCAGCGACGGTCATTCCCAGCCCGGCCAGAACGAGTCACGCACATACGGCATCGGCCGTCCCACCCGCGGCTTGTCCTTCGGTTTGCCGCGCCCGGCCGGATCCACTAACGTCCCGCAATGCTGCGCAAAACTGGCGTAGGACCGGTTGATCTTCGGGTCACACAGATCCGGACGGGCCACCCCGGTGCGAAGATTGTCCGGCGCCAACCGAGCAGGCACACCACCGAAGAACGCAAATGCCTCCCACGCGCCTCAATCCCATCGCCGCATGAGACACGCTCTAAGATGCGGCAGCGCACCGACATCAGCCACGCCACTCGGCGCGGCGGATTGCCGCCGTGGGCTGGATCAAGCCCAGTCATCGCGTCAAAGTAAAGAGGAGATCGCCACCATTCGCGCATGGGATACACGGAGCTTGATAGGTGTAGACGTTGTCGCCGTGGAGTCGGGCAGCAATGCGACGCACGACCAGATGCTCGGCGTGTCATCGGTCCTCGCTGGGCGCGAGGCCAAAATTAACGCTGGAGCGGCACAGAATGTGAATGCTACAGCCGACAGAGTCTGGCCTCATTCTTTCGCCAGCGCGCCGATCCAATTCAGGCGCGCAATGTAAAATCTAGTAACCTTTCGGCGAACGATTCGGATCAGCCTGTTGGACTTTCGCTTGCAGGTCATGCCCGTCCGGGGAGACGTTGTATCGTTTCATGACATAGTTCATGCTAGCAGCGACATTGGCGACTGGGTCGTGAATGTTGTCAGATGTTCCGGCCACATGATATGCCTGGAAGGTTCCGGGGATGGTCTGTGTGAGCCCCCTGGATGCGCTTCCGGCGGCGGCGTTGCTGTCCCAGTTGTTGACGGCGTTTGGGTTCCCGCCAGATTCTCGGCTGATTAGCACCCGGTAGCCGCGCTTCCAATACTCGCGGGCAGTTGGATCGGTAATACCGAGCGCGTCGAGCGCGTTATCAATGGCGGCGTCTATCGAGGTGCTGCCTTGATAGCGGGTATAGTCGGTGGTCGCCGCGAAGGGTGCCGAACTCGGCCTGGTTGAGTAGCTAGACTGCATGGGGCTGCGGCCTGCCGATGCCGCTTCACTATTGGGCTTTGCGGTGGAGGCGTCGATGTCGTTCGCATACGTCTGTACGTGACCTGTTGCGCTTGCTATCTCATTGTGTACGTCATCTACCGTTTTCAACACTGCAGAGGTCAGCGCCGCTTCGACGTCAGGTGCAATATATCGCTCACCCGGATCTGGCCCCGGAGCTCCGTCGAGCGTGGATTGTAAATCCTCGACATGCTGAATGACTGCCCTCCGTGTACCACTCGAAATTCTGTGTGTGTTTTCGGTGGAAACGTCAGCGCTGTAATCACGCTTACGAATATAGTCCTTCATGTTGGCAAGTTCTCGCAGGTGACTGGTGTAGCTCTCCGCCATGACCGACTTGCTTTCGTCGCCGATAGCAAAATTGTCTTTGTGTGATGGCGCCAGGTCTAAAGCCTGTGAAGGTGAGTCATCCGGTAGTAGATCCACCGACTTCTGAATCAATCCCTGTGCCGAATCGATCGCTGTGAGCAGACCGTATCTTGCGCCAGCGGGGGCTTTTATCTGCACTATCCAGCGCATACTGATTGCCGCCAGTCCCGGACCTGTCCTAGTGCGAGGATGTCTATTAATGCCACTTCTACGTTGCATCGGCATGCCGACATCGTTCAAAGCTCTCCGTTCACGATTGCAGTATCATTTATAACACCAGCAAAAGACTTTCGATTGCGGGCGGACAGCTCCTTCGGCGGGTCGCTGGAGTTGTCGCTGACATCCCAGCTGGTAGATAGGTCGTTCGTTCCTCCCGCTCAGGAAGCCATACGAAGTCTCGATTGTCTTGATTAAATTTAACCGGAAGGGTTGCTCTCAAAGAGGAAAGAGAACTGGGGCCGACTGTTCCTCCGGTGTGTCCGTCGCAGTTGCCCGAGATATACTTCAGATGAAGCTCCAATTGATAATCCAGTTCAAGTCGCACAGCTTTGCGATCGGCGACTGCTCCACTGGCTGCAGGCAGTCGTCCGAAGGCTTGTCGTAGATCGACTGACGATTGGCCTGGTTTCGTTGCAGTGAGACGGCGGATGCGTTGTGCAGTAGCGGTGTCGAGAAATCAGCTGTACGCATTCTCGTCGATTCTGCGGTCGAGATGCTGGGCCGGGCAGATACCGCCCAATCAAGGTTGCCGATGGTAGGGATGATTTAGTGTCGGGATACAAGTTGATGCTGCCGATGCCGTTATATTGCAGTGCTTGCTACCGCGGAAGGAGTGAAAATGCGCTACGGTGCACTCGCTAAGGTTGGCATGGTACTTGGGCGGCGGATGACGGATGCTACTGGCCAAACGGCACATTGGTGGGCGCACCAGTACCGGAAAAGAACGGTAATCGAAATCCGGCGTAGCATGGATGAATTCTCTCTAAACGATCACGACCTCCAAAAGTTATACGACCACTCCGCCCCAATGACCGACTTTGAGCTCCCAGCGGAGGCTGTTCGCCCAATTCGGGGCGTACTGCTGCACGGCACTGATCTGAACGGTAGGAAGCTCAGTTGCTGGTCTGGAGATTTCGGTAAAGTGAGCCTTCGGAGTCCTTCTGGATCCGTCGCCGGGATGGCCTATCCATCCTCCGATATAACCGCGGACTTCATGGATCGAATTACGATTCCGAACGAGATGGGACCATTCGTGAAGTTTCGGTTCATCAATGATCATAGGGCAGAACACCACAGCCCAGATGCCTTACCATGGATTGATGGCACTGCCATCTATGTACATGCGGAGTTGGACGCCACGCGGCCGGTATTCAATGTGAAGGCGGAAGTCCCGACGTTCGATCCGCATGACATCCGTCTCGATCGCGGTGGTACTACGTTACAACTGGAGCCGGAGCAGTTCGCTAAACTGGTCGCACACGAGCCTGCCCTGCGTGCATTGGCGAACGCGGAACATGATCGTAGCGTCGTTATGCTATGTGGTAAGGCTGGAAGTCCGGACGAGACCGTAGCCTATCGCTTCTCGGACACCTTGCACAACGAGGGTTTTACTCGTGATGTTTACTTCTCTACCGGATCGCAAATTCTATGGGATCGAAGCCCTTTCATCGCTGTGGAAGAGGTATTCGACAGGTCAGGTAGGTTATTTCCGGCGTGGGAGGTGTATCCGGCTACGGAGGGGCGAACTGCGGCGTTGGCTCCGCCGGATGATGTGGCTCACGAGCGCTGATCGAGCCGTTTTGAGAATCGCAGCCATCGCCACACTATGGACCGTTCAGGGTGCTCGGAAAGTAGGCATGGTGGGACGCTTGCCCTGGGTCATGTGTCAGTGAGGGTTGTCCATTGGTCGAGTGTGGTGGGGATGGGGGTTATGGGCTGGTGGCCGGGGGGGAGGTCGGTGGGGAAGTGGGTGAGGTTTTCGTGTCCGGATAGCCATGCGTAGGTGCCGGGTTTGATTTCCATGGCGCCGAAGTGGCCTACCTGCGTCACGGTATACAGTCGGCCGGAGGGCAGTCGGGCGGCGATGTGTTGCGCGTGTGCGGGAGGGGTGAATCCATCCTGGCTGCCGGTCCAGACCATGGTCGGGCATTCGATATCGCCGAAGTCGAAGCCCCAGGGCAGTTTTTTCCGGTGGCTGTCGCCGTTCCAGCCTGTCGAGCCGCTTCTGAGTCCCTCGGCGTACATGGTGCATAGATGCTGCGCGTGTTTGCCCACGATGGCTTGATCGCCGGGGCCGAGCCGGTCGAAGGGTATGCCGATGATTGTCATCGGGTCGGTGGGATCGGCTGCCAGAGCCGCCGACCGTTCGGCGCTGACCTGTTCGATCGGTCTATCCAGGCCGCGCTGCTGGGTTTTGCCTTCGTGCAGCTTGTCTTTCATCAGGGCGGGGGAGGCGGTGGGGACCAGCAGCGCGGCTTTGGTGACGCGGTCCGGTAGCAGCGCCGCCGCGGCTGCGGCATATGGAGTTCCACCGGATCGGCCGACGACGGCGAAGGTGTCGATGCCGAGGTGATCGGCGATCGCGGCGACATGCCCGGCGCCGTCGGCGATCGTCATGCCCTCCCGCGGCGGCGCCGATCCGCCGTAACCGGGACGGTCGTAGGTGATCAGTCTTATCCCCAGCCGATCGAGCAACTCTGGTGGGGCGGTATCCACGCGGGAACCCGGCGTTCCGTGCAGCTGGATTATCGGCGTCCCGTCCCGCGGGCCCTCGACACGGCACTGCAACCGCTGGCCATCAGGACTGGTCACCACGAAATCCCTCGACCGCCAACCCACCCCACACCCCGGATCGACCCCGACACCACTGCCGCCACCCGAGTCGAGGCTGTGTCGCACCGTTTCCGCGAGGGACTCATCCACCGTGGTCTTCGCCCGCCCCGCAGCCCGCAGCGCCTCCGCGCTACTGGAAGACGGATGCGCCGCCGACGTCGCAATTTCCGGGACGTGAACGGTCCTCAACCTCTCACGCAACGCATGCAACATCCTACCGATCCCGCTCACCACATCACCTCCTCAGTCACCCCTCTCTCCTTGCTCGCCCGAACGTGTAGCACCAGTCGTGGTCTTCGACCGTCGGACGGTATAGACGTTCGGCTGTGGCAGTTTGGATTGACTGGATGTCTCGTCGGTCATGCATCGGCTGGGGTTCGAGCAGGTCGATCTCGCACCGTGGTGTCGGGTCGAAGCCGTGCTGGGATAGCCAGAGCACTCCAAGCGGGCTTCGCAGCGATCACCATGTGCAGACGTCGAGGCCGTCGTCGATGCCGTAGCGTCGACGACGTTATCGAGGTGCTCCTGGCGACGGGAGCGGTGATCCGGTAACGCTGCAGACTAGCGCCACCCAGAGCCCTTTCGCTGCGGTGCACCGGAATCCTGCCCTGCACGGAGGCGGGTCAGCGGAGCAAGGGCAGTGAGCCGACGAGCTTGGTGATCTGTTTGCGTGGGCCGTACAGTCCGACACCGACACTGGCGAGGTCTGCGGTGGGGGTGGACTCCATCTTGTCGATGTATTCCTCGTAAGTCTTGCAGCCCTGAGCCAGGGAGCTGAAACTTACGAAGAACAGGTCGTCCCGGGTGGCCGCAGTCTGCACGATGGCACCGACCCGATCGGGGGGCGCCACGAGGATCGGCAGCGGTGTATAGATGACGCCGGGGTGGATAACGCCGTCGGCGTCTTTGACATCCGCGCCGACGAGTCCCTCGATGCGGTGGCCCATTGTCAGCGAGAGCACGCTGGCGGCGTTGACCGCGAGTCCCGTGGGCAGCTCGTCGCTGATCACGATCGCGCACTTGAACTCTGGCTGGCTTGTCATACGCAATCCTTTTCTGTGTTCGATCTTGCCGTGCCCGGTATTTCCCCGGGCCGGTGGCCGTTCGCCAATACAGGATGGCCGGAACGCCGGTGACAACGACCGCGCCGCCGATGATCTGTTATGCGCCAATGCACTGCTCGGCCAGCAATGCCACCCCAGGCCACGCCCGCCACCAGGAACGATGTCGAGTAGGTTGACCGCCGCGCGGGGTAGCAGCCAGCGCAGTCGGTAGTTATCACGCCCTAACACGGCTACTGAGCAGGGCCCGCCCAAGAACCGCACGCGGTCCAGCTCCGCTGGCGCGGGCCATGCCCAGCGGTACGTATCCAACAGCGACGTCGCCAGGAGTCTAAATGCCCCGGCCAGCGTCTGATGGTATGTCACTACCATCGATGAGGCGCCGGAGGTGTTGCGCTGCACCAGCAGCTGGTACCCGGCCCGAATAAGCCCGCCGAGAGCCAGCAGCGCACCTTATACCCCCGGTTCCCGAGGTCGTCACCAACCGCGCCCCGCACGACCAACCAGAACCCGCCGCCGACGAAGATCATTCCCGCCAGCCATACCACCGACAGCGTGGCTTGCCCCAGGAATCAGCTCGAGGGCGAGGGTGATGATCGGGTAGACGGCGACGATCAGTGTCGCGTCCGAGGCCCTCGCCAGGTCGACACGGAGGTTCTCCGCCGCATCCCGCTGGCCAGTCCGATGAACAACCTGCTGTGGCATCGTTGGCGGCCATCGGTCCCGGCGGGCACGGGCACCGTGGGGATGACGAGTGCGGCGACGCCGAAACCGGAGCTCACCGATCGCCAGCGGCGGGATCCGCGTCAATGTCACCTTGGTGACCGCGTATGACGTGCTCCAGATCAGCGCGCTGCTACCACGACCGCGATCGCCCAGAGGCGCTGGCTTGTGGGTGGGATGGGCCCGCTCGTAGCGCGCTCGTCGCCGCAGAGGGTCATGGCGGCAAGCCAACACTGAATACGAAAACTTCCCGGTAATGTCCGAGAGTAAATTCGGATATCTGTCCAAACCGCGAGTATGGCGTGAATAGAGGGAGTGCAGGCGATACTGCTCGACGAACTCGATACGGCGTGCTGACGCTGCTATAGGAGGATTCGCT
Source organism: Nocardia sp. NPDC004718 (assembly GCF_053601535.1). Taxonomy (NCBI): domain Bacteria; kingdom Bacillati; phylum Actinomycetota; class Actinomycetes; order Mycobacteriales; family Nocardiaceae; genus Nocardia; species Nocardia sp. NPDC004718. The sequence goes on from NZ_JBSGCA010000083.1 coordinate 11,332, forward strand.
GCGGACGAACAAAGAACTGGCCGGTCATCGTCTGCGTGATAATCGCGGTGGGTCCGGTAGGTGCTGCTGGTGGCGTTGCTGCGTTCTCAGCGACTCATCCGATCGCCCTGTTGATGGACAGCTTGCCCATTACTCCCCGAAATAACTAGAGATCGGCGCCCTGCGTCGCTTGCTAGGTGAACCGCACCGCGAATGATTAGATCGCCGGGGTCCGGACCTGGGATAGTTCGAGTTCCACCGCGAGTCTGAGATTCACGTTTCCAGGGTCTACCGGTTTGCCGAGGATGCTCTCTATCCGTTGGAGCCGCTGGCGGACGGTATTCGGGTGTACATGCAGGTGGTGTGCTGCGCTGGAAGCGCTTCCCGATTGACGCATGAAGACTTGCAGCGTCGTAATCAGGCGCGTGTCGTTTCCTAACAAGCCGCCGAGTTCATGCTCGACGAAGTCCTGGGCAAGGTCGAGGTCCCGAGAGGCGAGAGCCGCTGCAGCAACGTCGTCGAAGAGGGTCACCCCCTCGGCGGATGCGCGCTCGGCGACCCGGTGTGCCTCAAGCGCTTGGCGGTGTGTCGATCGAAAGCCGTCGGCGCCGAATGCCGGGGACCCGACCGCGATGGTCATCCAATCCGGCGGCGCAAGGTCTGCCAAGCGTCGGTGGAGTTCGGCGGATTTAGAAGAAACCCATCCGTATACAGTACGAGGTCCGGCGGTGATGTAGATGCGCTGCCAGCACTTCGGCCGGATCATGGCTTCGAGCGATCCCTCGAGTGTATCAGCGCGAGCGTCGTCGTTCGTGGCGGCGACGAAACCCACGTGCGTCGATGCGAAGCGGTATCCGATCACTTCCTCGATCTCAGCTTCATTTCCCGGATTGCGCAAGGCATTCCGCACCAGCTCGGCTTTACGTATAGTCTCGCCCAACGCGCGCCGGCTGCTGGCCTGGTTGTAGATTGCAACCGATTCTGACGTAGCTGTCTGTATGTACTCGAACAGTCTGACAGAAGTCACTTCTAACACGTCTGCATGTTGCGTCAAGCTTAAGGAGGGAAGATTTTCACGAAGATACGCGGTGAATTTCTTCCACACGGCGGCGTGTCCGATCTCGTACGATCGCAGTAAAGTCGAGAGAGGTGTTCCACGGACTGCGGCTAGGCGAGCAAAGTTCTGCGCTTCTGGCGGGAGCGGGAACCTAAGGCGCCTCCGCGGGTGCGCGATTTCAGTGCTCATGGTGTCCAGATGGGATGTCACCGAACTCCGCAACGCGGGCAGGTCCTCGTCTACTGCAAGATCTGGAAGCTGCCGGGAAAGCCCGCCAGCCATCTCCAGCAGAACTCGCTCGCCGCAATCGGCGAGCCACTCGACAAATATTCCCGCAGGGTCGGCATTGACCATGAGGCATGGTACACCTTGGACGCCATCTGGGCCAAGGGCGCTGTGCAAGGTGAGGCCGGCTGGTGCCGAAGTGTGAGCGACGCACATAGACATGTGTCCGACAAGGCCATTGTCCTACGCCACACAAGCATGGATTGTAGAGCCAGATCACAGTGCGACCGAGCACTCGGCAAGAAGGACCTACCGATGGATAACTATTCGCTGACCGGCCTCAAAGTAGCGGTTACCGTTGACGACCTGTTCCAGTGGACAGGAGTGCCTTTCCCAGCCGGCCGTAGTCCGCGGACGGTAGTGTCCTCCATGGTGGATGCCCTTGCAGCGCACAATGTCCCCGGCGTTTACGCGTTCAGCAACACGGCTCCGATCGATCAGGACAAGCGTCTGCTGGATGTATTCGATGCTTGGTGCGCAGCGGGTCACCATGTGGGAAACCACACCCATCATCATGCCAGCCTGAATTGGGTCGATCCGAAGGCTTACATCAAGGACATCGACGAGAGCGAGGCGTTGATCGGTGAGTGGATCGACCGTGCGCCCACTCGGTACTTTCGGTACGCCTTCGACATGTGGGGTGATACTTCAAGGAAAACCGATGAGATCCAGGTGCACCTCGCCAAAGGCGGCTATGTCGCTGCGCCGGTGAGCTACTGGTTCTACGACGCCCAGTTCATGGTGGCCTATCACCGGGCACTCAAGCTCGGTGATGTAGAAGCACAACGTCATCTGCGATCCACCTTGGTAGCAACGGCGGTGCAACAACTCCGTAACCAGGCGTCCGCGGCAGAGGCCGCACTCGGGCGCAGACCGGCGCTGGTAGCTCTCATCCATGGGACCGCGATCGGAGGTGACACCATAAGCGATATTCTCGCTGCCCTTGCGGCGGAGGGAGTCGTTTTCGTAACACTGGAGGAGGCGATGAAGGACCCGTTCAATGGAGTACCTACACCGTTGACTACACGTAAATTCCGCAATGCTGCCCAGAAGTGGGCTGAGTTGACTGGCGTGCCCATCCACGACGTCCCCCCACGTGTCCTCGGCGAAGTCGAAGAAGTCGCGAAAATTTCTGGCGAGAGCTATGAAGAGGTCGTCGGCGGCGCCATGCGTCTGTGGGGAGAACCATTCGGGGTGACCACAACGCCGGAAGACTTCCACTGACCATGACTAGCTCCATCTCCCAAGTCCTCGACCGTGCGGTGGGCATGTTTGGCGATCGGATCGCTGTCACAGATGGACGCATGCGTTGGACCTACCGTGAGCTTGGTCGCCGAGTGCTAGCCCTTGACGCCGCACTCGACGGATTCAAACTAGGCGTTGGTGACGTTGTCGGGGTTCTCGCGCACAACGATCCTCTCCACATCGTGGCTTGGCTTGCGGTCCCGCGCAGTGGGCGAGTTATGAATGAACTCAACACTAGGCTATCCCGGGCGGAGTTGGAATTCACCCTCGCCGACTCTCGGACTCGGGCGCTCATCGTCGATGATGATCATGTCGACTTGGCTCGCTCGCTCCAGGCGGCAGTTGATTCGCTGACAACCCTAATCTATGCGGGCGTTCATTCGGCACCCGTCGGCTTTGTTGATCTTGCAGCTCTGACAGGGGGAGAGGCCGAGTCCTCGCTGCCGGTCGCCAGTGGAGACATGATCGCTGGCATCTTCTACACCGGCGGGACTACAGGGCGTCCTAAGGGGGTCCAGCTCAGTCATCAGAATTTGATCTCCACGGCCAAGAACGCGCTGATCTGCTGGGGGTTCGATGACCAGGATGCGTATCTACACGCTGCTCCCATGTTTCACCTTGCGGATGGTGCGGCGACCCTTGCCTTGACCTGGGTCGGCGGCAAGCACGTGATCCTCGACGCCTTCGAGCCGCGGCGGTGGCTCGAGATCGTTAAAACTGAAAGGGTCACTCGAGCCACCTTGGTGCCGACGATGATCAATCGACTTGTCTCCGAGCCGTTTCCCACAGGAACCGATTGCTCTTCACTGCGCTCGATTGCTTACGGAGGTTCGCCGATGCCGCGTGCGCTCTTACAGCGCGCTGCGGCCCGGTTCGGCTGTGACTGGGGCCAGGTGTATAGCATGACCGAAGGAGCGGGAATCACCACCTTTCTCGATCATCGTGACCACCGGCGGGGACTCGCCGGAGACGATCCGATCGCCGCTGGACGGTTGGCCTCGGTTGGACGCCCCGTCGTTGGGTGTGAGGTCCGAATACTTCGAGCCGACGGCTCGATGGCCGATAGTGGTGAAGCCGGCGAAGTAGTCGTGCGCGGTGAAACGATAATGCGAGGCTATCTTAATCGGCCGACTGAGACGGCTGCGGCTTTTTTGGACGGCCAGTGGTATCGTACCGGAGATGTAGGTTACTTCGATGGCGATGGCTACCTGTTCGTGGTGGACAGAATCAAAGACATGATCATAACTGGTGGCGAAAACGTATACGCCGCCGAGGTCGAAGCCGCGATTCATGAACACCCAGCGGTTTACGAGGCGGCCGTGTTCGGAGTTCCCGACGACGACTGGGGTGAAGTTGTCCACGCTGCTGTTGTATTGCTGCCGGGGCATCTCGCCGCGCAAGACGAATTAATCGGCCACACAAGAAGCCGTATCGCCCCGTACAAAGCGCCGAGGGTGGTGCATTTTCTTGAGCGACAGCTCCCGCGCTCTGCGGCTGGAAAGGTGGTGAAGAGCGATCTCCGACAGGAATTCCGGTGATATCCCCGTTGCTCGGTGAAATATCGATCTCCTCGACTTTGAATTTCTAGTCAAGAAGTTTCCGTTTCCCAGGCCCCACTAGAATGGATTCGAAAGTCTGGGCAACCAACATGATACGCGAAATAGAACAGGTGTAATAAAATGGCAAAGGTTGACTTCAGTAGGTATCAGAGCATTGCAGTCACCCGCGAAGGCTCAGTTCTCACCCTAACGTTGAACCGACCAGAGCGGTACAATGCGATCGATCACCCGCTTCATGAAGAGCTTGGTGACATCTTCTACGATATTGCGAAGGATGACGAGACCGCCGTTGTGGTGCTGACCGGTGCCGGCAAGGCCTTCTGTGCTGGCGGCGATTTGCGCGCGATGAAAGCGCATGCTGACGAGTACGGTGCCCCTGGTCATTACCTATCGCGGGTCACGGCAAAGCGTGTTGTATACTCACTGCTTGATCTGGAGAAGCCGATCATCGCTAAAGTGAATGGCGCTGCGCTCGGGCTCGGCGCAACTCTTGCTCTGTTCTGCGACATCGTCTATATGGCAGATGATGCAAAGATCGGTGACCCACATGTGGCAGCTGGAGTCGTAGCTGGCGACGGGGGTGCTGTGATCTGGCCGCAGCTGATTGGTTACACCAGAGCGAAAGAGTTCCTGATGACCGGTGATAGTATAAGCGGAACCCGCGCGGAGCAGCTGGGTCTCGTCAACTACGCATTGCCGAAGGACGAGCTGGATTCGGCAGTTGACGCGATGGCAAGGAGGCTCGCGGACGGTCCACAGGACGCCATCCGATGGAGTAAGGTCTCAGCCAACATCGGTCTGCGGCAACTTGCTCACTCCATTCTCGATGCCTCAATGGCTTACGAAATTGCCACTATGCACAGCGCGACGCACAGTGAAGCGATCAATGCATTCACCGAAGGTCGGCGCGCTGACTTCAAGGGATTGTGAGCTAGCGGCCGGGACGTCGTCGTGCCCGTGGACAGCCATGGGCACGACGAGGCCGCGGAGTGCGGGGACATCACGCGGCTGTTCGCGCTCGGGAAATACATTAATCGGAGTCGACGATTGGTCTCGTGTGCACGCTGGGAGGGTATTCGACTTCTGTCTAGGCCGACCCGCGGCCTGGTCATTTGCTTTCGACAGTCGATGACGGAGAGTTGGTATGTTTGTCGTTGTATTCCCTACATGATGGGCTTACCGCACTATTTGGCTGCAAGCGCGCGGGTTCGCGATGATCCCGCACCAGTGATTCTTATTCGCCACTGAGATTTTTGCTCGAGTCGCAATGGAACTTACGGGTGATCGCCAGTGCAGGTGCTCATGCCCTCATCGGCTGCACGAGCGGGATCCTCATTGAATGATAATACAAAATTATAGTTGCGCCCTTGAGTGGGTACCGAGCTCGGGTGGGCCACCCTTCGATCTAAGTGGCTGGCTCCCTGACGAACTCCGAAACGACCCCGAGCGAACGAGCCGATCTGAACAGGGGATGCTGCCACCTGGGTTCTGCCGAGCAGGTGATTGCCGTGATCGGTACGCTTTCAGCCTCGTTGAGTGAGGGGTGAAAGTCGTTCTGTGAACCGTTCCTCATGTGTACTAGCGTTCGCTGTGCCGTACGGGCTAGACCACCCGATAACCAGCTCGGTGAGGTCTGGCAGCTGGCGAACCTACAAGTCAGTTAGGAGTTCACTTCTTGTCTACGCCGCCTTCTCGGGCTCCGGTTCGGACTTGCCCCGTCCTCCACGATTCACCGACCGATTCCGATGACCAGCGAGTCCCGATCTACTCGCCCGAATTCGCGGCGGATCCGCACCGTGCGTACCGCGCGATGCGTAGCAGGTACGGATCTTTGGCGCCGGTGGAGTTGGCGCCGGGCGTCCCGGCCACCTTGGTGATCGGCTACAGCACCGCAGTGCGGATCCTCAACGACTCGGAACGCTTTCCCGCCGACCCACGCGGCTGGCAGGAGGGCATCCCCGCTGACTGCCCCATCCTTCCCTTGCTGGAGTGGCGGCCCACAGCCAGTCGCAGTTCCGGGACTGACTTCACCCGCTACAGAGGGGCAATTACGGCGGCCATCGATGAAATCGATCTATACGCCCTCCACGACACGGTGAGGGGGCTCGTCATCCCGCTGATCAACTCCTTCTGCCGAGAAGGGAGTGCCGAACTGATCCGCCAGTATGTATTCCCGCTGGTCTTCGAGGTGGTGAACTATCTGCTGGGCTGCCCTCCGGAGATCGGCGGACGAATCACTGCTGGCGCGGCTGCGATCCTCGAGGGTGTCGACGCCGAGAAGGGCAATCAGATGCTCAGGCAGGCACTGATGAGTCTCGTCGCCCTCAAACGCATCAAACCTCAACGCGACGTGGCCTCAACACTGCTCCGACACCCAGCCCGGCTGGACGATAATGAGGCCTCACAACACATCTCCCAGGTTTACGGTACCGGGATCGAGTTTCAGCTGAATCTGATCGCCAACACGCTGCTGCTAATTCTCACCGACGAGCGCTTCGGCGGCAGCATCCTCGGCGGGAACCTGTCCTCCCGCGACGCGATCGACGAGGTCTTGTTCAACGACCCGCCGCTGGCGAATCTGCTGATCACCTACCCTCGCCATCCGATCCTCATCGATGGCGTCTGGTTGCCTGCGCATCAGCCCGTCGTCATCAGTATGGCCGCGTGCAATAACGATCCCGAGATCCGTACCGGCGACTTGACCGGCAATCGCTCCCACTTGGCCTGGGGCCTCGGACCGCATGCCTGCCCGGCGCGTGCGTTGGCTTACCTGATTGCGCAAGAGGCCATCGACCAACTCCTGGACGCGCTGCCGGAGATCGAATTGAACCTGCCGAACGGAGTACCCACCTGGCGACCGGGTCCCTTCCAGAGGGCTCTGACCGAATTGCCGGTCACCTTCCCACCGACCGCCCCGATTGAGCTTTGAAGACCGACAGGCGCAGGGTGGGAGTGCCCGATGAAGGCTCTGGTTCACTTCCTGTGGCGACACAGTATGCCAGCCGGATCCGGCGTCGGGGTAGCTCGAGACTGGCCCGGCCAACCATCTATGGCTGGACCAGCTTGTCTTCGTGTTCGCGGCCCTCGGTCAAGCTGCTGCTATAGGCCGCGGTCAGGCCAACGGCCGCCGCATCATGGTCTTGATCGAGCCGCGCAGGAACGGGTTGAGTTCAATCAGCCCGGCTTCGCAGATCTATTTTACCCAGCTGTTCAGGTCGCTGCCGTTACTTCGGCCAGAATCGACGTGAACTCACCGCCGCGCCGGAACGGTCTTGTCATCTCGGGGCAGGCACAGACAAGTTCGTCCAGCTGAGGTCGACGTATGACTTCGGCGTAAGGTCGCCGTGATGCTCGCGCAACCATATGACGAGGGTTTCGGACTTGCGATCGCCCACGACATCGACCCGTTCGTGAGTGACCGCATCCAAATCTGTGTGCCGCGGCGATTTCAACGCCTCAATGTGAAGTCGCCCACGCTCACTACTTTGGGAATCGGCCGGTGGGAGCAGGAGCTGAAGCAGTATCCAATCCGCGGTGTGGCGGACATCCGAAGTGGCAAGGGGTGAGAAGCGCGACCGTGGCTCGCCCATTCAGTCCTCTCACGAGTGTCCGCACCTGACCCCGTCGGAATTGCAGTAGGCGCGTGCGGCCTTTCTCGCATGCGCCACCAGTTTCGGCGGGACGCGAATCACGCCGTTCTCCGGCGGCAATCAGGTCACCTTCGAACCGGCGGGGCAAGTTACGACAGTCCTCGGTCGCCCACAATCACTTCGGATCCGACTGTGCCCGGGACTTATTTCAGCAGCACCAGGTGGTTGAGGTTCCCTCGCTTTCTCGGAGGGCGCTGACTGTGGTCCGAATAGGACCGGGAGGAGTCATTCGTGGCAGCACCGAAGAAGTACCCGG
>NZ_JBSGCA010000084.1:0-18633 GCF_053601535.1 Nocardia sp. NPDC004718
CCCGACCTGGCGCAGTTCGGCTTCGCCGATCGCGAACTTGACGATCGCAACCTTGCACTCGCGCAGGTAGCACACCGAATTCCGAGGCTCCCGTCGCCACGAACAGCGGCCCGGAAGGAGAAGTATGCGTTTCCAGGCCGCTGCCGGCCGCCGCCCCGCAAGGGGCAGGGAGGCCCGGTCCCAGGCAAGGATCCCCCGCAGCCCCCGAGCGGTGAACGGATCTCCCTCGAGCGGCAGATCGCGCGACTGCTGGAGGATCCCGACGCCACCGAACTGCTGCTGCGCACCCTCGCTCACCGCTGGCGCCACCACGGACCCGACACCGCAACGCGCCAGAAGCTCAGACCGACAATCCTCGACGTGTGGCAGGCATTCCACGCCGACACCGACCCGGACGCGGCACGGAATCCGCCGGCGAAACTACCCACCACCGCCGCCGCCGAACACACCGCGCCGCCGTCGAACGAGTGCTGTCCTCACCGAAGTCGATCCGCACCGTCTTGATGCGCGTGCGCGACATGCTCGACGCCGGACAGTTCCCACTCCGGGCGCCGCGCGAGTTTGCCTGATGCCTTGTCGACCCAGATCCGTTCGCACCCGGCGGCTTCGAGGGCGTCGATCTGGGAGTCGTCCTTCTGCCCGCGGGTGGATACTCGCGCGTATCCGAACCGTCCCATGCGACGAACTGTCCCATAAAGGGCTGACAGGTCCGGTTCTGTCTCCTAGATATCGCCCACGGGTTGTGTCCCGAATCGGATGGTGTGCGAGCTGCGAGTTCGCAAAGATGGCCCCGCGGAACGTCGTTGGGACTCAAACGATCGTTATCGACCCATCGTGCGGTGACGGCAGCGCGCTGGGTCTGACTCGTGTCAACTCGCAGCTATAGATGGCGGTGTCATCACACTGTCAGGTGGTGCCGATGACGAGGGTGCTGTGGGTCGCAGGAACTTCGTCACGGTATTTCGAATGGGAGCCCGCGTCGGAAGCCGACCCGGCAGCTTCTGCCAGACTGATCGGGTGTCGTTCAGCCTCGACGAGTTGGCCTACGCATCGGAGTTGGTGCGGCGCCGGGTGCGGCCGACACCGCAGTACCGGTGGCCGCTGCTGGAAGAGCGCGTGGGCGCGCAGGTATGGGTCAAGCATGAGAACCACACGCCGACAGGGGCGTTCAAGGTGCGCGGCGGCTTGGTCTACGTCGACAGGTTGCGCACTCGGCGGCCCCACGTCAGCGGGATCGTATCCGCTACGCGCGGCAACCACGGGCAGAGCCTCGCGTTCGCCGGCACAGCCGATGGGCTCGACGTGACGATCGTTGTCCCTCAGGGCAACAGTCCCGACAAGAACGCCGCGATGGTCGCGTTCGGCGCTGAGCTGGTCGAACACGGTCACGATTTCCAGACGGCACGCGAGCACTCGGTAGCACTTGCACACGATCGCGGCCTCGATGCCGTTCCTGCCTATCATCCCGATCTTGTTCTGGGAGTGGCCACCTACGCGCGCGAGTTGTTCGAGGCTTGCGGTGAACTCGACACCGTCTACGTGCCCGTCGGGATGGGCTCGGGTATCAGCGGACTGATCCGCGTGCGCGACCTACTCGGTCTGCGAACCGACATCGTCGGGGTCGTCACCCAGGGCGCTCCCGCCTATTCACGCTCGTTCGCCGCCGGACATGTTGTCACCACAGACACCGCCGACACCTTCGTCGACGGTGTCGCCGGCCGCGTGCCGGACCCCGACGCTGTCGAGACGATCAACGCGGGTGCCGCCCGCATCATCGAGGTCGGCGACGACGCAGCCGCGGAGGCGATGCGGATACTGTTCGCGACCTCTCACAACGCATCCGAGCCAGCTGGCGCAATCGCCCTCGCCGGCCTACTCGCCGAACGTGAACTCGTGCAGAGTCGACGCGTCGCGGTAATCCAGACCGGCGGAAACATCGACGCCGACATGTTCGCCGCCGTCCTCACTGGTCAAACACCCAATGCGCAACCCGTAAACGTTCGGTAGCCGATTCGGTTCCTGGACGACGACCCGTTCGTGACGCCCGGGACACAGCGCGTTGCCAAATGCCTTTCAGAACAGGGTGTCGCGGACGCGTAGCGGCCGGTACCCGGTGGGCCCGAGCTGCGCCAGCTCGGCATCGATGTCGACCTCGATCGCGCCGAAGAAATTGATGTTCTCGCTGTGCGCGGGACTGATGTGGGCCAGTACCTCGTCATCGATCCGGCGGCCGCTGCGGCGCATCTGATCGACGGCGAGCCCGTAATACTCTGTGGTCCAAGCGATCACGGCGTTGGTGGCCAGCGTCAGGCACCATGCTTGTTCGGTCTGGGCTTCCAGGTGCCGCGCCCGGAAGGCTCCTTCGTGGGCGTAGATGAGGTCGCGTTTGAGGGCGTGAATGGATTCGCCCTTGTTGAGCTGGCGCGAGATCTTGCGCCGGTAGTCCGGATCGGACAGATAGCGAGCGGCGTAGATCGAACGACGAAGCGCCCCATACTCTTTCAACGCCGCCGCCAAAGAGTTCTGGCGGCCCGACGCGGACAGCTTACCGACCAGCAGCGACGCGGTGGCGTGCCCGAACTTCAAGGACCCGGCCAACCGCAGCAAATCGTCATAGTGCTCGGCGATCAGGTCGAAATTGCAGCGCCGGGTGAACAATGCTCCCGCATGCGGGAACCGGGCTTCCATGTCTGTGCGCGGGCCCGGCCGGTAAAGGGTGATGCGGCCCAGATCCCGGATACGCGGGGACAGCTGCATCCCCAGCAGATCGAACAACGCGAAATTGACCAGCGTCACGCCGTGGGTATCCGTCGCATGCTCGGTGATCAGCAGATCCGGCGCGTTGCCCAGGATCTCGTCCAGCACGTAGTGGGCCTCGCGCCGCGTCGTCACGATCACCTTCGTGCCATAGGTGGTGTGCTGATCAGTGACGTGGGTATAGGTCGATAAGCCCTGGTCAGCGAAGAATTGCGGGACCATGCGGGTGGTGGTCGACTTGCCGCGAGTCGGGAAACGCTGCCCATCGCTCGAGGACAGAGTGCCGGTACCGAAAACCGCTGTCAGCGACAATTTTTGGTGGTAGTCGATGATCGCCAGGTTCGCCGCCCGCAGCGTCTCCTCGCGGACATACCATTCCGCCGTCCACGCCAGGATGTCGTAGGAGATCCCGGACGCCTCGGCCATCCCGGTCAACCCGAGATTCGTGGAGTAGGCCAGCAGCACGGCGATGAGATTGCGTTTCAACTCCGGGCTGCGGGCCTGCTTGCCGGTGGCGTGGACGAAACAGTCCAAAAAGCCCGTGCGTTTGTCCAACTCGATCAACAGCGACACGATCGGCGCGAACGGCAGCATCTCGGTCAGCTCCTTCTTCAGCGCCGTCGCCTCGGTCGGCACGTCCTCCGCGGTCAGCGCCGAGATCACCAGAGCGCCCTCGTCATCGACGCGGACCGGGCCGTCCCCGGCAGCAAGAACCTGCTCGAGCTGGCCGACCCCCTCGTACAGTTCCTCGGTGGCGCGGGCCAGCGCTTGGGCGGGATCGCCGGATTTGCCGACCAGACGGCAGAATTCGGCGCGCTGGGGCTCCCACTGCTCGGGTGTGAGCAGGTAGGCGGCCGGGTCGGCGTAGCGGCGCGAGCCCGGCACGAACACATCCCCGCTGCGCAGCCCGTCGCGCAGCCCGAGCAGCACGCACAGCTCCCAATAGTGCCGGTAGGCCACGGCGTTGCCGCTCTTGCGGGCCTGTTCGAGGTAGCCGCGCCACTTCGTCGGCACGAACCGGTCCGGAGCCTCGTCGAAGACCTTGCGGCGGCCGGTGGCGTTGAGCTCGCGCAGCATGTCCACCGCGAGCAAAAGCTCCGTCGCCGCGGTGCCACCAGCGAACCGCACCGCCGACAGCACCGCCGGAGTGAACTGCCGCAGATACGAATACGACGTCTCCAGGGCCGCCAAATGTCCGTGATCGCGCGGCAATCGAGGTTTGGCCTGCGCGATCGCCGCCCGCAACCGCTCCCACCCGATCCGCTCACCCCGGACCAGCCCACCGATATCCTCATCCGCGATCCCGGCATCGGTCACGATCGCGAGCAACTCGTCCAGCAGTGCTTGCCGGTCCTCACCGGTCTTGCCGCGTTCGGCCAGCTCCTGCTGCATCCGCCGCTCCGCCTGCCCGAACTTCGCCGAGATCGCCTGATCGAAAAGGGCCACCACCTCATCGAGCGCCTCGACGCCCGACTGCGCCAACACCGTCAGCAGAATCGGATACCGGCGCTGCGGATCGCGGCGCTCCAACGCCTGCGGGGTCAGGCGGCGGCCCATCGTGGCCAGGAACCGGCGCCGCTCAGCGGGCAGCACCGACATATCCAGGCGGTCCGCGCCCAGACCGCGCAAGAACCCCAGCTTCTCCACCTCTGCCTTCACCGCCGACGCGGACGCCTCCACCGGCCCGGTCGCCAGCCACCGCAATCGCGACATCCGGATCGAGGCATCGGTGACCAGCAACCCGTCCAGCTCGGCGCAGCGTCGCGGGGTCAGCTCGTGCGCGAGCCGGTCATAGGTCTCGCGCTGGGCCTGCTCGCGAGCATGCACGACACGGCGAACGACAGTGTCGGGGCTGGGCCGGATCACCCGCGCCGAAAGCAGATACTCACATCCCAACCGGAACAACAACGTCGGCGAATCGTGCTCCATCGCCCGCGCCAGCAAGAACTCGTCGAACTCCTTGAACTCCATCGCACCCGCTACCCGCCAACCCAGATACTGCGCCACCAACCGCAGATGATCGGTACGCGTCTGCGCCCGCTTGCCATACGAACCGATCAGCGACGCATCGACCTCCAGTCGCCGCGCCAACCGGGCCACCGCCACCGCGGGCGCGGCAGCCACCTTGTCCGGAACGAATCCCAGCCACGGCAGCGTGCACAACGCGATAGACAGACCCAGCCGCTCCGCCGGGCCACGCCCCCGCCCCGGCGTGAGGAACGCGATATCGGCCGGGCTCAGCGTGAAGAACCGGAACAACTCCTCGCGGCTGATATCCGGGAACTCCCGCAGACGCGCCAACTCCTCATCCGCGAACACCTGTATCGCCACGAACCCCTACCTCCGCCACACCGACCAACCCCATCGGCAGCCAAGCCAAGCACCAATCCCACTGCCCCACAGCCCAAATCGACAACCCGCCATCACTGCTGGTGAAGCCATTGTCGTTGTATTCCGCACGATTACTACCGGGACCCCAGGTACGCAGATCGAGGGTGGTCAACAAACCGGCAGCCCGCGAACGTAGGGGACGGGGCGGGACGCAAACACCGCAGCTCAGACCAGATCGGCCTCGCGACTGAAGTAGCGACCAAGGTAGCGACCAGACTCGCGATCAGGGGCGCGACCAGGGTCGCGACGGCTGCGCGAGGCTAGTCGCGACCCTAATCGCTACCCCTGGCTGTCCTTCGACGGCATTCGCCGCGCTCTGCCGGACCATCCGCGTGTTCGGTCGACGGCACGCTGACACGGCTGACGCGGCGACCGAACCCCCTCCCCACCACCCCGCTCCCGGGTCTGGTCTCGAAGGTGTTTTCGTCCCGGCCCGAACCGGTTTCTCGACCACCCTTGATCCAGGTACTCCGCAGATCGAGGGTGGTCGGGAAATCGGGGAGCTTGCGGACGAAGGTGCGGGCCAGGACGCAAACACCGCAGATCACGCAGCTGCGAGAGGGTGGATCAGCCCCTGGATTACCCCCTGGACCCAAACCCTGCGCTAATCCAGGCCCTAATCCAGGGGGTAATCCAGCGTTGTTCACCGTTCGAAACCGTGGTGCTCGGTGTTGGGGGGTCCTACAGGCTGGGCCCGTGGTCGTGACCGCGACCACGTCCGAGATCCGGTGGCTGGTACGGCATGCTGGCGCCGCGGCCGGGCTCGGGCGACTGGATCGTGCGGCGCGTGGTCCGGGGTTTGCTCTGGGTGCGGATCCGGATCTCGCGTTCGCGCTGGGCGGGGGTGAGTTGTTCGCGGCGAGCGTGTTCGGCTTCGACACCGTCGAGGTCGCGTTGCAGGCCCCGCAGGTGCGAGATGTCCTCGTCGAGGTCGCGCTGGTCCTTTTCCCGGGCTGCGCGCAGCCGCCATTGCTGCTGCTGCTCGTGGGCCTGGCGCAGGGTCGCGTCCCATTCGTGTACGGGCACACCGGTTTCCTTGGCCGCGGCTTTGGCGGCGGTCTCGGCGGCGGTGAGCTTCGGGGCGAGCTCTTCCAGCGCCGCGTCGGTTTCGGTGATCTGGGTGTGCAGCTTCTTTCGGGCCAGCATTCTGCGGCCCGGCGTCTCCTCCAGCTGCCACTGCAGATTCTGCTTCCGCGTGGCCAGGCGCTGGTGTTCAGCGAGGATCTCCTCGGCGGCGGCGCGGGCCTGCTGCGCGGGCACGATCTTCTCGGCCTGCTTGCTCAGTTCGGCATTGTCGGCGAGGACCTGCCGCGTGTGCGGGCCACCACCCGCTTGCCGATCGGCGATATCGGCGGCCAGCAACTCGACCTCGGTGCGGCGGTGCGCCAGCTCGGCGTCGAGCAGCTCATCGGTCCATCCGCGCGGCTTGAGATCACGGGAGGCGGATTGGGCGTTGACCACGCTCATCATCCGCAGCCGCGATTTCTCCTCGTCGGTCAGTTCGCTGTAATACTTGCGCCGCGGCTTGTCGGCGGCGGGCGGCATCGGCGGGGTGAGCGGTCCGCTCGCGGCGGCGAGGACCTTGTCTGCCCATTCCCGGTTCTGCTTCTGCTCGTGGTTGTGCTGCTCGCGCCGCTCCTGGCTCGTTGGGCGAAGCCGCGCAGCGGTTTCGCGGTCGATGACACGGTGCGCGGCGCGGCCGGCGGCGGCGGTGAGCACCTGGGCGGCGTCGCGGTCCCATTGGTCGCGGCGGGATTGGAGTTCGCTTTCCCAGCTCGCGCGCACCGGGTCCAGATGCTCGCGGGTCATCTGTTCCACCGCTGTGGCGCGGGCGAGTTCACCGCGGGCCCGATGCGCCCGCGCCACTTGCACCGCGATAGCGATAGCCAACAGCAGAAGCATCAGCATCAGCGCCAGCAGCAGCACGGCCACCTCGGCGACAGCCTCACCGTCGCGGGCGCCACGCGACATATGGGTGCGGGGACGCGACCCGGCGGGGTGAGCAAGAAGCAGCTGCGCCAGATCCCCGAACGCGCTCGGGCGGTGCTCGGGCGGGGGCCGCCACCGGTCGGTGCGGCGCGCCAGCTGCGCCGAGCGTGTCAGCTCATGCTGCGCCGCCGCGAACGCACCGGGCTTATCGCCTTCGAGGGTTTCCGACCAGGCCGCGAAGACGCCAGCGGCCTGCCCGGCCAGCCACGCCCACTGGGCGCGGTCGCCGTGCGGGACTTCCGCCAGCCTGCTGCGCCACTGTTCGGCCTCGGTCGCGGCCCGCTGCCACGCCCCGACCCCGCCTTCGCGGGTCCGGCCCGTCTGCCCGCTGGTGCGGTTCTTCCACGCCGCCAAGGCATCGGCGCGCGCCTCGGGAGAGTCGTCCCATTGCTGTTCGCGCAGCGCGGTCAGCGACAGATCTCCGGCGAGTTTCCCGCCGCCGACCCACGGCCCGATCTCGCTGCCGCCCCGTTGCAGGCGCACCGAATACCCGGTCACCTCCGTGGTGCCCCCCGGTGCGTAGCGCGCCCGGACCGAGATCCCCGCCTCCCGCAACCCGGTCACGAACTCGGTCTCGGACTCGGCCGCGACCGCGTGCGCGCGCACCATCCGCCGCAGCCGCTCCCGCTCGGTCTCCGGAGTACCCAGCCGCTTGGCGCGCTCGATCTCCGCGCGGCTGTTCTCCGACAGCCCGCCGCCCTCTTTCCGCGACGCCAACACCTTCAGCCCGAACTCGCGCTCCAGCTCCCCGCAGATCTCATCCGCGCGGCGCCAATCGCCCTTGGCCTTGCCGGGCCCGTAGTCGTAGGTGGAGACCTTGCTGCCGTCCTCACGCACCAGCGAAGCAGCGATGTGGATGTGGTCCTGGCCCTCCCCCTGCTCACCGGACAGCCCGTGGCGCACCGCCACCCACCGCGCCTGGGCGCGCTTGCCGTCCGGGGTGCCGGTGAACCCCATCCGCTCCATGAACTCCTCGGCGATCTGCTGCCACCGATCATCGGAGAGCTCCTCGCCCGGCATCAGGCTCAGCGCGCAATGCCACACCGGAGCATCCTGGTACTGCCCCTTCTCCCCCTTCCCGGCGGGCTCGATGACATCCAAGCCGAGCTCTCGCCCACCGACACCGACCGCGACCGGTTTGGCTTTCATCCGCACCTGCGTGCCATACAACCGGCGCGGGATCTCGATCTCGTCCGCGACAGCGAGAGCCACCTCCCGCGCCGCCGCGGTCACATCGTCACCGAGACCGTCGAAGTGCTCCAGCCACATCTCCCGCATCACCGTCGGCGAGCCCGCGATGATGTGCCGGTCCTTGTGCTCGTTGTGGTCACCCGGCCCCAACAGGTACACCACCAGACCACCGAGCTTCTGCCCCCGCCGGATCTTCGGAATCATCGCCGCGCCGCTTTCTGCGCCAACTCCTCCAAGCGCTCGGCGCGCTCGCGCAGATCCTCGGCCACGGCCGCCAGCTCCTCCGACACCGTGAACAGCTCCTCGTACAACTCCTCGGGCACCGCGCCGTCGATATTCGCCAAGTGCACAAGCCGATTGAGGTTGCCGCCGATCTTCGACACGTGATGCAGCCGCATCATGTCCAACGCGCTCGACGCCGACAGCAGCGACCGAACAACCTCCCGCCGCTGCGGCCACGGCAACCACGGCCCACCGTCCTTCGACGACGCCGCGGCGACCGGATCCACCGCCGACTGCACCAGATACCAAGGCACCGTGCAGTTCGCCTCCTCCGCGAACTGCGCCACCTTCGCGTACTCCTCCTCCGACAACACCACCTCGAGAGTCCGCTTCGGCCCGTCGATGTTCGGCCGGCGCCGCCGCCGACGAGACCGCGCGATGTTCTGCGAACGACGCGGACCACCCACCTCCGACTGCCCCGGCACGCCTACCTCCGCGCTCACCGCAACCACCTCCTCCTCGGTCCCACCGACGCCCAGCGCAGCGACCACCCGTCCCCGGGTGGACCCCTCACCCCGTGAGGGGAAACATCATTTACCCCGGGTAAATGTTACCTTGCTCTGCCTGAAGTTCGGTAGGAGTGTATCGGGAATTCGATCAGTGGTCGGGGTTGTTGACGTGACCTCACTGAGTAATTTTTGGGCGGGTTGAGATGTGTTGAGTGGCCGTAGATTTGGGTCATGGTGGGATCTCATTTCGGGCGTGCTGAATGGCTGGCGAATGATGCGCATGAGGCGCTGATGGAGGCGATCAGGGTGTCGACCGAGGCGGTACAGCACGGAATGCACACCGAACCGGGTAAAGCTGCCGAGCTTGCTCAGCGCTGGCACTGGGTCGCCGGCCTGCAACGCCAGGCCGAGATCCACGCTCGGCTGGCGACCGCTACCGACGACAGACTCGGCGAGGGCGACGAGTAGGCTCCGAACACGCGACAGCCCCGGCGGATACGACCCGCCGGGGCTGTCGCTTTTCAGTTGTCCGGGTGCTCAGTCCAGCGCGCGCGGCCCGGATATTGCGATCGCGGCGTCGATCGCCCGGCCGACCGTGGAGTGCGGCAGGTCCACGAGCGTGTCACCGATGCTGTTGGGCGACATGCCTTGGGACTTGGCGAGGTAGATCTTCGCCAGCACCTCGACCGGCTGCTTGGACTTGCGCCGATCGTGCACCGCGCGCGCGAGCCGGGTCGCTTCCGCAGGTGTCAGTTCGCGCGCGAACGGACCACTTCCGGCGCTGTCGCTCGCGCGTGATGTCGCGCGCGACGCCCGATCGGTCGCGCGCGCGAGCGCACCATCCACCGCCGTCTCGCGCGCGGCCGACGAACGGTTCGTGCGCGACGAGCGAGGGCTGGTTTCGCGCGTCGCGCGCGCGGGCTGCGGGCGCACCAGGGTCACAACCGGGCTCAGATCGCGCGCGAGCGACTCGGTGTCTTCGCGCGCGGCTGCCTCGTCGGCCTCGCGCGTTACGGGCACATCGTCGTCCTCGTGCGCGGCGATCGGTTCGCGATCGGCTCCCAGCTCAGCAGGGCTGTGCGCGACGCGCGACGCGCGATCCTCGTGTGCCTCCTCGCGCGCGACCACATCCGGATCCGGTGCGGTGTCCGCGCGCGCGATGTCGGTGTCGCTCGCGATCGGTGATGTGTCTTCGCTCGCGCGCGGCTCGACGAATTCCGCGCGCGGGATCTGCGACTCGTCGCGCGCGAGCGACGCGCGATCAACACTCTCGCGCGCGACATCGCTCGCCGCCTCGGTCGCGCGCGCGACGATCGGTTCGCGCGCGAGCGACGGCAGCTCCTCGGTGTCCTCCGCGCGCGCGACCGTATCGGCGAACTCGCGCTCGAAGTCCGCCAGCACCGCATCATCGGCGATCGGTTCCGCTGCCTGCTGCGGTGCTGGCGTGACGGTGGTGCGGGCGCGGTCCAGCAGTTCGGCCAGTCGTTCGGCGGTGTCGTCGGTGACCGACAGCTCCAGTGAGGCTTTCGCGATGGCAGCGCCCATGCGCTTGGCGACGGCGGTGTGGCCGAACAGGGCCACGCCCATCATGATCGGCGCGACCGAGTGCACCGCGACCCCGGCCCAGTCCACGGGCCGATGCAGGTACGGGTAGGTGTTGAGCAGGATCGACCCGGCCAGCAACCCGGCCTCGGTCCACTGGATCGTCTTCTCTCCCTCGTCGACCTTCCAGCGCGCCACCGCCGACCCGGAGACCATGAACACGACCAGCACTGTCGAGATCAGCGCCTCCAGCAGGTAGCTCATCCAGTACAGCGGCTCGGTCGGCCCGCCCGGGGCGAGGTTGTGCTGCACGTTGGCGGCGGAGAACAGCATCGACCCGGCCACGACACTCGCCAGCGCGCGCCCGGACCACCGCTTGACGCGGTACAGGTGGGCCAGCTGCGCGTGCGGGGACGCCTCGCGCCGCTGATCGGCCAGCGCCCGACGAGACTGCATCAGGTCGCGGGCCTCGGTGCGCACGAGCTCGGTCGTAGTCTTGCGTACCTCGGCCGCGGTCGCCTCAGCGGTCTCCAGCTCGGCGAGCTGCTCGATGCGTCCGTGCTCACGGACCCGCTCGGCCAGCGCGCGCTCGGCCGCCAGCTCCCGCTCCGAGAGTGCCTCCCGCAGCGCGGGATCGGACTGGTAGGCCAACCGGTCCCGGCCGGTCGCCACCCGTTCGGGCAGCTCCGCGGTCAACAGCGGATCATCGGCACCACGCGCGGCGGTGCCATCAGGGTTGGGTTTGCGACGGAACATCAGCGGTTCCCCTTCGGGGTGATCTGGGCTTCGAGTCGGGAGATGGTTTCTCGGGCCGCTGTGAGCGCCTGGTCCAGCGTGGCGGCGCGGGCCTCGCCGGCGGCTTGGACGCGGGCGAGTTCGGCGGCGTGGTCGGCGCGCATCTGGTCGCGATCGGCGCGGGCTTCGGTCCGGGCCTGGGCCAGTTCCTCCCGCGCGCCCGCGGCGTCGGCCCTCGCCTGCGCGACATCATCGCGTGATTGGGCGCGATGCGCCTCGAGTTCGGTGCGGGCGTCGTCGCGGGCCTGCACCGCGGCCGCCAGTTCCGCTTCGGCGCGATGCCGGGCGGCCACGGCGGTATCCCGGGCGTCGTTCGCGGCGGTGATCTGGGCCGCTGCCGCCTGTTCGGCGCGTTCGATCCGCTCGGCGGCGGACCGGTCGGCCAGCGCGATACGGTTGTCGGCTTCCCGCTCGATCCGTTCGACCAGCTCCAGCGCCTCGCGTTTCGCGGTGGCGACCTGCTCGGCCGCTGCGGCGCGTACCCGCTCCAGCTCCTCGCGCGCGGCGGTGGCGTCGGCGCGGGCCTGCTCGGCCTCGGCGTTCGCGGCGGCGACCTGCTCATCCCGGTCGGCGATGGCGTCTTCGGCGGCGCCCTCGGCAATCTCGCGGTCCTCGATCGCGCGGGCCAGTTCGCGGCGGGCTGCGGCGGCCTCGGTCTCGGCCTCCTCGGCGCGCGCGGTCGCGACCCGGATCTGTTCGTCGGCGGCGCGGCGGGTCGCGGTCACCTCGAACTCCGCGGAGTCGGGGTCCCCGGCCAGGGTGGCGACCTTCGCGACGCGCTCCACCAGGCCCGCGAGCTGGGACTGGTGCGCCGTCGCCAGGACCTGGAACTGCTCGAGCAGCTCGGTCAGCGTCGCCCGCGCCGAGGTCACCGGCCGCGCCGGGGACTCCACCGGGGCAGCCGGTGCGTCCGGGCCGCGGCGCTCCAACTCCTTCCGGCGGGCGTACGCCGTGGTCCGGTCGTGCTGGCGCGCGATCCCGTCCTCGCCGACCACCAGGGCACCGCAGTACTCCGATGGCCGGCCCATGCCCCGCCCGCGCCGCTCACCCACTCCCACAGGGGCCCCGTGCGGCACGAACTCCCCCGTCTGCGGGTCGATGCTCATCGGGAACTGACATCCCCGCCGTTTTCCCTGGTCGCCGCCGTCCGCCGCGCCGCGATCGGCGGATTCGGGCGCTTCTGCGTGCTCATCGCTCATACCATCAATTCTACCATAAAACGTCAGTATTCAACGTTGTAATATTACGTTAGAAATAACGTTAGAAAATGACGTAACGGATATTTATGCGGGGCCTCGCGTACGCGCGCACGCGCGAGACGTGGGGCCGAGCGGCTGCCGGGCTGCGTGTCCGCTCGCGGCGTCGCCGGGCGGTGTGCCATCGTGGCCGGGAACTGTGGCCCGCCGGGGTTGGCCCCGGCTCGGGAAAGGGAGCGCGCCGAGATGGCTGATGCGGTTGTGGTCGCGATGGCGAACCAGAAGGGCGGCGTGGGCAAGTCCACGTGCACGATCTGCACGGCCCGCGCCGCGAGCAGGTACCACGGTGCCCGGGTGCTGGTGGTCGACATGGATCCCCAGGGCAACGTGACCGGAACCCTGGCCCGGGATCCGCTGGCCGCCGATGAGATCACCCTCGCCGACGCGATCACCCCCGACAGCGGGATCGCGCTGCGGGAAGTGATCGTGCCGACGATCTGGGAGGGTGTGGACCTCGCGCCGGGAGGGGCGCGGCTGTCCATCGCCGACAGCAGGCTCACCTTCGCCGAGTACGGGCGCGAAGCCGCGCTGCGCAACGCACTGGCGCCGGTACGCGGCGACTACGACCTGGTCATCGTCGACAACCCGCCGTCGCTGCTGGGGCAGATGCTGAAGAACTCGCTCACCGCCGCCGACGCCGTGGTGCTGGTGACCGAGGCCGACGAATGGTCCGGCAACGGCCTGGCGCTGCTCGGCAAGACCATCGCCCGGGTGCGCGAGAACTACAACCCGCAGCTGCGGATCATCGGCACGATCATGAACAAGTGGCGCGAGACCACCTCCGGCCGCGAAGCCGCCGACGAGATCATCGAGGGCATGGCGCGGCACTTCCCCGGAGTCCCGGTCTGGATCGAGAACAGGATTCCGCTGTGGGTCGGCATCACCGACGCCACGAAGAAGGGCATCGCCTTCGACCAGTCCAAGGACACCCGTCTGCGGATCTTGTCCGAAGACGTGTTCTCCCCGATCGCCGCGCGCATGCTCGAGGCCGCCGCATGACCAGCAGCGAGCCGCCGCGCCGCCGCAAGTCCCTGCTGTCGGAGGACGACATGTGGGAGGTTTCCGCGAAACCGCCGGCGGTCACCGAACAACCCACCCCACCGCCGCCGACCCCGCCTGCCACCAGGGAATCCGTCTCGCGCGCGGGCGCGCGTCCGCGCGAGACGCGAGGCCATGCCCGTGACCTGGCCGAGGCCCGCGGCCGCAAGTCGGCTCGCGATGCGGCCCACGCCTGGGCAGCAGCCACCCGCAAAGCCGCCGACCGCCGCGACGAGCTCATCGCCGAACGCGACGCCGCGCTCGGGCGGGGCACCGCGGCGGGACTGCTGGCCGGTTACATCCGCGAGGCGTGCGAGCGCCACGGCATCGACTGGCATCTGCTGCCACCGGAGATCCAAGCCGACATCACCCGCTACACCGAGTGACACCCTGCGGTGTGGTTCTCGCGCGTACGCGCGCCCGCGCGTGCGCGAGGCATTCCCCAGTGAAAGAAGCAGGATCAGTCCTGCTCACGGGCCAAACGCGCGATTTCCCGGCGAGCGGACTCGGCGGCCTGGCGGGCAGCGGCAGCCTTGCCGATCGCACGGTGCCCGGCCGCGGCAGCGGCCGCCAGCGCCGCAGCGCGGGCCGGGGAATCCGGCGCCGCAGGGATTTTCGCCATCGCCTCGGCGCGGCGTGCGTCTCGCTCGGCGCGCTGGCGGGCCTGCCGCTCGGCCTCGAGGCTGGCTTCCCGCGCCCGGTCCAGCAGCATCGGCGGCTCGTCGACCGGCGTGCCGGACAGCAGGAACGCCAAGTAGGCGTACGGGTCGCGGGGCCGGTCGAAGATCCGCCGCCCGGACAGGTACACCTCGTCGAGGGCGGCGTGCACGTCGTCGGCCTGCCACCCGGCCACCGCGCGGCGCGTCAGCACGGCCGCCAGCCCCTGGACCCCTAGTTGGCGTACCCAGAGCGGATTTCGGGCGTCAGAACGCACTCTGGCCCCCAATAGGAGTGCTCTGGAGTCGTACGAGCGGACCTTCTTGCGCCGCCCCTTCTTGTCCTGGCCGCGCGCAGCGCGTCCTTTCATCCCGTTCTGTGGTGGAGAAACCGATTTTGGGCGTGAGAGGACAAGCGGACCGGAGCTTCGCCCCGGTGGGGTGCCAAAACCCTGGTGGAGCAGTGTTTCCACGGTCTCGTTATCCACAGGCAGAGTGGATGATTCGTGCAGCGCGGACACTGCGGCCCAGCCGCGGGCCCGGTCTCCGCGCCGCCAGGAGTCCAGCCGCTCGAGGCGGGTGCGTTGGCGGCCACGGAACACCACGGTGCGGGTGCCCAGGGTGTTCACCAGGCGTCGGCAGCGGTGCATCGTGGATTCGCTGCGCAGGGTCGCGGCCTGCAACTGGTTGATCGTCACGCGGGAGTTGCGGCCGGTCGCGTAGTCGGCGCCACCGGACTCGGCGATGAGGTAATGCTCGAACGTGCGCCGGCCGACCGAGTCCACCTTCTCCTCGGCGCGCAGCTGCGCGTAGTGCTCGTCGTAGAGCGCGAGGTTGTGCGCGATCCACCGCTCACGCGACCACCAGCACGCCGGGACAGCGGTGTAGACGTCCTCAGCCAGCTCGAGGCGCAACGGAGGCAACGGAAACAGCACAGCCAGCGGCGTCGGTCCGCGACGGCGGCGGGGGGAGGAGGTGCAACCTCGTCCAGACACACGAGAGGGCAGCTCGGTCGAGACATCCACAGAATCGTGACCGGCTACACCGGTCGAGATTCTTTGTTGCGGACGTGCGGCCTTGCTACCCTGAGAACCGCTTCGCAAAAGCGTGGTCCTATCAGGGCCTTTGAAGAGCCCCCCAGCGGCTAACTGGGGGGCCTTCGTCTATTTGGGGTGCGGTTGCCTAAGCCGCAGTCATCGGCAGTGTTCCTTGGGTGAGGTCGAGGACGAGATCCTCACGCCCAAGTGCACGCGACACGAGGTCAGCGACGATCTGGCTGACTGATGTGCCTCGCTCACCTGCAATGCGGTCAACTTCGTCGCGCACTTCGGACGGAAGACGCGTCGTGATAGTGACGACGCGATCACCCTTTGAGGGGCGTCCTCTAACTGTCATGTCGTCAAGGTCTACTGGATTTTTCAGAAAATACGCGGGAGGCGCGCCGCTCACATGTTCATGTCGCAGGCGCGGTTTCGATGACATCCCGGACGTGGCTGGCTTCGATGAGTTGGCCGGCGCCCACGAGGCGGGAGATGTGCAGTAGGGCCGAGTCGTGGATCTCTTGGGCGGGATGGCGAGTCGCGTTTGACGCCACTGCGTCTCGCACGACCCATGGCACAAACCCGCGCTCGAAAGCATCCAGTGCCGTTTTCAAAACACATGCGTCCGTGGCGATTCCGCAGATAATGAGGTCGGTGACGGCCAGCTCGCCGAGCAGGGCCAGGCCCTCGTCGGTCAGTGCGGTATAGGTGGTCTTGTCCAGGGTGTGCGCATTGGCGTGAGCCGTGAGCGGCACCAGCTCGTCGACGAGATCGGTGTCGGGCGGTCCGTAGAGGGCGCGCCAGCCAATCAGGGTTTCGTACGGGCTGCCCGCGTAGTTCCAGTACCGGGTGAAGACGGTGGGGCGGCCGGTAGCTGCCCACTGGGTGGCCAGGTCGAGGACAACCGGGATTGCGGGCGCGCTGTGCTGGTTGACGAAACCCTTTTGTGCGTCGACGACCAACAGGGCCGCCTTCTCCAGTCGAATGGTCATCGACCTGCCTCCTTGAGTGCTTCCATGGCCAGGTTCAGTTGTCCCGGTAGGCCACTGGTGTTCACGATCGCGTCGCGCATCTGCTGGTGTTGCCCGGTCTCTTGTGGCCGGGGCGTGAGCAGTACGGATCGGGCTGCGCGCAGGAATCCGTACCCGTAGCGGTCGCGGACCTCTGGATCTGCGCCGTTTTCGACCTGCTCGTTGATGTGAGCTGTCAGAGCCCACACGGCTTGGAGGCCGATCTCGAAGGCGACGAGATCGCCTTCGGGTAGTGCTCGCAGCGGGTCGTGCGGGTGGTAGACGACGCCGGACCAGCTTGCCCATGCGCTTGAGACACCCGGGGTGCCGAACGATTTCATGTCCGGGCGCTGGTAACCAGCGGTCAAGAGTTCTTGTTCGACCCGCTCGCCGTTGACCTGGGCGGCGGCCGGGTCGGTGAGGTCGCGATCGACGAGGATGCGCGGTGCGCAGATCAGGCGCAGTCCGGTTTCGAGGGTGGGACCGATCCAGGGGGCCGAGTACACCCAGTAGAGGCTCAGCACGTAGGCCGCTTGAACGGGCTCGCCAGTCAGATTGCTGAGCTGTGTACTCGCCCATTCCAGGTTTTCCACATACGACTGGTACCGCCAGATCGCCAAGGTGGTCACGTCGGGGATGTCGAGGTCTTCGACGAGGTGGATGATCGCGGTTCCCCAGGGCCAGACGATGAGGGTGCACTCGTCGCCGGCGTCTTCCAGGCCCGCGGTCCAACACGGCGTTTTGCCGAGGTAGCCGGTCGTCTCTTCCATGCCGAGTTCGGTGCGCAGCCTCTCCGCGCCAGCAGGGCCGATGTATGCCACGATGAGCTTGTGTGAGCGGACACCGATCCGGCTGCTGGCCGTGGGAGCGAGCGCGCCCACGGCGAGGAGGACATCACCGGGCGGTGTGGTGGTGGTTTCCCAGGAGGTGACGTGGCCGGGCTTGATATCCCGGCCGACAAGTCGACTCAGGGCTTCGGCGAAGGTCTTCGGGGACATCCCTGCTGTCGAACGCGCCATGGCGACGCGGTTTTTCGCGATGGCGGAGTAGTTGGGGTGGTAGCTCGATCGCCTCGTGTGCAGGCCGGTCACGGTACCGGGGCTGTCTGGGAGGCGACTGACATTCACCCCGCCTCCTGGGTCGACGTGTCAGAAGACGCGGATGGGTGATGGAGGCTGAGGTTGGAGTAGACCTCTTCCATCTGAGTTTCGAGTCGAGCGAGACGCTCCCGGATCTCTTCGAGTTCGCCCTCGACCGCTTCGGGTTCAGGCTGCGAGCGCACGAAGCTGCCGAGGCCGTGGAAGGTTTCGACGAGTCCTTCGTCTCGCAGTTCGGTCAGCGCGCGTTCAACGGTGTTGACCGACACCTCCCACTGCTCCGCAAGGCTGGTCTTCGCCGGCAGTTGGTCGCCCGGGGAGTAGTCGCCTGAGCTGATCCGCTGCCGGAGATCGTCGGCTAATAGCTGCCAACGAGGTCGTCCGGGTCGTTTGGTCATAACGCCAGATTAAGTGATCAGGTCTCACCAAGTCTCATACCGCTCATACCTATTGACTACCAATGAGTTCCTTGCTGTACTGACTCATTGGTATCAGTAGGTATGAGTAGTTAGGACATGTCGTGACACAAGCACACATTCGGAGGGATGCCGAAGCGGCAGGGACTCTGATCCGGCTGGCGGAAGGCGCAGGCCTGGTGCGCATGCATCCGCGGACGCTTCGCCGCTGGATCGCACAGGGAAGGTTGACCGGCTGGCGTATGCCGTCCGGCCACATTCACGTCGACCGCGACGAAGTACTGAGCCTGGCGAAGCCGATGCACACCGCCGACCTCCAGCACGAGGTGTCGGCGTGATGACCGCCCTCGATGTCCGGCCCGCTGGGCCTGCTCTGGATCTGACCTCTGATCAGCTCGTGGCGGTTCTGACCGCTGAGGTGGCGCGGTTGCGCGGCGAGCTGCACGAGATGCAGCGGCTGGTCGATGACCTGCTCGACCGCGAGTCGATGGTTGCGGGCGCCGCGTGCATGGAGCAGCTGACCACCGCCGCCGCGATCGCGCGGCTGGGCGCGCCTCGCGCTCCGCATCTTGTCGTGGATATCGCGCAGACCGCCGCCGGATCGGTGGTGGCGGCGTGATGGAGCGGCTTGGCTGTGGCAGCCTGATCTGGCCCCGGTGTGACGGTCTGAGTTGGCCCCACTTGCGACGCGCCGGGCATGGTTGTGACGGTTTGATCTGGCCCC
>NZ_JBSGCA010000085.1:0-17966 GCF_053601535.1 Nocardia sp. NPDC004718
CCCTCCACACGGGGGTATGAAGAGCCGAAACCAAAATAATTGGCACTGACATTCATCGACACACTATTGAGTTCTCAAAGAACACACGCACACACCATCGCCCGGTTTGAGCCGATTGATCGGTGAAGCAACTTTTCCAGCTTAGCTCAGCCGTGAACCCAGTTGCAAACTGAGGTCTCGTTCGAGCTAGTGTGACCGTCAGGCGCTCCTCGTCCTACCTCGTTTCCCTAGCCTCCCGCTCAGCGTTTCCGCTCAGCTTCTCGGCTCCGGGTCGGTGTCCGTGTCGCTCTGACTTGGAATAAGTTACGTGTCTGCGTGCGCCATGTCAAATCGCCTGGTCAGCACGCATTTTTCGGAACGCTTTTGGTAACTCGCCACCGACCCGGACGCCGGGGCCCTCAATCCGCGACCCCGACGCGCCTTACATCGCCACCGAGTGCCTGCAGCTGCTCGACGAAATTCGGATATCCGCGATCAATGTGGAAGACGTCGTGCACTTCGGTGGTCCCGTCGGCGACCAAACCCGCGAGCACCAGACCCGCGCCGGCTCGAATATCCGACGACCACACCGGAGCGCTCGACAACCGCGGGATCCCACGGACCACCGCGTGGTGCCCATCGGTGCGCGCGTCGGCGCCGAGCCGGATCATCTCCTCCACGAACCGGAAGCGCGCCTCGAAGATGTTCTCGGTGATCATCGAGGTCCCGTCCGCGATCGACGCGAGCCCGATGGCCATCGGCTGCAAGTCGGTCGGGAAACCGGGGAACGGCAGGGTCGAGAAATTCACGGCGCGCGGACGCTCCGCCTGGACCACCCGGAAGCCGTCCTGCTCGAACGAAATGCGCGCACCCGCGGACCGCAGCTTGTCCAGCACCAGCGACAGGTGCTTGGGATTCACGCCGGTGACGCGGATGTCGCCGAGGGTCATCGCCGCGGCGATGCCCCAAGTCGCGGCGACGATGCGGTCCCCGATGACGCGGTGCGTGGTGGGCTCGAGACGTTCGACCCCCTGGATGGTGAGCACCGACGTGCCCGCGCCACTGATCCGCGCGCCCATCCGGACGAGCATGTTGCACAGGTCGACGATGTCGGGCTCGCGCGCGGCGTTGTCGATCACCGTCTCGCCCTCGGCGAGCACCGCCGCCATGAGGATGTTCTCGGTCGCGCCGACCGAGGGGAAATCCAGGCGGATGCGCGCACCCTGCAATTCGTCGGCCTTGGCGACCACACAACCGTGCTCGATCTCGCTGGTCGCGCCGAGAAGGCGCAGACCGGCCTGGTGCATGTCCAGGGGGCGGGAGCCGATGGCGTCACCGCCGGGCAGCGCCACGACGGCGCGCTTGCACCGCGCCATCAGCGGACCGAGTACGCACACCGACGCGCGGAACTGGGTCACCGCGGGGAAGTCCGCGTGATACTTCGGTTCGGCGGGCGTGGTGATGGCGACCACTCCGCCGTCGATGGTCACGTCGCAGCCGAGACCGCGTAGGACATCACCCATCAGCGGCACGTCGAGGATGTCCGGGCAGTTCGTGATCGTGGTGGTGCCCTCCGCCAGCAGCGCAGCGGCCATCAGTTTGAGGACGCTGTTCTTGGCGCCCCCCACCGTGACCTCACCGACGAGTCGATTTCCGCCGGTAACCAAAAACCGTTCCATGCCGCCTCTCCGCGTATTCGGCGCACTGTTGGTGCAAGGATAGTTGGGGCGGCGCACCACGGTGCCGCCTCTCCACGACTCCCCTCGCCTCCGGACGTTTTCGCCGTTCGTGCGAGTGCCGCGGGATGGGCGTACTGCGATCGACGAGGTGGTCTCGTCACCTTGCCAGCGATACCCAGTGATCGCTCGGGTACTCGCCTCGGGTGCTACGCGATCAGACGCCCGGCCGTTTCCCGCCGGGCTTCCACAGGATATCGCCGCCGGGATTGGCGACCCGGCTCAGGATGAACAGCAGATCCGAGAGGCGATTGAGGTACTTGGCCGGCAGCGCGTTGGTGTCCTCCGGATGGGACTCGAGCGCCGCCCAGGCCGAGCGCTCCGCACGGCGGGCGACCGTACGCGCGGTGTGCAGCAGCGCCGCCAGCGCAGTACCGCCGGGCAGGATGAACGAATCGAGCGCGGGCAGCCCCGCGTTGAACTCGTCGCACCACGCTTCGAGCCGATCGATGTAGGGCTGGGTGACCCGCAGCGGCGGATACTTCGGCTCCGCGACCACCGGGGTGGAGAGGTCGGCCCCGGCGTCGAACAGATCGTTCTGTATCTGCCGCAGCACCGCGAGCATCATTTCGTCCGGGCCGCCGAGGGCGATCGCGACGCCGATGGCGGCGTTCGTCTCATCGCAATCGGCGTAGGCGACCAAGCGTTGGTCGGTCTTCGCGACCCGGGAGAAGTCGCTCAATCCCGTGGTCCCGTCATCGCCGGTCCGCGTGTAGATCCGGGTCAAATGCACGCTCACAGCACAACCCTAACGGGCGCGGCCTGCGCGGGCCCGCCAATAGCCGTCGGACCGGGAACTACAGCCCCGGCATCCGCCGGGTGCGATCGGAGGGGCGGGACTCCACCCAGGAGAGGAAGGCGGTCAAAGAGTCGCGATCCAGGGCCAACTCGAAGTCGCCCGCGCGGTCGGACACCGCGATCACTGCGATGTCGTCGGTCATGATGTCGTATTCGTCGCCACGGGGCCCGCGGCGATCGCCGATCTCGATGCCCTGACGCCGGATGGTGGAATCCGGGCCGAGTTTCAGGCTGGTGAGTTTGAAGAAGACGAGACGATCCTCGTCATAGCGGATCAGGCCGTGCCGCCACCCTTGACCGCCGCGGGCGGGCAGTACGCGCAGGATCGCGGCAGTTCCGCCGCGCCGCAACATGATCAGGCGGTAAGTCGAGGCCAGGGCGAGGAACACGAGCGTTAGCACCAGAATGATCAGGAGAACCATCCCGGTTTGCAATGCCGTACGTCCCTTCGCTCCGCCGCCGTGTCGTCCACGGCATTCGATTGGCGGTGTACCAGCTTTTCGTGGTTTCGCGGGCTTTCGCCTCCGAGCCCGATGCTGACACCGCGTGCGGTCATTCAATCACGGCCCCGAGTTCCCAAATGCCCCGGCCGTGTCCGACTCGCCTGAAAGACGCTGTCGGCGGTGAAGGAAGCTTCACCGCCGACAGCGATCGTTCTCGATGACAGGTTGTTG
This sequence comes from Nocardia sp. NPDC004718, assembly GCF_053601535.1. Lineage (NCBI taxonomy): Bacteria > Bacillati > Actinomycetota > Actinomycetes > Mycobacteriales > Nocardiaceae > Nocardia > Nocardia sp. NPDC004718. The sequence continues at coordinate 3,188 of NZ_JBSGCA010000085.1, forward strand.
CTAGGCGTTCGCGTTCTGCTCGACCGCGCGCACCCGAGCCTGAGCGGCTCGCTGCTGCTCCTCGCTGGCGTCGGAGTCGGCCAGCACCCGGCGGGCCTCCTCGACGTCCACCTCGTCGGCGAATTCCGCCGACTCGGCGAGCACCCGAACCGAGTTCGCGGTCACCGAGAAGAAGCCGCCGTGCACCGCGGCGACGACCCGCTGACCATCGGTGTCCACGATCGCCACGGTGCCGCCCTCGACCAGCTGGCCGAGCAACGGCTCGTGCCCGGCCATGATGCCGATCTGGCCCTCGGTGGTCTGCGCGCTGACGAACGTCGCCTGGCCGGACCAGAGCAATCGTTCGACCGCGACGAGATCGACTGACATTTCCGCCATCGGTGACTACTTTCCGAGGATCTTCTTCGCGGCCGCCTCGACATCGTCGAGACCACCGCAGCTGTTGAAGGCCTGCTCCGGGTAGTTGTCGAACTCACCCTTGCAGACGCGGTCGAAGTCGTCGATGGTCTGCTCCAGCGGCACGACCGAACCCGGCTGACCGGTGAACTTCTCGGCCACGATGAAGTTCTGGCCGAGGAACTTCTCCAGACGACGGGCGCGGCCGACGAGCACCTTGTCCTCTTCGGACAGCTCGTCCATACCGAGGATGGCGATGATGTCCTGCAGTTCCTTGTACTTCTGCAGGATCCGCTTCACCTCGTTGGCCACCCGGAAGTGCCGTTCGCCGACGATCGAGGCCTCCAGGATGCGGGAGGTCGAGGTCAGCGGGTCGACGGCCGGGTAGATGCCCTTCTGCGAGATCGGGCGGGAGAGCTCGGTCGTCGCGTCGAGGTGGGCGAAGGTGGTCGCCGGAGCCGGGTCGGTGTAGTCGTCGGCGGGCACGTAGATGGCCTGCAGCGAGGTGATCGACCGACCACGGGTCGAGGTGATGCGCTCCTGCAGCTCACCCATCTCGTCGGCCAGCGTGGGCTGGTAACCGACGGCGGAGGGCATGCGGCCGAGCAGGGTCGACACCTCGGAACCGGCCTGGGTGAACCGGAAGATGTTGTCGATGAACAGCAGCACGTCCTGGTGCTGCACGTCGCGGAAGTACTCGGCCATGGTCAGGGCCGAGAGCGCGACCCGCATACGGGTGCCCGGCGGCTCGTCCATCTGGCCGAAGACGAGAGCGGTGTCCTGGAGGACGCCCATCTCCTCCATCTCCAGGCGCAGGTCGGTGCCCTCACGGGTGCGCTCGCCGACGCCGGCGAACACGGAGGTGCCGGAGAATTCCCGCGCGATTCGGGTGATCATCTCCTGGATCAGAACGGTCTTGCCGACGCCGGCGCCACCGAACAGACCGATCTTGCCACCCTTCACGTACGGGGTGAGCAGGTCGATGACCTTGATGCCCGTCTCGAGGATCTCGGTCTTGCCCTCGAGCTGGTCGAACGACGGCGGCTTGCGGTGGATGCCCCACTGCTCGCCCTCGCGGCCGAGGCCGGGGGTGTCCAGGCAGTCGCCGAGTGCGTTGAAGACGTGGCCCTTGACCACGTCACCGACCGGCACCGAGATCGGCTTGCCGGTGTCGGTGACGGTGGCACCGCGGACCAGGCCGTCGGTCGGCTGCATCGAGATGGTGCGCACGATGTTGTCGCCGAGGTGCTGGGCGACCTCGAGGGTCAGGGTCTTGGCCACCGAGGTCAGGGTGATCTCGGCGTGCAGAGCGTTGAACAGCTCGGGAATGGCTCCGCGCGGGAACTCGACGTCCACGACGGGGCCGATGACCCGGACGACGCGGCCTGCGGCGCCGCCGGTCCGGCTCGTGTTGTCTTGAGTGACAGCTGCGGTCATTGGTGTTGGTTCTCTCCGTGTCGATGTGCGGCCTTCGAGGGGCCTTCTATGTGCCCGTCGCTCAGGCCGCGGGTGGCGCTCAGTCGCGGTCCGAGCTCGACGCCAGCGCGTTCACGCCGCCGACGATTTCGCTGATTTCCTGCGTGATCTGGGCTTGGCGCACCGAGTTCGCCTCGCGCTGGAGCACGCTCGCGAGTTCGTTGGCGTTGTCGGTGGCGGCCTTCATTGCGGTGCGCCGAGCCGCTGACTCGGATGCCGCTGCCTCGAGCAACGACGCGTAGATGCGCGTGTTGACGTACTTCGGCAGCAGCGCCGCCAGCAGCACATCGGCGTCGGGCTCGAACTCGTACTGCGCGTGGACCTCCGCGGTCGGTGAATCCGACACGATGTCCTCACCCAGGTCGAATTTCTCGTCGACGTAGCTCACCTGGATCGGCGCCAACCGGCGCACCTCCGGGGTCTGCGTCAGCATCGAGACGAAGCGGGTGTACACGACGTGCAGCTCGTCGACACCGGCGATGTCACCCGTCCCGTTCGGAGCGGGCACCGCCCCGTCGGAGCCGGCCATGAAGGCGTCGACCAGGTGGTGGCACGCGGACGAAGCATCGGAGTACTTCGGCTGCTGCGAGAACCCGGTCCACGCCGACACGTACGAGCGATTGCGGAAGGCGTAGTACGTCAGGCCCTTGTTGCCCATGACGTAGAGCACCGGCTCTTTGCCTTCGTCACGCAAGGTGGTCATCAACTCTTCCGCGCGCTTGAGCACGTTCGAGTTGTAGCCACCGCACATGCCGCTGTCGCTGGTGATCACCAGCACGGCCGCCCGGCGCGGGTTGGCGCGCTCGGTCAGCAGCGGATGCGAAAGGTTCTTCGACGCGCTCGCCAGCTCGCTGAGGACCTTGGTGATCTCCTCCGCGTACGGCTTCGCGGCCGCGACCCTGGCCTGGGCCTTGGAGATGCGCGAGGTCGCGATCAGCTCTTGGGCCTTGGTGATCTTCTTGATCGAATTCACACCACGAATGCGGGAGCGCAATTCACGCAAGCTTGCCATCAGCGGTTCACACTCCCTTCATTCGCTGCGTGGGATTGGCGGCATCCGCCGGGCACGAGGTGGTCGCTGCCACCCTCGTGCCCGTCGCGCATGCCGCGGATCGAATAGCGCATTTGCCGACCCGCGTTACTTCTCGACGTGCTTGCGGGTCACCGACAGCGACTCGACCTCTTCGTGGTCGAGCTGGCCGGTTTCGGCCTCGTTCACCACGGGGTTGCCGTCGGAGGTGAGGAAGGTTCCCAAGAACTTCTTGGTCGCCGCCTCGACCTGCTCGGCCGCCTCACCGGCGAGCACCTTGCCGCCCTCGATCGCCTTGAACACCTCGGGGGCACTGCGGTGCAGCTCCTCGAGCAGTTCGGCGTTGAAGCGGCGGATGTCCGCGACCGGGATCGAATCGAAGTAGCCACGGTCGACCAGGTAGATCGAGATGATCTGGTCCTCGACCGGCACCGGCGAGTACTGGTCCTGCTTGAGCAGCTCGACCCAGCGGGCGCCGCGCTCGAGCTGAGCCAGCGAGGCCGCGTCCAGGTCGGAGGCGAAGGCGGAGAACGCCTCCAGCTCGCGGTACTGCGCAAGCTCGAGGCGCAGCGAACCGGCCACCTTCTTCATGCCCTTGGTCTGGGCGGCGCCACCGACGCGGGAGACCGAGGTACCGACGTTGATCGCCGGGCGGACACCCTTGTTGAACAGGTCGGACTCGAGGAACACCTGGCCGTCGGTGATGGAGATGACGTTGGTGGGGATGAACGCCGAGATGTCGTTGGCCTTGGTCTCGATGATCGGCAGACCGGTCATCGAGCCTGCGCCCAGCTCGTCGGACAGCTTCGCGCAACGCTCCAGCAGCCGGGAGTGCAGGTAGAAGACGTCACCCGGGTAGGCCTCGCGGCCCGGCGGGCGACGCAGCAGCAGCGAGATGGCGCGGTACGCCTCGGCCTGCTTGGTCAAGTCGTCGAACACGATGAGCACGTGCTTGCCCTGGTACATCCAGTGCTGGCCGATGGCCGAACCGGTGTAGGGGGCCAGCCACTTGAAGCCGGCGGAGTCGGAGGCCGGGGCGGCGACGATGGTGGTGTACTCCAGCGCGCCGTGCTGCTCCAGCGCGGCCTTCACGCCCGCGATGGTGGAGCCCTTCTGGCCGATGGCGACGTAGATGCAGCGCACCTGCTTGGTCGGGTCGCCGGTCTCCCAGTTGGCCTTCTGGTTCAGGATCGCGTCGATGCAGACCGCGGTCTTGCCGGTCTTGCGGTCGCCGATGATCAGCTGACGCTGACCACGGCCGATGGCGGTCAGCGCGTCGATCGCGGTGATGCCGGTGGCCAGCGGCTCCTCGACCGGCTGGCGCTCCAGCACGGTGGCGGCCTGCAGCTCGAGCACGCGCTGTTCCTCGGACTCGATCTCGCCGAGGCCGTCGATCGGCTGGCCCAGCGGGTTCACCACGCGGCCGAGGAACTTGTCGCCGACCGGAACCGAGAGCACGTCACCGGTCCTGCGGACCTCCTGGCCCTCCTCGATCTCGGCGAACTCGCCGAGGATGACCGCACCGATCTCACGGTCCTCGAGGTTCAGCGCGACGCCGAGCACGCCGCCCGGGAACTCGAGCAGCTCGTTGGCCATCGCCGAAGGCAGGCCGCTGACGTGCGCGATGCCGTCACTGGTGTCGGTGACCACACCGACTTCTTCGATGGAGGTCTCGGGGGTGTAGCTCTGGGTGTAGCTCTCGATCGCGCTACGGATCTCGTCGGAGGAGATCGTCAGCTCCGCCATGTTCTTCCTGCTCTCGCTGTCTGGGTCTGGAATGTCGGGGGTGGTGGAAGCGCGCTAGGTCAGGGCCCGGCGCAGCTTCTCCAGTCGGCCGAGTGCGCTGCCGTCGATCACGTCGTCACCGACGTGCACCACGACTCCGCTCAGCAGACTCGGGTCGACCTGGATGTGCACCGTGGTCGCCTTGCCGTAGATGCGCTGCAGCGAGGCGGCCAGCCGGCCGCGCTGCTGCTCGCTGAGCCCGATCGCGGCGCGCACGTGCGCGACGATCTGATCGCGACGCGCCGCCGCGAGGTCGGCCAGCTCGTCGAAGGCGGCGCTGATGCCCGACCGCTGCCTGGTCACCACCTGCTCCGCCAGGGTCAGGGTGATGGGCTCCGTCTTACCGGCGAGCAGCCGGTTGACCAGCTCGCGCTTGGCCGAGGCCTGCTGCGACCGATCCGACAGTGCCTGCTCCAACTCGGGGTTGTCGCTGACGATCCGGCCGAGCCGGAACAGCTCGTCCTCCACCGCTTCGAGCCGGCCACGCTGGGCCGCCGACTCCAGCAACGCCTCCTGGCCGAGCAGCACCAGGGTGTCCACCAGGTCGGAGGTGCGCGACCAGTCCTGGGCCACCGCGGTGGTCAGCACTGCCAGCGTGGCAGCGCTGACCTTGCCGCCGAAGACCCGCTCGCACAGTTCCGCGCGCACGGAACCCGGCACCGACACGTCCGCGAGCGCCACACGCAGCGAACGCTGGTCGTCCAGCACGGCGACAACGGCGAACAGTTCCGAGCCCGTCGTGGCCGCAGCACTGTCGCTTCCGGTCAGAGCGGCCCGAAGCGCCTCCCGAGACCGGGCACTGGCCTCGCGGCTCGCTGCGTACATGCTTCTCACTTTCGCGTCGTTACCTTCCGACCCCGATGCCTGCGTCGGTCTGGTCGAGCTCGTCGAGGAACCGGTCGATCGAGGCCGCCTGCTTGGCCTCGTCCGAAACCGACTGCCCGATGATCTTCTCGGCCAGGTCGACGGCCGTGCGGCCGACCTCGTGGCGCAGCTCCGTCAGGATCTGCTGGCGCTGTGCTTCCAGCTGGGTGTGGCCTGCCGCGATGATGCGATCGGCTTCGGCCTGGGCCTCCGAGCGCATCTGCGCGAGGATCTCCTGGCCCTGGGTGCGCGCGTCCTCCCGGATGCGCGCGGCCTCGAGCCGGGCGTCGGCCAGCTGCTGCTGGTACTGCTGCAGGGTGAGCTGAGCTTCTTCCTGCGCGGCTTCCGCGCGAGCGATGCCGCCTTCGATCTTGTCCGAGCGCTCATCGAGCGTCTTCATCAGGCGCGGGACCACGTACTTGTAGAACAGGGCCGCGATGATGACGACGCAGACGATCGACCAGACGATGTCGTACGTTTCGGGGATGAGAGGATTCACATCCTCTCCCTCCGCCGCCGCGAGCAAAACTGACTCGTACATCGGAATCAGAAAATGAAGCCGGCGACGAGACCGATGAGGGCGAGGGCCTCGGTGAACGCGATACCGAGGAACATGTTGGTGCGGATGGTGCCCTGCAGCTCAGGCTGACGCGCGATGCCCTCGATGGCCTTACCGACGACGATGCCGACGCCGATGCCGGGGCCGATCGCGGCGAGACCGTAGCCGACGGCGCCCAGGCCCTTGAAGGTGCTCTCGTTCGTGGCGGCTTGCTGGGCCAGGTAAGCGAGGCTCATGAGTCTTCCATTCCCTTTCTGTTGCTCACCCGCCGGTCGGCGTGGTGTAGCAGGTTTCCGGTAGTTGTGTCGGTGTCAGGTCAGTGATCGGCCGCGTGCTGTGCGAGTCCGATGTATACGGCGGTCAGCAGCGCAAACACATAGGCCTGCAGGAAGATGACCAACAGCTCGAAGAGCGTGAATCCGAGTCCCGCGAGCAGCGAGAACGGCGAGAACACCTTCATCCACGCGGCGGCGTCGAACAGGAAGAACCAGGTCGCGCTGAAGAACAGCACCAGCATGATGTGGCCGGCGAGCATGTTCGCCATGAGTCGGACGGTCAGCGTGAACGGACGCAGGATGAAGGTCGAGACGAACTCGATCGGAATCAGCAGCACGTGCAGTGCTGGGGGAACGTTCGGAACGACGATGCTGCTGCGCATGTAGTTGAAGAAGCCGTACTTCCTGATACCGACGTAGTTGAACGCCAGGTACGCGATGACGGCCAGCACCAGCGGCATGCCGATTCGGGCGTTCGACGAGATGTTCAACCCCGGAACGACACCCGAGAAGTTCAGAAAGAGGACCGTGAAGAAGATCGTCGCGATCAGCGGGAAGAACTTCCGTCCCGTTTCCTTGCCGAGGACCTCCTCACAGATCTGCTCTTTGACGAAGACCAGGCCGATTTCGGCGACATTCTGCAGGCCGCGCGGAACGATCCGGGGCGAGCGGAATGCCAGCACCATCACAACCACCAGAACAGCCGTCATCAGAATACGGATCAGCATCAATCGATCGAGTTCGAACGGCGTTCCCTCGAACAGCACAGCTGGAGGGAAGAAGTCGGTAAGCGACGGCGCGTGGAACTCGGCCGCCAGAGTGGTGACGCTCAGCGTTCTCTCCCGTGTTCGGGCCGCGGGTACGGTCATTCCCGCGGTTCGATCGGACATTGACGATCAATTTGGGTCGACTCAGGTCGGCTCGAAGTTCGTCAGCAGCTGTGCGGTGGTTCGAAATCCACCAGGCGTCTGTACGTGTGTCGGCGACATTCGTCGACATGCAGAACCGGAACACACCTCGGAGCCCGGCACGGCAGTAAGCATAGCGGCCCATGCAGGGGATCTCGGCGGTGACCCCTCACTGATCCCCGACTTGGTCGCTTGCTTACCAACACTTTACCAAGTCATCTACGACAGCGTGTAGGGGGTGGGGGGTTTTCGTTACTGGCGGGTATCGGACGTGGGTTCCGAGTCGGTCGTCGTCACGTACGGAACCTTCTGCCGGACAACGCCGTACGTCTCCGCGCCGAGCACGATGACCAGGGCCCCGACCACGGTGAGGAACAACACGACCCGGTCGTAGAAGTCGAATCGGTGCAGGATCCCGACGACGATCAGCGCCACCAGGACCTTCCCCACCCAGCTGACCAGCATGACCAGGCCCGCGGTGCTCGGTGGCAGTTTCGCGCCGAACAGCACCACGGCCGCGGTGGTGAGGATGAAGCCGCCGCCGATCGCGGCGCCTAACACCGCGCCCCACACGCCGGCGATACCCGAGACGGCCGCGCCCAGCGCGACCGACAGGACCACCAGCACGCCCAAGCCGATCAGTCCGTAGCGCAGCGCGGACCGCAGCGGCGCGTCGGGGCCGGGGACGGGTTCGGGTGTGAAGCTCACAGTCGCCGACTTTACCCGGACGCCGATCCGTCGCCCGCCGGGTCCCCACGCCGCAGCCCCGGAATAGCGGTGATCACCAAAGCGAAAACCAGCCCGCCCGCCATCAGCAACACGACCAGCCTGCGATCCATCAGCGAGGTGCCGACCGCGCCGAACGCGAGCACACCGACCCACAAATAGATCAACAACACCACGCGGCGATGGGAATGGCCGATCTGCAGCAAGCGATGATGCAAGTGCATTTTGTCCGGCGTCGAGAAACTCACGCCCGCGCGAACCCGTCGCACAATGGCGAGCAACAGGTCCAGCACCGGAATGAACATCACCGCGCCGACCAGCAACAGCGGAGAAAGCAGACCGACGATGTCGCGCGGACCGTATCCCTGCAGCGGGATTCGCCCCGAGGCGCCGGTCGAGACCGCGGCCAGCATCAATCCGATCAACATCGAACCGGAGTCGCCCATGAATATGCGCGCGGGCTGGAAATTGTGCGGCAGGAATCCGAGGCAGCCACCCGCGAGCGCGGCGGCCAGCAACGCGGGCGGGTAGGTGTCGACCGAGCCGCCCTGCTCGTTCATCAGACCGAGGCAGAACACGAAAACCGCGAGCGCGGCGATCAGCCCCAAGCCCGCCGCGAGGCCGTCCAGGCCGTCGACGAAGTTCATGGCGTTGACCAGGGTGACGGTGACCGCGACGGTAACGAGCCCGCCCTGCAATCCGTCCAGCACCACCGTGGTGTTGCTGAACGGGTTGTAGATCACATACCAGCCCAATCCCATGACGGCCATCACGCCCGCCGCCGTCACCTGGCCCGCGAACTTCGTCAGCGCGTCGAGTCCCCAGCGGTCGTCGACGATGCCGACCAGCACGATGATCGTGGCAGCCACCAGCACGGCGATCGGGATGTTGGGTTTGTAGTCGAAGCCGCTGCGCAGCGCGGGCAGCTGGTGGGCGAACAGCACCGCGGCGACCACACCGATGTACATGCCGACGCCGCCCATCCGCGGAATCGGCTTGACGTGCACGTCCCGGTCACGCGGCACGGCCACCGCGCCGAAGCCGATCGCCAGCACCCGCACCCCACCGGTGGCCAGGAACGTCACCACCGCGGAGATGAGCAGCACGACGAGCAGCTCCCGGAGCGGGACGACGGCGCTCGAACCCATCATCCGAGCTGCGCGGCGCCGCTGAGCGCTTCCGGCGACATGCCGAGCACCTCGGCGATGTCGGCGACGGGCACCGCGCCCACGCGCAGGATCCGCGGCTGATCGGCGGTCAGGTCGACGATGGTGGACGCGACCGCGTGTTCGGCCGGGCCGCCGTCGAGATAGACGCCGACCAGATCGCCGAGTTGATCGCGTGCCTCGGCGGCGGTCTTCGCCGGCGGCTGCCCGGACACGTTGGCGCTGGACACCGCCAGCGGGCCGACCTCACGCAACAGTTCGAGCGCGACCGGGTGCAGCGGCATCCGCAACATCACCGTCCCACGGGTGTCGCCGAGATCCCACGCGAGCGAAGGCGCTTGCTGCACAACCAGACTCAGACCGCCGGGCCAGAACGCCCGGATCAGCTCGCGCGCCTGCGGGCGCACCGAGAACACCAGGCCGTCGATGGTGTGCCAGGAACCGACGAGCACCGGCACCGGCATGTCCCTGCCGCGGCGCTTGGCCGCGAGCAACGAGTTCACCGCGGTCGAATCGAACGCGTCGGCGCCCAGCCCGTACAGGGTGTCGGTGGGCAGCACGACCAGACGTCCGGATTTCAGGGCGCTCGTGGCTGCGGACAGTCCCGCGGCGCGCGAGTCGGGATCCGCGCAGTCGTAGACGGTACTCACGGCAACCATCCTGGCATGCTGGGCCGCCTCTCCGAGAACTCAGGCCGTACTAGTTGGGTGAAACGAGAGCTGCGTTCAGGTCTTGCGTCGGGTGCCGAGCGAGTTCTGGGCGTGCCCGGCGAGTTACCCATGTGCTTACGAAATCAGTCGTCACGTGGGCTGCGGCGGCTGTCACCGCGCATCGGGAGCGTCCTCGATGCGACCTTTGCGGCTCGGAACCATGCCTGGATCCGTACTCCGCCGCACCGCACGCCATCGTCTCGAGCATCCCCCGCCGTTGTTCGGTTGCGCAGTGCTGCGCGGAGGCCGCGCCGGTGTGTCGCGTCTGTTCCTCGGCCCAGCGACCGGTCGCGAGACGCCCCGCGCAACCTGTTCGTGCGATGCCGCCCCACAGTCGTGCATGCGTCGTCGTGTTGCCTCATCCGGCGGTGCGGTCGTCGGAGGACGCGACCATCAGCGGAATGGGCTTGGTCGGCAGCACAGACGCCGGGAGACCACACGGATTCGGTGCGCAACGGCGCGGCAGATCGTGCAGAGGACCTGCTCATGTATGCGTTGCGGCGACGAAGCGGGGTTTGCCTGCCAGGTCGGGGTGTTCGACGACGTCGGTGAAGGCGCCGGTGGCGGTGAGGAGGGCGGCTACGCCGGAGCCGTTGGTGTCGTCGTGCTCGATGGCGGTGGCGCCGCCTGGGCGCAGCAGCCGGGTGATGTTCGGGATCATGCCGCGTATCACCGACAATCCGTCCGGGCCGCCGAACAAGGCGACGGACGGATCGTGCTCGGCCACTTCGGGGTCGAGACCTGCGCCCTCCGGGATGTAGGGCGGGTTGGACACGACGATGTCCACCCGGCCGTTCAGGTCGGTGAGCAGGCCCGGATCGGTGGCATCGTCGGCGTAGAGGGTGATCGGGGTATCGCCCGCGGCGATCCGGTCGTCGGCGTTGCGCCGAGCCCAGACCTGCGCGGCGGGATCGAGTTCCACGGCGTGCACTTCGGCGTCGGGGCGGGCGTGCGCGAGGGCCAGTGCGAGCGCGCCCGATCCGGTGCACAGGTCGACGACGATCGGCGTGTGATCGTGCGGCAGCGCCTCCAGCTGCGCCAGCGCCCAGGCGTACAGCAACTCGGTCTCCGGGCGCGGCACGAAGACGCCGGGGCCGACCGCGAGATCGAGCGCACCCATCACGGCCGTTCCGGTCAAGTGCTGCAACGGGATTCGCCGCGCCCGGCGGGCGACCAACTCGCGGTACTCGTCCAACTTGCCTGGCGGGACGAGCGGCGTCAGCACCAGCCTGGTCCGCTCCACACCGAGGACGTGCGCGGCGAGATGTTCGGCGTCGGCCCGCGGGCTGTGCACCCCGGCGGTCCGCAACGTCTCGATGGCGTCGTTGATGACGGGGCGCAGCGCTACTCGGCTCGTGGACATGACACCGACTCTGCCCGAACGACGATCATTCCGCGGCCATACGCGCTTCGCGATCCGCCTTCCCCAGAGCGTCGAGCAGCGCGTCGAGTTCCCCGTCCAGCACGGCGTCGAGGTTGTGCGCCTTGAAGCCGATCCGATGGTCGGTGATCCGGTTCTCCGGGAAGTTGTAGGTGCGGATGCGCTCGGAGCGGTCCACCGTGCGGATCTGGTTGGCGCGGCCCGCCGCGGCCTCCTGATCGGCCTGTTCTTCCGCCAGTGCCTGCAAACGCGCCGCGAGGACCTGCATGGCGCGCGCCTTGTTCTGCAGCTGGGAACGCTCGTTCTGGCAGGTGACCACGATGCCGGAGGGCAGGTGGGTGATGCGCACCGCGGAATCGGTGGTGTTGACGCCCTGACCGCCCTTGCCGGAGGAGCGGTACACGTCGATGCGCAGATCGGACTCGTCGATCTGCACTTCTTCGATCTCGTCGGGTTCCGGGTAGATCAGCACGCCCGCCGCCGAGGTGTGGATGCGGCCCTGCGATTCGGTCACCGGGACGCGCTGCACCCGGTGCACACCGCCCTCGAACTTGAATCGCGACCAGACACCGTCGCGCGCCGCGTCGCGGCTCTTGATCGACAGCGTCGCCTCTTTGTATCCGCCCAGGTCGGACAGGGCGGCGTCGAGGATCTCGACCTTCCAGCCGTGGCGCTCGGCATACCGCACGTACATGCGAGCCAGGTCGGCGGCGAACAGCGCGGACTCCTCGCCGCCTTCGCCGGACTTCACCTCGAGCACGACGTCGTCGCCGTCGTGCGGGTCGCGCGGGGCCAGCAGGTCGGCGAGGGCCTGTTCCAGTTCCTCGACCTGTCGTTCCAGCTCCGGGACCTCCGCGGCGAACGCCGAGTCGTCGGCGGCGAGCTCCCGCGCGGCGGACAAGTCGCCGCGGGCCGTCTCCAGCTTGCGATAGGTGGCCATGACCGGGGCCAGCTCGGCGAATCGCTTGCCGACCCGGCGCGCGGCGCCCGCATCGTTGTGCAGCGACGGATCGGCCAGCTGCGTCTCCAGGCCGGCGTACTCGGCCAGAATGTCGTCGATGGCGGACGGTTGCGTCACAGTGCTTCCTTCTCCTGGTAGCTGTCCATACAAAACACCGACGCCCGGCCTGCGGGGCAGGACCGGGCGTCGGCGAGGAAGCTACTTGGCGTCGGCCTTCTTGCCGGCACGCTTGCCGTAACGAGCCTCGAAGCGGGCCACGCGGCCACCGGTGTCGAGGATCTTCTGCTTGCCGGTGTAGAACGGGTGGCACTGCGAGCAGACCTCGACGGTGATGTGTCCCGACTCCTTGGTGCTGCGAGTCTGGAAGGTGTTGCCGCAACCACAGACGACCGTGGTGTCGACATACGTCGGGTGAATTCCTGCCTTCATGGATGTCCTCTCGATTGTGGTCGCCGGGTCGCCCGCGCGAACGCGAAGCGTGAACCGGAACCGACTAGGCGGGAGCTCTGCTCACCTGAGCAGACGCAACGACCGTTCAGTATGCCAGAACTGCCGTTACGCTCCCAAAACGCCCCCGGCGAGTGGTTTGTTCCCACCCCAGGTACTCCCCCATCGTTCGCGCCCCCGGAAGTCCGGGCACGCGAATGCGCGCCACCTCCTGGACCCTGAAGTCGGGTAGTCCGCTACTCACGAATGTGAACGAATTCGTTCATAGAGTTGCAGACCTGGTGCACATCGGCGTGCCGAGACAGGAAGGAGACCCCGTGAACGTCCGGATCGCGGCCGCGATTTTCGTTCTGCTGATTCTCTCGGTGGCCATCGGTGTATCCGCGCTCGCCGCGACCCCGAACTATCCCGCGCCGAAGAACGCCGTGTACGTCCACACCTCGGAATCCGCCGCCCCCGATCCCGACGCCAGGTCCTGCGCGCTGATCATCGCTCTCCTCATCGGCGGCGCGGCCACGGTCGGCTTCGTCTTCTTCGCTCCCCAGACGCCGAAAGGGTCCCGCAGCAGCGGGACCCTTTCGGCCGTTGTCACGGCGCCGACCTGGCGCCGCTACTCACTCGTCGAGCGCGCCCGGCGCGGTCTTGCTCACCTGCATCAAGAACTCGAGATTGTTCTTGGACTTCTTCAGACGGTCGATCAGCAGATCGATCGCCTGGTGCGAGTCCAGGCCGGACAGTACGCGGCGCAGCTTGTGCAGCACCCCCGCCTCGTCGGGGCTGAGCAGTAGCTCGTCCTTGCGGGTACCGGACGGGTTGACGTCCACCGCCGGGAACACCCGCCGCTCCGCGATCTTGCGGTCCAGCTTGAGCTCGGCGTTGCCGGTGCCCTTGAACTCCTCGAAGATCACCGTGTCACCGGTCGAACCGGTCTCCACCATGGCGGTGGCGATGATCGTCAGCGAGCCGCCGTTCTCGATGTTGCGGGCCGCGCCGAGGAACCGCTTGGGCGGGTACAGGGCGGTGGAATCCACACCACCGGAGAGGATTCGGCCCGAGGCGGGCGAGGAGTTGTTGTACGCCCGCCCGAGCCGGGTGATCGAGTCGAGCAGCACGACGACGTCCTTGCCCATCTCCACCAGGCGCTTGGCGCGCTCGATGGCGAGTTCGGCGACCGAGGTGTGATCCGACGGCGGACGGTCGAAGGTCGAGGCGATGACCTCGCCCTTCACCGAGCGCTGCATGTCGGTGACCTCTTCCGGACGCTCGTCGACCAGCACCACCATCAGGTAGCACTCGGGGTTGTTGGTCGCGATCGCGTTCGCGATGTCCTGCAGGATCGTGGTCTTACCGGCCTTCGGCGGCGACACGATCAGGGCGCGCTGGCCCTTGCCGATCGGCATGATCAGGTCGATCACGCGGGTGGTCAGCTTGTTCTGCTGGGTCTCCAGCCGCAGGCGCTGGTTCGGGTACAGCGGGGTGAGCTTGCCGAATTCGGGACGGCGCTTGGCCGCCTCGACGTCGCCGCCGTTGACCGTGTCCAGCCGCACCAGCGGATCGAACTTCTGGCGCTGGTTGGACTGCTCGCCGTCGCGCGGGGCGCGCACCGCGCCGGTGATCGCGTCACCGCGGCGCAGGCCGTTCTTGCGGACCAGGTTCATCGACACGTAGACGTCGTTCGGCCCGGCCAGGTAACCCGAGGTGCGGACGAAGGCGTAGTTGTCCAGCACGTCGAGGATGCCCGCGACCGGCTGGAGGACGTCGTCCTCGCGGATCTCGAGCTCGCGGGTCTCGCCGCCACCGCTGCCGCCGTCGCGGTCGCGCCCACGACGACGCTCCCGGAAGCGGCGTCCGCGCCGTCCGCGACCGCCCTCTTCGTCGTCGCCGCCGCGGCCACCCGCGCTGCCGTTCTGGCTCTGCTGGCCACGCTCGCCCTGACCGCGGTCGCTCTGCCGCTCGCCCTGGCCACGGTCGCTCTGCCGCTCGCTCTGGCCACGGTCGCTCTGGCCACGGTCGCCCTGGCCACGGTCGCCCTGGCCACGGTCGCCCTGGCCACGGTCGCCCTGGCCACGGTCGCCCTGGCCACGGTCGCCCTGGC
>NZ_JBSGCA010000086.1:0-17430 GCF_053601535.1 Nocardia sp. NPDC004718
GCCGGTCGCACCGGCCAAGTAGGTAGTGAGGAGGAACCCGACGACGTTCGTCGGGGGACGACAGACCCCGCCCGGCCCTCGTGCCGGGCGGGGTCACATTTTGCGACTACAAGCCGTCCTTTCCGGTACGAACGCTGGTCTGACGTACTTGATGTAAGAGGTCGCGCGCTTCGAACTGATCCAAGCATCCACGCAGCAGCACAGCCCATGCGGCAAAATCCAACACTACTTACACCAGCGCGTCGATGCAGCATAGCGGCATGATGTGCCGCGCTCGCCGGCAACCGCTCCGACTCCTCCGCGCTATAGGTAGGTAGATCGAGCATCCTGCTAGAAGAAAACTCGTGGTCGCCTGATGTCTGCCACCCCCTTACAGCACCAAGCTAAAGGGACGAGGAGGTGTCTGATGTACCGAAACGAATGTGCACCCGAGGTGGCGCAACCGGACCCCGAGGAACTACGGGGCTGGAGGGTGCCATTGCTGGAGCCTGATCAACTGTTGCAGGCATTCTCAGGCCGACTGCGGAGCGATCTCACGGTAGTCGGCTGGATGCGAGACCTCGCCGATCTGCACGCTGAGCTGATACCGCGCCGGAACGATCCGGCATTGCGACGAAGAAACTGCGATTGCGGGGAAGTGCGATCGGAAATCGATCGAGTTGTAAATGATATCGACGTGTGGGCAGTGAGAAACGTGCCGAGAATGAAAAGCGCCCGGATGCACACGCACTCCCTGGGTGAAGTATTGAGCCACATTGCCATGGCCTTTGCCAACGCATGGTGGACAGCTTTACATGCAACGGACGTAGAACTGCGGTATCGGGCGTGGTTGCATCTCGCTCAGGTACGCGATGGCTATGCGGAGATGGTGTCCGAGATGCGCGCTCGGCGTCTTCAACTACCACTGGGAGGAAGCCAGATGAGGGCGTGCACCGTTTGACGAAGCGTCATTAGAAAGCGTTTTTTTGAACGACAATGTAAAGTATTGAATCCGAAATTCTATCCGGAAATCGGGTGCGTAAAAAATGGACTCGAAGTTTGAAGAGCGTCTGATCGTAGACTTTCGGCGCTGGTCGGAGTTGGTAGATTTTTCCGCCCATGCCGAAAATGAAGTCGAAAGAGAGGGGCCGGCATTGAAAGCGGTCGCGTTGGAGCGGAAGTGGATGGCTGTCGCTGCTGACGCCTGGAATGATATGAGGAACCACGCGTTGAAATAAAGTCCTCGTGCCGAGGTGTTCGATCGGCCGAGGAAGAGCAGGCTGTCACACCTTAGCGCACCCTATGTGGAAGCGGTGTCGCTCGCCCGGGTCTCGTGGTGATGAACTTCAAATCTCCGTCGTTCGGCAACGGCGCCGAGCGGTTCACAATGAAGTGGCCGAACCCGGAGCGCACCCTACTCGCCGCGCGATGCGGCCGACGATCATGGAATCGAGTCTCAGTCGAGTGGTCAGGAAATGGTGAAAATATTTTGCTCGAGGTGCGGTCGGACACTCCATTCGAAAATGGACCTACATCGTCGCCGGCATATGCACTGCGTTGTGTTGAGAGCAAAGGATAATACGCAAATGACGTCGGCGGATTGGAAAGCTGTATCCGGCTGGCTCAATCCGCGCGGAAGTTCTCTCCCGGGGCAAATGGGGGCGGAATAGTGGGTCGCGATCAGGCGGGGGCTTCGATGCCGATGGCTGCCTGAGCCGCAATCACTCGCTTCGGCCGGCGCGCCCAACGTCCAGTGCCTGCGCGCCGCCAGCTCTCGCCTCGACGGACTGTAGGTCTAGATCTTGTGTAGGTGAAGCGCGACAGAGATGGACGGAACCATTCAACGGCGAGTGGTGTACACGGCGACTATGCTCTCGTGGTATGTCAGCGCAGCGCCAGGCGCAGACGGGGGACGTACCTGCGGCAACGGATCGCTTCGTTGGCCGGGAGACGGAGTTGGACCGGCTTATCGAGTTGTTGCTGTCATCGGCGCGGTTGATCACTTTGATCGGGCCTGGCGGCATCGGCAAGACGCGACTTGCCACGGAGGCTGTCCGCCGGTTCCGTAAGACCCGTCGAACACCGGTTTACTGGGTCCGACTTGCACGTTTGGTCAAGGGATCGGACGCGGACGCGGTCGAAGAGGAAGCTGCGCACGCGGTGGTCGACACCGACTTGTCCGGACGGTCCGCGTGGGATGCATTGGTCGACAGTCTCACACTGACTGATGATTCTGGGCGGCCACTGCCGTCGATACTCGTGATGGATAACTGTGAGCACGTGCTCGAAGGCGCGGGTCAAGTTGTCGCGGATCTGTTGGAGGCCGTGCCAGGATTGACGATCCTTGCCACCAGTCGTGAAGCCGTCGGTTGGATAGACGAGCACGTGGAACCGGTGCCAGCCCTTCTGCGGCAGCAAGCTGTGGACTTGTTCCGTCAACGGGCGGCTTTCACCGGCAGGCCGGTGATCGACAGAGACGACATCGCCAACGTGGCCTTGATCTGCCGTCACATGCACAACCATCCTTTGTATATCCGCTTAGCTGCGGCGCGGCTATCACGGCAGCCGTTGGCAATGATCATCCAGGAACTCAGTGGTGATGCCACCGACAAACGACTGCGGTGGCACGGGCCCCGCGTGGGGGCAGAACCGCGGCACCGCGGGGTCGGCGATGCCATCGCGTGGTCCTATAACCTTTGTCTGGATCAAGAGAAAGTGCTTCTCGACCGAATGTCGGTGTTCGCTGCCGGGTACGACACCAACCCCTACGATGAATCCAATCCAATCGTGGATGTCGGCGTCGACTTGGAAGCCATCGAGGCCGTCTGCGCGGACGACTCACCCGACGAAGATGCCATCCCGGCGAGTAACTCCTCGCCCCACCTGCCGACCGAGGACGTCGGAAGTGTCCTGGAACGCCTAGTCGACCAGTCGCTGGTGACTATCCACATTACGCCGACCACCGTTCGTTACTCGCTCCTAGAGAGTGTGCGCGTCTTCGCCGGGAGGCGTCTGCAAGAACGCTCCACCCCTCAACGCAACGAGTGTGAAATTTTCGCGCAGCGCCATCGCCGATACTACCGCGATAGAATTGCGGCAGCGCAGGTCGACAGATCCAGCCCAGCCGGGAAAGATTTGTTGGACTGGGTCCGGGCGTCATGGGACAATCTTGTCAGGGCGATCGAGACAAGCTTGGCCTCGGGTGAACCGGCAGTCGGCTTGGAGATCGCATCCAGCCTTATTTTTATGCCAATCGTGAAAGGTTCGTTCCGCGAGATGCGCCGATGGACCGAACGCACGCTGCAGGCGACCCGGTTGGCGGCACCACAGACAACCGAATTACAAATCAAAGCCATGGCTATGCTCGGGTGGCAGGACCTACTACGAGGCAAGAACGACGACGCCAGCCGGATACTCGAAGAGTGCGTGACCGCTTCGATCCCCGACCCACTAACCCGACACGGGTGGCGAGAGGAGCCAGAAACCGACATCGGACTGCCGGCTCCTGTCGAATTCCTTTGGGCAGCCGAATTAGCAATATCCCGCCGCGACTGCCGAGCGCTCACGGTATTCCTCCGAGCAGGTGAAAAATTCCATGCATCGGGCGACTACGGGGGTGAAGACCGGAGTGAAGATGTCGAGGCGTGGTCTGCTGGATTCGTGGGATCGGCGGAACAAGCTCTGGAGATCACCGGAAAACACCTCGACCGTGCTACCGCATCCGGCGCGAGATGGGCGAAGGCGTGGGCAGAGATGGCGCGAGCTATCACCCTGACGAAGTACGGTAATCCCACTGAGGCGCTGGACCTCGGGCGTAGCGCGCTACTGTATCATCTGCAGGCGCATGACCACTGGGGTGAGTTGTGGACAGTGCACATACGCATGTGGTCGTTGGCGCAAATTGTGCGGGAGATGGACGCGGCTGGGACCGCTGACCGTAGTGAGCTGCGGGCATTAGCGACCGAAATCGCTCAACTCGCCGGCGGGGCCGCGACTTTGCGAGCGACGCTGGGGTTCGATAGGGGCGATCTTGGCTCCTACGCGGATGAAACGAGCAAGGCGATGGACGTTGCCCGTAGCGTGCTCGGCCATGATCAATTCGCCGCCGGGCAGCGACAAGGATCCCTCCTGCGCCCGGAACTGAGCGAGGTGCAGCAGTTGGCACTGGGAATACTGTCCGTGGACAGGCTTCCGATGCATCATCCCGCCCGGCGGGATACCCCCTCGCACTGGCATGAGCTGTCGGCCGCCGAGCAGGATGTCGCGGCATTGGCGGCGGCAGGCTGGACGAACTCCGCGATAGCTACCCGCCGGGGAAGCTCTGGCAAAACCATCGATGCTCAGATGGCGGCAATTTTTCGTAAATTGGCGATCACGTCGCGCGGCGACATCATCAAACTCGTTCCCGACGACCGGATCAATGGGATTCGGGCTGAAGCGGCCAAGCTGCGACTCGGAACGACCGAGAAGAGGCCTCGACCGCGACAGCAGTGAAGATATTTTCGTCGTGCGTCGTCCAAGGTTTCGCCGGTCGCTGTGGGTGAGGGTTGGTGTGGGTCGGAAACGTTCGTTTCTGACCCATCACGCCCACGGCGGCATGCGGCAGAACAGTGGCTTCGCTGACATCCGTGAGAACTGCGCTGGGTTGCTTGGCGGGGAAGTCTCGGCGATCGTCTTCGGCCTGAACCGCGATCCCGCTCAACGCTGAGTTATTGCGCCCGGCCTGCAATCCTTCTCGGCCAATGCCGCCCATGCGGCGATCAACAAATCGTAAGCGTCGACGACGATATCGTCGGGGATCTCGTCGGGGGTCAGTAGCTTCTGAACCAGGAGGCCGTCTTCGAGGGCGTGCACTATGAGCGCCAGGAAAGCGGGATCGGCGGGAGGATGCGGTAATTCGTGGGTGATTCCGGTGGCGATGGCGTTGCGGGCGGTGAGTTCGCGTTCGGCCAGACGTGATCGGAGTTGGGGGTTGCGCAGGATGTGGAGTACGAGTTCGAGCCGTAGTGCCAGCCATTCATCGAGGTGACGGGCACGGGCGCGATTGAACTCGCGCAACGGTTCCCGGTTGGTGTGGTCGAGTCGGGCGACTTCGTCGAGCTCGTGCTGTGTTCGTCGGGTGAGGAGTTCGAGTGTGAGTTCATGCTTGTCCGCGAAGTTGCCGTAGAAGGCTCCTCTGGAGTATCCGGCGCGTTCGGCTATCTGCTCTACCGAGGTGCCGTTGACACCCCGTTCGGCGAACAACTCCGCGGCGGCATCGAGCAGCCGGTCCCGGGTCTGCTGTCGGCTCTCCTCGCGGCTGAAACGCTGATTCATATTCAGTAGTGTATCCGAATACAACTATGTATATTGCGCCGTGTGGAGCATTTATACGAGGCGACGGCCGTGCAGGTCGCTGCAGCCGTGGCCGCGGGGGAGATCAGCGCGGTCGAGGTGGTCAGAGCACATCTGGCGAGGATCGATGCGGTCAACCCGGCAGTGAACGCGGTAACGAACGTGCTGGCCGAGGGCGCTCTCGATGCCGCACGCGCGATCGACCGGCGGCGCGCGGCGGGCGAAACGGTGGGTCCGTTGGCCGGGGTCCCGTTCACGGTGAAGGAGAACCTCCATGTCGCGGGCTCGGCCACGACGATGGGTGTGCCGGCCATGCGGAACCTGGTGGCCGCCGCCGATGCGCCGCCGGTGCGCCGATTGCGCGTGGCTGGGGCGATTCCGATCGGCCGAACCAACCTGCCTGATCTGACGATCGGCGGTCTGCACACAACGAGCACGCTGTACGGCGATACGCGCAACCCGTGGGATCCGGATGGTCGGACACCGGGTGGGACGAGTGGTGGCGACGGTGTAGCGGTAGCAACCGGCATGGCGCCGCTGGGGCTGGGCAATGATTCTGGTGGCTCGCTACGCAATCCGGCGACATTCAATGGGATCACCGCACTCAAACCCACCTACGGCCGATTCGCCGCGGACCACCGAATCAGTGGTCGCGAACCGACACTGGCGTCACAACTGTTCCCGGTCGACGGTCCACTCGCTCGGTCGGTTTCGGATCTACGGCTGGCCTTCGGCGTACTCGCCGGTGCCGACGCGCACGATCCCCGGGCCGTTCCCGCACCGCCGGACGGTCCACCGCTGAGCGACCCCGTCACGGTCGGGCTGGTGACAGATCTCGATGGTGACCGAATGCATGCCGACGTGCGCGCCGGATTGGCCGATGCAGCAGACGCTTTGGCCGATGCCGGCTACCGGATCGAAGAAGTGCAGGTACCCGCGCTGGCCGAAGCGCTGGCGGTCTATTCCGGATTGATCAGCACCGAATTCTCTTTGGTCTGGTCCACACTGCAGCCGCTGCTGAGTAAAACCAGTCGCCTGCACATGGAGTTGATGATGCGTCGGCAACCACCATCAGACCTGTCCGGCTACATTCGACTGACCGCCGCGAGGCTGGGTGTGCAGCGCGTGTGGACGCAGTTCCTTGACCGGTATCCGCTACTGCTCGGACCGGTTTACACCGAATTGCCGCCACCACCATCGGTTCCGGTCGACGCGGACGAGCAGCAGCGAATGATGAGCCCGTTGCGCTTGTGCACGGCCACCACCCTGGTAGGAGTTCCAGCAGTAGCTGTTCCGGCTGGTGTGATCGGCGGGCTACCTCAGGGCGTTCAGGTCATCGGCCGGATGTATCGGGAAGACCTGTGCCTGACTGCGGCAAGCGCCATCGAGCAACGCTTGGGGGTGCTGGCCCCGATCAACCCGCGGCGGCCGAACAGTGAAGCACGCACATCGACCTAGGATGCTCCAGGCTGCTCAGACAGTCGTTGTTTTCCGCGCGATCACTACCGGAACCCCTGGTGGCATCCGGACACCTTTCCAAGGTGAGTATCTCGCCTCACTCTTGGTGTCCGGAAGACCGGGCAACCTCGCCGGGCCGATACCTGAGGAGCCGGTACGATCGTTCGAGCAAGCACAGCGTTACGCGGCTCGGTCCACAACGGGGCGAACCGAACCGCCGTGCCGAACCAGGTTTGCGACGCCATCGGGGCCGTCCACTGCGTCGGGCAGGTGTCAGGACTGGTTCATCGGCTATCGACGCTGATAACTGCGATAAGATCACCGCCGTCGACAGCTGCGATCTCGGATACGGCAAGGCGCGTGACGGTTCCGCTTCTGGGGGTGGTGATAGCGGCCTCCATCTTCATCGCTTCAATCGTTGCGATCGTATCCCCCACAGTCACCTGGCTGCCCACAGCTACCAAGACGGTTACCGTCCCCGCAAACGGTGCTGCGATGTGCCCGAGGTCTTCGCTGTCGGCCTTCTCTGCCGCCGGGATTTCGCTGGCGAGGGACCGGTCGAGGACCGACACCGGCCGGAGCTGGCCATTGAGTATGCACATGACGGTACGGAAGCCGCGCTCGTCGGGTTCGGAGATCGCCTGGAGCCCGATGAGCAATTCGACGCCTCTACCAAGCAATACACGGTGTTCCTCACCCTGGCGCAACCCGTAGAAGAACTGATAGGTGGACAGCTGTGACGTATCGCCGAATCTCTGGCGGTGCTGCTCGAAATCCTCAGTTGGACCTGGAAAAAGCAGCCGGTTGAGCGTGGCTTGCCGTTGCTTCGACGAGCCCGACAGTCCCTTCTCGTCTTCCGGGGCGAGCACTGCTTCGGACTTGGCGGTACTCCGACCTACGAGGGCCTTGGTGCGGAAGGGTTCAGGCCAGCCTCCGGCCGGAGTGCCCAGCTCGCCGCGCAGGAACTCGATGACCGACTCGGGAATGTCGAACCGACCCGGATCGGTCTCGAACTCGGCGGCCGAGACGTTCGATCCCACCAGGTGCAGTGCCAGGTCTCCAACGATTTTCGATGAAGGGGTGACCTTTACCAATCGACCGAGCAGCCGGTCGGCAGCGGCATACATTGCCTCGATTTCTTCGAATCGATCCCCGATTCCGAGAGCGATTGCTTGCTGACGTAGGTTGGAAAGTTGACCGCCGGGAATCTCATGGGTGTAGACGCGGCCGGTGGGGGCTGGAATGCCGGATTCGAACAACACGTACATCTTACGGAGCGCCTCCCAGTACGGTTCGAGGTCACATACCGCCTTCAGGTCGATACCGGTATCGAACTTACTGTGGGCGGTGGCGGCGATGATCGCCGACAATGCGGGTTGGCTGGTGGTCCCTGCCAGCGGCGCCGCTGCACCATCGACAGCATCGGCTCCAGCCTGCCACGCGGCCAGATAAGTGGCGAGCTGGCCGCCAGGGGTGTCGTGGGTGTGTACGTGCACTGGCAGGTCGAAGTTGCTGCGCAGCGCTGAGACCAATTGAGCGGCAGCGGGGGCACGCAATAGGCCGGCCATGTCTTTGATCGCAAGGACATGTGCGCCGGCCTCGACGATCTCTTCTGCTAGGCGCAGATAGTAGTCAAGTGTGTACAATTTTTCTGCCGGGTTGGTCATATCACCGGTGTATGCGAGGGCGCCTTCGGCGACGGCGGTGCCGGTCGCGAGTACGGCTTCGATCGCCGGACGCATGCGGTCGACATTGTTGAGCGCGTCGAAGATTCGGAAGATGTCGATGCCGACTCCAACGGCCTCCTGGACGAACGCCCGCGTGACGGTCTCTGGGTACGGGGTGTATCCGACGGTATTGCGGCCGCGCAACAGCATCTGCAGGCAGATGTTCGGTACGGCTTCGCGCAGCGCCGCCAGCCGTTCCCATGGGTCTTCGCGCAGGAAGCGCAGGGCGACGTCGTAGGTGGCACCGCCCCATGCCTCGATCGATAACAATTCAGGTGTCAAGCGGGCCACGTAGGGTGCTACAGCCACAAGTTCGGAGGTGCGGACGCGGGTGGCGAGCAGCGATTGGTGCGCATCGCGGAAGGTGGTGTCGGTTACCGCGAGCGTGGTCTGCTCACGCAGTGCCTGCGCGAAGCGCTCCGGCCCCAGTTTCCGAAGCCGATCACGCGAGCCTTGCGGCGGAGCCACCGACAGATCGAGAGATGGCAGCTTGTCTCGCGGATACACGTGAGAAAGACGTTCTCCGTGCGGCTTGTTGACAGTGACGTCGGCCAAGTACTCGAGGATTCTGGTACCGCGGTCCGCCGATCGCTGTGCGGTCAGCAGAGCGGGGCGTTGCTCGATGAACGACGTAGTGAGTTCACCTGCCCGGAAGGCCGGGTCGTCGAGAACGGCTCGCAGAAAGGGAATGTTGGTGCTGACACCGCGAATTCGAAACTCCGCGACGGCGCGACGCGCACGGGCGACAGCAGCGTCCAGATCCCGGCCGCGGCAGGTCAGCTTGACCAGCATCGAGTCGAAGTGGGCTCCCACTTCTGCACCAAGGTTGGTGCCACCGTCGAGACGTACCCCTGCGCCACCTGGTGTCCGGTAGGCTGTGATGCGGCCTGTATCCGGGCGGAATGCGTTGGCAGGGTCCTCGGTGGTGATTCGGCATTGCAGAGCAGCGCCGCGGATCTTGACAGTGTCTTGGTCCAGACCGAGGTCTATCAGCGTTGCTCCGGCCGCGATACGCAACTGAGCCTGAACCAGATCGACATCGGTGATCTCCTCGGTGACCGTGTGCTCGACCTGGATGCGAGGGTTCATTTCGATGAAGACGTGGTTCCCACGAGCGTCGAGCAAGAACTCCACGGTCCCGGCGCAGGAGTAACCGATCTGCCGCGCGAACGCGACGGCGTCCGCACAGATCCGGTCACGGAGAGAAGGGTCGAGGTTCGGTGCCGGCGCCAGTTCGATGACCTTCTGGTGTCGGCGCTGCACCGAACAATCCCGCTCGAACAGATGAATCACGTTGCCTTCGTTGTCCGCCAAGATCTGAACCTCGATATGTCGAGGATCGATCACAGCCTGTTCCAAGAAAACAGTCGCGTCACCGAATGCTGACTCGGCCTCCCTCGCGGCCGCTGCAATCGACTCCCGCAGCGCCGACCGTTCCTCGACCCTACGCATCCCTCGGCCGCCACCCCCGGCCACGGCCTTGACGAACACGGGGAACTCCATGTCTTCGGCCGCCGCGACCAACTCGTCGACATTGGAAGACGGCTGCGACGACACCAGCACCGGTAGCCCGGCCGCCTTCGCCGCCGCGATAGCCCGTGCCTTGTTGCCTGTCAGTTCCAGCACCTCAGCGGAAGGGCCGATGAACGTGATCCCTGCCGCTGCGCACGCCGCCGCAAATTCAGGGTTCTCAGACAAGAAGCCGTAGCCCGGATAGATCGCATCGGCGCCTGACCTCTTCGCGACCGAGACGATCTCATCGATCGACAGATATGCCCGTACAGGATGCCCCTGCGCACCGATCTGATAGCTCTCATCGGCTTTCAACCGGTGAATCGAGTTACGGTCCTCGTACGGGAATATCGCCACAGTTGCGGCACCTAATTCGTACGCGGCGCGAAACCCTCGGATCGCGATTTCGCCGCGGTTGGCAACCAGAACTTTGGAAAACATTCGAGACCCCTTCGCCACAGTTCTCGGTCAGTGATTGAGAACCGGTGGTGGAAATATTTGAGTAGCTGTTTCGCCGGTAGGGTGCAATCGAGCGCACTCGAGGCCGGAAGTGGTGCTGTTATCGAATCGAGCACTGCAGCGCGGCGGACATGCTATTTCGTCAGTGCCGGAAGCAAGGCTGTCCACACCCAGTTCAAGACTTCTGTCGACGTACCCGAGCGCATCGCGAACCCCCGCGAGTTGATCCGCGCCATGAGCCATCCGTCCCGCGATTGGAGTGAGTGGACCTCGTGGCTGCTCGTAATGGTGTCGCCTTCGTATACGGGTGCTATGTGGTCGCAGCGCTCCCAGGAGAGGACTGTTGCGATATCAGGTAGGACACGCGTCGCCTGAGACAACACGATTCCCACGGTGTGGCCGCCGTACACCAGGCGACGGCCACCGCCCACCCGTTCATCATGATGCGCGGCAGCGACGTTGAGGGTCAGCCTGGCGAGTTCCGGCGCGCTGGTGACGACATCGCCTGCGTGAACATTCAGCACCGATCCAGGGGCCAACCCGGCCAGCCGCCCCGGCGCGACTATGTCCGGTTGTTCGATACTCCATCTTTTGTACGGATCAAGATGAACGTGTGCGGGCGTGAGGGATACGTCGCGTGGGCCTTCTTCTCTGGTCGTGTCACTTCGCCGCGGGAGCATGGCGCACCGGTGGTAGGACAAGACAGGGTCATTTCGCTGGTTGACTGTGTCGATTCGGAGTAGCGCCATGCCGGTGGGTGCGCGATTCGGCCGCGGGGTGTTCGAATGCAGGCCGACCACGGTTGTAGTGGTTCTCAGGGTATCGCCGATGCGGGGAACCGTGTGAAACGATAGACCTCGGTAGAACAGATTTGCCTTGACCTTTTGGGTGAAGAGGGTCGACTGGCCGATCGAGACATCCCAGACCAGTGCTGGGTGAGCGATTCGCGATCCGCCTGTGACACGCACAGCGAATTCTTCGTCGAGCGCGAGCCTCAAGCGGTCACCGACTATGGCTTGGTGGTGCGCCGCGGTGCCGTCGGTAAGCGTCATTCCAATAGTTGGGTGAGAAGTATCGCCTATTTGAAGGTCATCGAAGCTCGGCCCTTCCGCAAATGTGAACAGATCTGTTAGCGAGCGGTTTTCAGAAGGGTGTGCCACCGATTACTCCTTTTTGTTCGAGTTCACAGAGTTCACGGTCGCTGAGTCCCACGAGAGTGGTGAGTATCTCTCGGTTGTGGGCACCGAGTTCGGGTGCTTGATCGGCCGTTCGCGGCATGTCGTTGAAGCGTATGGGGGACCCCGGCGCGAGGTGAGCCGGAATCCCGGGCTGGGTCAGCATCGACATCATGGGGTTGTTCCACACATCGGTCGATGCTGGATCAACGACTTCGTCGAAGGAGCGGTATCGCGCCCACAACAACGATGTCGGCCGCAACGCGGCTTCCACGTCCTGCGTCGTCTGGTTTCCGAACCACACCTGAAAAAGTCCGGCCAGCATCTCACGGTAGGTGTACCTGTCGTCCTCCCGGGTGAAATCCACTCCCAGAGAATTTTCGAGTCCGGTAACCGCGATTGCTTGCGCCGTTACGCCGACCAACTCGTTCCAATGCCGCTTGGTGAGTGCGACGATCATCACTTTGTGCCCGTCGCGGGTGATGAAGTCGCGAGCGAATCCACCGTATAAATGGTTGCCTATTCTGGGTCGGCTCGATCCGTTGATCTGGGCTTCGCTCAGAAAACCGAGATTGCCAACTGTTGCGAGCGCTACATCTTCCAGCGCAATCCGGACATCTGCACCCTGTCCTGTTGTTCGCCGGTTCAGGACGGCGGTCGTAATAGCGAGTGAGCAATAGATTCCGCAAGTCACATCCCAGGCTGGAAGCACATGGTTGATCGGATCTGCGAACCCCTCCGGTCCAGTGACGGAAGGAAATCCCACCGCCGCGTTGACTGTGTAGTCGACAGCAGCCTGTCCCTTCCAGTTTCCCTCGACGCGAACTATGATCACGTCCTCTCGGAGGGCGCGAAGCTGTTCGTCGTCGAGCCATGAGCGGCCTACGGCGTTCGTGAGCAATATGCCAGACGACGGCCCGCCGATGCGGAGTAGAGATCGAACAATCTCTCGCCCGGATTCGGAGTGCGTATCGACGGTGAGCGACTTCTTGCCTTTGTTGAGTCCAGACCAGTAAAGACTTCGGCCATCGGCCGTGCGGGGCCAGCGATCCTTGTCCGGGCCCCCGCCCACCGGGTCGACGCGGATGACTTCGGCTCCGAGTTGAGCGAGTGTCATTCCTCCGAGGGGAGCGGCGACGAAGCTGGACAACTCAACGACTCTCAACCCCGCAAGGGGGCGACGGACGTTCGTCTGGATTTCAACCATCGGTGACCTCCGAGTTGTCTCGTTCACAATGGATCTCGTCGAGGATTTCGATTGCGATGGATGTCGTACGTGCACCTAGCGTGCTCAGCAAGGTGAAGACATTCGCTACCTGTTGTGCTGTGGCGCCAAGTTTCAAGGCATTGCGCACATGTATGTCGATTCCTGGACGATAGAGGTGCGATGCGGTCGCATCGAACGCCACGTACACGAGTTCCTTCATCACGGGGCTCAGGTGGTCTGTGGCCCATGGATGCGCGGAGAAGTCGAGATACGCTTCCAGGTACGCCTCGTCGAGGCGTAACAATCCGTCCCAGATGGCGCTCCAGTACCCGCGCTTTTCCTTGAACGCCGCTTGAAGTTGGAGTTGCCTGGGGGATAGCGCCGAGTTATCGAGCGGTTCGATGGCGTCGAGAAGTGCGGGTAGTCCCTCAGTGCAGGCGTGGACGCCGAGTGCGCTGGTGAGCTCGATGACCTCGAGCACCTGCGGTTCGGTGGCGCCTGCTTCCAGCGCCCGTGTGATGTGTAGTCGAATACGCTGCTCATCCAGATCGGTCACCGCAGCCGCGGCGGCAAGGCAGATCAAGTGTTTCTCGGCAAGAGTGAGCGACGGATTGGCCCAAGCGACTGCGTCCAAGGCGCGGAGTGCGGTCAGATATCGGGGATCGCGCCGAAGAAGACTCCGCTCGGCGCGTTCGCCGAGCGGAGCGATCGAGGGCGCCTCGAAATCAGGCACCGACCAGGTCTCCTGCGGGCGCCGGCGACAGTCGGCGTTCACGGATCATGACTGCCGTCACCGCGGACAGTGCCGTCGCGGCGGCGACGTACGCAGCGACTGACCACAACGACCCGGTTCGGGACAGCAACTCCGTGGCGACGATGGGGGCGAACGCGCTACCAAGAATCTGGCCGAGGGTGAAACCGATCGACAAGCCCGAGTAGCGGATTCGGGTGTCGAAGCACGCCGCGAGCATGCTGCTCAACGCTGACCACGATGCGCTGTAGGGAACGAAGAGGATGAGGTATCCGAGGATGGTCAATCCGATGTCGCCGGTCTGCAGCGCTGCGATGAAGAGCGGGGCTCCAGCGATCATGCCTACGGACCCGCACAGGAAGACTTTTCGAGGGCCGATCTTGTCGACGAGCTTGCCGAAGAGCAGGACGCCGATGATAACGGCCACCATCGCGACGATGACGATCGCGAGCATGGTGTTCCGGGAATGGCCCTGCTGTTTCGTGCCGTAAGTGAGGCTGTATACCGTGCCGACGTAGAACGTCACACCGACCGAGACACTGGTGAGCGCCACCAACAGCACACGTAGGGCATTCGTGCGGAAAACCTCGACCACCGGCATCTTGGCGACCGCCCCCGAATCGGCTATGCGCTTGAAGGACGGCGACTCCTCGACCTTCATTCGAACGGTCACGCCGATGATGACGAGGACGATGCTGAGAATGAACGGAACACGCCAACCCCAGGTTTCGAAGGCGTGAGGCGTCAGCGGGGCGAGGGCGAAGAAGACGATGTTCGCGAGGATGAGTCCGAGGGGCGCGCCCAGCTGAACAAGGCTCGCGCGTGACCCGTGCTTGTTCGCTTCCGCGTGCTCGGTAGCCATGAGGACAGCGCCGCCGTACTCTCCGCCGAGCGCGAAGCCCTGAATGAAACGCAGGCCGATCAAGACGATCGGCGCCGCGATGCCGATAGTGGCGTGGGACGGGACAACGCCGATCAGCAGAGTCGTTCCGCCCATCGACATGAGCGTGAACACGAGCATGGATTTGCGCCCGATCCGGTCGCCGTAGTGGCCTATGACGATGGCGCCGATCGGTCGCGCGATGAAGGCAACAGCAAATGTGGACAAAGACAACAAGGTCCCGGTCAAGGGGTCGACAGAAGGGAAGAACACTTTGCTGAACACCAGCGCGGCGGCTGTTCCGTAGATGAAGAAATCGTAGTATTCGATCGTGGTCCCAGCCAGGCTGGCCAACGCCACCCGTCGAGATTTGGTTGATATGTCAGACATCGGTGTCTCCTTGCTTTTATGCCGACAACTGTGGCGGACGATGAGAGGCGCGGTGCCGGTGTGCGGACGAACGGAGGTGCCAGCTGGCGCGATAACGTGCGTCGCGATATCCGTCACGCAACGCATCGATCAGTGACAGAACGTAGGTCGCCGACCACCTGTCGGCCCACTGCAGAGGGCCGAGGGGGTAGTTGGTACCGAGTTGCATGGCGGTGTCGATATCAGCGGCCGAGGCGATACCGAGGTGCAGAGCCTCACTCGCCTCATTGATGATCATGCTCACCACACGGGCAACGATCAGGCCGGGCGCGTCGAGTACGCGAATCGGATCGATGCCGGCTCGACGAAGGAGCGCGGCCACTGCACCTGCGAGGTCGGCGGAATCTTCTGATCCCGAAAAGGCCAGGCACGAGGCAGTATCCATGTCGAGTGGACGGTCGATGAGGACCACGGGGACTGCCTCGATGGAGGACTCCTCCTGCGCGCTGATACCGCGGGTAATCCGAACTTCGCCCAGCCCCGGGAGCGACAGATATGGGCGCGGACCGGGAATGCGCCTGGCGGTGATCCCGCCGCGCAACAGCAGTTGCTCGAGCTCGGCCGAATCTCCGTGCAGCTCGATGGTCTCAGGTACGGGACGAGTTGGTTCCGGTGGCGGCGACGAGGTGATGACGGCGGCTCCATCCTCGTAGTCATAGAACCCGGACCCCGTCTTGCGCCCGAGCCGACCGGCCGCGACCAGTTCGCGCTGCAGCAACGACGGGGTAAACCGGGGATCGAAGTGGAAGGCTGTCCAGACGGTTCGGGTCACGGTCTCGTTGACGTCGTTGCCGACCAGATCCATGAGTTCGAACGGCCCCATGCGAAAGCCCCCGGCCCCCCGCAGGAGGCGATCGATGATCGCGAACGAAGCCACGTTCTCCTCCGCCAGGCGGAGAGCTTCGCCGTAGAACGGCCGGGCGATGCGATTGACGATGAAGCCGGGTGTCGATCGTGCCACGGTCGGCGTTTTCCCCCACGACACTGCCAGCTGCCGGATTTCTTCGACGAGCGCGGGATCGGTCTGCACAGCCGGAACGACCTCGACCAGTTGCATGACCGGAACGGGATTGAAGAAGTGCATCCCGATCACGCGGTCCGGCCGGGAAAGCCCCGCTGCGATGTCGGTGATCGATAGCGAAGAGGTGTTCGTCGCGAGCCGGCACGACGGCCCGAAGTGATCGAACGCCTCCTGGAGCACCGCATGTTTGATCGAGAGGTTCTCCACGACTGCTTCGACGACTACGGTGTTCGGCTCTACGGGCAGACCCTGGACCGATTGTGCGATGAGGAGACGCGCGGAAAGGCTCTGCAGCAGCTCAGGCGCTCGACGGGTAAGTCGAGTCCGAATGCCGGCCACTGCGGCGGCGAGCTGGTCGGCATCGCGGTCGACCAGGCCGACGTTGTGCCCGGCGGTGAGTGCGACTTGGGCGATGCCCTGCCCCATGGTGCCGGCGCCGATCACGCAGATCCGCGGCGCGCTAGTTGTCATTCGCATGCCTTCCGGGAAGCTTGAACTGTGGTCACTGTCACGTGTTGCGTAAACTGTAAGACATTTGTAAGCTCTGTCAAGTGACTGACAGGAAGAGCCTGGTAGCCGTTCTGGGAGCGGGCACGATGGGACAGGGGATCGCGTTGACACTCGCGCGCGGAGGGCGCGATGTCCGGCTCATGGACCGCGACAGCTCGCAACTGGCGCGCGCCGCCGACCTGGTTCACGACTTCTTCGCCGAGAGTGTGCGGCGTGGAAAGATGACCGGAGACGACGCTGCGGCGGCGCTGCGGCGTATCGTGTACGTCGGCGATCTCGCTGGTATCGCCGAGGCCGGATTCGTCGTCGAAGCGCTCCCCGAGAACGTCGAACTCAAGAAAGAAGTGCTGGCCCGCGTCGAGGCGATCTGTGCACCCGACACACGAATTCACACGAATACGTCGACTCTTCTCATCGAGTCGATCGCCGACGGCCTTGCTCGCCCCGAGAACCTCATCGGCACCCACTACTGCAATCCCGCACCGCTGATGCCGCTGGTCGAGGTCGCCCGGGGACCGCAGACGAGCGACGACACCGTCGCCACCGCAGTCGCTCTGCTCGAGTCGGTGGGCAAAATACCAGTAATTCTCCGAGACAGTCCGGGACTGATCACGAACTTTCTCGTGGTCGCCTTCGAGAACGACAGCATCAGAGCGCTCGAATCCGGAGTCGCCACAGTCGAGGAGATCGACCGCGCTGTCACCGAAGGTATGGGATTTCCGATCGGCCCCTTCCGGCTGCTCGACATCGTCGGCCTCGACGTGCACCTGGCTGTGACAACCAGCTTGCAGCGGCAATTCGGTGACGATCGCTATCGTGCGCCGGACACGGTGGCGCGGATGATCGCCCAAGGACATCTTGGCCGCAAGACCGGGCAGGGCTTCTATACGTATCCGAGGGACTCTCAATGACCATGTCAAGCCGCAGCAGCAACCGGGGCCGGGTTGCCGTGGGTGAACTCGCGTTGGTCGCGCAGCAGTGCCCACAA
>NZ_JBSGCA010000087.1:0-17355 GCF_053601535.1 Nocardia sp. NPDC004718
GTGGCGAAAATGGCCCATGTGCCGCTGAGATTGGAGTGGGCGGGCGGATTCTTCGACCAGACTCGGGCCACCGGCGGCGCACCCCTTGCGAGCATGCGCGCAAGGGGCGGCCGATCGCGATGGTTTGCGTCGCGATGATTCGAAGGTTGTCGAACGGACGGTCGGCTACCGTGCCGCACGAGCCGCGAAAGCGGCCGCCAGCAGGACCGTGAGGCCCTCGGCGATCGCGGTGCCGCCGAGCGCGTGCGCCGCACTGCGTACCGTGCTGCCCGCGAGGCCGAGGAACAGCGACCCGAAACCGGCGATCCCGACCACCACGCCGAGTTGCACGTTGGTCACCAGGATGCCGCTCGCGTCGGCCGCCAGGCTCATCGGGACTTTGGCCAGCGTGCGGGTCATGAGCGGACTGAAGGCGATACCGTTGCCCGCGCCGCACAGGCCGAGCAGGGTCAGCGCGAGCGGTCCGACCTCGCCGCCGTCACGTAGCAGCACGCCGAGGGCGACCATGCTCACCGCCCCGACGACCAGGCCGAGCGGGATCATCGCCGGATGGAACCGGGCCGGGACGCGTTCCCAGTTCAGGCTGGCGACGGCGAAGGTCACGCCGAGGGGGACGAACAGCAGACCCGCGTGCAGCGCGCTGTAGCCCAGCGTGCTCTGCAGGTGGATCGCCATGACGAACATCCAGCCGCCGAAGGTCGCCATGGTCACGAACAGCGCGACCGCCGCGGGCACGAGGCCGGACGCGGTGAGCACCGCCCGCGCGAACAGGGGCTCGCCACCACGGGTGGCGACGACCCGCTCGATCGCCACGAACGAGGCGAAGCCGAGCACGCTGGCGGTGAGGGCGATCCACGACCACAACGGCCAATCCAGCTCCCGCCCCAGGACGAGCGGCAACACCAGCAGCAGCACCGACGCGGTGAGCGTGGCCAGACCCGGCAGATCGAGCTTGCGCTCGAGCCGCTGGACCGAGGACGGCAGGATGCGCGGCGCCGCCGCGAGCAATACGAGACCGATCGGCACGTTCACCAGGAACACGCCGCGCCAGCTGCTGCCGAAGAGATCGGCGTTGACGATCAGCCCGCCGAGGACCTGTCCGGCGACCATGCCGCCGGAGATGATGGCCGAGTAGACGCTCAGCGCCCGCGCGCGGGCATCGCCGGTGAAGGTGCGCTGGATGAGCGTCATGATCTGCGGCACCATGGCCGCCGCGCCGACGCCCTGGGCGAATCGGAAGACGATCAGCGATGCCTCGTTCCAGGCCAGACCGCAGGCCAGCGAGGAGAGGGTGAACAGCGCCAGTCCGGCGATGAACGCGCGGCGCTGGGTGAATCGGTCGCCGAGGCGCGCCCCGGTGACCAGCAGGACGGCGTAGGCGATGACGTACCCGGCGACGATCAGCTGCAGCGCCGCGCCGCTGGTGTGCAGGGAATTGCGGATGGAGGGAATGGCGACGTTGACGATGGAGGCATCGAGCACCGCCATGAACTGCCCGGTGAGAATGACGGCGAGGAGGGCAAGCGAACGCCGCGCTCCCAGCACGGCCGGTGCGGCCGCGGCCGCCGCGGGCGTCGCCGCCGCCGCGGGCCCCGGCGATATGGTCTGTGTCATGCACCGAGCATGCGGTGCGCCGGGCACCGGTAACAGGAGCCCGATAACACTGGTACCGGCAGCACCAGGCTGAGTGTGCGGCACAACGCAATACCGAGTAGTTTCAAGACATTCCCGGCACCGTGTCCAGTGTCACAGACGTATGCGTCGGCTATTACCTGACCAAAGTACTTAGTCGAGCTAACGTGTTTATGTAGGCGCGTTCAAGGACCGAAGGAGGTCGTCGTGGCACCCGAAACACGCGGGGAGCGGCTCATGCGCCGCATCACCCGGCTGTATGCCGAATACGACGACATCCGCAACGCCACACCGCGTGCGGACGTCGCCGAGAAGATTCGCGACCCCGGAGCGGGGCTCGCTCAGATCGTCGAGACGGTGATGGTCGGCTACGCCGACCGGCCCGCCGTCGCCGAGCGCGCGACCGAGCTGCGCACCGACGAGACCGGACGCACCACGGCGACGCTGCTGCCGCGGTTCGACACCATCACCTACGGCGAGCTGTGGGAGCGCGTGCGAGCGGTCGCCGCCGCATGGCACGGTGACGCGGACACACCGCTGCGGGCGGGCGACTTCGTGGGCATCCTTGGCTTCACCAGCAGCGACTACACCACGCTCGACCTGGCCTGCATCCACCTCGGCCTGGTCGCGGTGCCCATGCAATCCAGCGCCCCGGTCGCCCAGCTCACCGCGATCGTGGCGGAGACCGAGCCGCGGGTGCTTGCGGCGACACCGGAACTGCTCGACGCCGCGGTGACGTGCGCGCTGTCGGAGTCCGGGCCACAACGGCTGGTCGTCTTCGACTACCACCCGGAAGACGACGACCAGCGGGCGGCGTTCGACGCGGCCCGCGCGCGGCTGGCCGACGCGGGCAGCGCGGTGCGCGTCGAATCGCTCGACGAGGTGCTGGCGCGAGGCCGGACGCTGCCGCCGGCGCCGCTGTTCGTCGCCGAGCCCGGCGAGGACCCGCTGGCGCTGCTGATCTACACCTCGGGCAGTACCGGAACCCCGAAAGGCGCGATGTACAGCCAGCGGCTGGTCGCCAGGGGATGGGTGAACCGGCCCGACGTCGCCGCGATCAACTTCAACTACATGCCGATGAGCCATGTGGCCGGTCGCGGGTCGCTGACCGGCGTGCTGGCGCGCGGCGGCACCGCGTACTTCGCGGCCAAGAGCGATATGTCGACGCTGTTCGACGACATCGCGCTGGCCCGGCCGACCGAGCTGTTCTTCGTTCCGCGCGTGTGCGACATGGTCTTCCAGCGCTACCAGAGCGAGGTGGACCGGCGCTACGGACCCGGTGTGGACCGCGTCGCGCTGGAAGCGGAGGTGAAAATCGAACTGCGCGAACACTTCCTGGGCGGACGACTGGTCATGGCGATCTGCGGAAGCGCTCCGGTGTCGGCGGAGATGAAATCGTTCGTCGAGTCGGTCCTCGATCTGGAGTTGCACGACGGCTACGGATCCACCGAGGCGGGCGGCGTGGTCGTCATCGATGAACGAGTGCAGCGGCCGCCGGTACTGGACTACAAACTCGTCGACGTCCCCGAGCTGGGCTACTTCCGGACCGACAAGCCGCATCCGCGCGGCGAGCTGCTGTTGAAGAGCAGCACCCTGATCTCCGGGTACTACAAGCGGCCCGAGGTCACGGCCGAGGTCTTCGACTCCGACGGCTTCTACAAAACCGGTGACATCGTCGCCGAACTCGGCCCGGATCACCTGGTCTACGTCGATCGGCGCAACAACGTGCTGAAACTCTCCCAGGGCGAATTCGTCGCGGTCTCGCGCCTGGAGTCGGTCTATGCGACCAGTCCGCTGATCCGGCAGATCTTCGTGTACGGCAGCAGCGAACGCGCCTATCTGCTCGCCGTGATCGTGCCCACCGAGGACGTGCTGGCCTGGGGCGATCCCGAGAAGACGAGGACGGCGCTGAGCGACTCGCTGCGACAGCTGGCCAAGGACGCCGAGCTGCAGTCCTACGAGATCCCGCGCGAGTTCCTGATCGAACCGGAACCGTTCACCACCGCCAACGGGTTGCTGAGCGGCATCGGAAAGCTGTTGCGGCCCAAGCTCAAAGAGCACTACGAGCCGCGCTTGCAGGCACTCTACGCCGAGCAGGCCGCCGGGCAGGCGAACGAACTGCTCGACCTGCGCCGCACCGCGGAGCACCTGCCCGTGCTGGAGACCGTGAGCCGCGCGGCGAAGGCCGTACTGGGCTGCGCGGACGCCGATCTGCGCCCCGACGCGCACTTCGGCGACCTCGGCGGCGATTCGCTCTCGGCGCTGTCGCTGTCGAACCTGCTGCACGAGATCTTCGAGGTCGAGGTGCCGGTGTCGGTCGTGATCAGCCCGGCCAACGGTCTGCGCGAGGTGGCGGCTTACATCTCGGCCGAACGCGCCTCGGGGACGCGGGGCGCCACCTACGCCTCGGTGCACGGCGCCGGGTCGCAGGTGCGCGCCGCCGATCTGACCCTCGACAAGTTCCTCGACGCCCGCACCCTCGCCGAGGCGCCGAATCTGGCGCGCCCCTCCGCAACGGTGCGCACGGTGCTGCTGACCGGCGCGAACGGCTACCTCGGCCGTTTCCTGTGCCTGGAATGGCTGCGGCGGATGCACGACACCGGAGGCACGCTGGTCTGTCTGGTCCGGGGTTCCGACGCCGCCGCGGCGCGCAAGCGACTCGACAGCGCCTTCGACACCGGAGATCCCGGCCTGGTCCAGGAGTTCCAGGATCTGGCCGCCGCGCATCTGGAGGTGATCCCCGGCGACATCGGTGATCCGAACCTGGGGCTCGACGATCGGACCTGGCAACGGCTGGCCGAACAGGTCGACGTGATCGTGCATCCCGCCGCACTGGTCAACCACGTGCTGCCGTATCGGCAACTGTTCGGTCCCAACGTGGTCGGCACCGCCGAGTTGATCCGTCTCGCCCTGACCACGCGGCTCAAGCCGTTCACCTATCTGTCCACGGTCGCCGTGGCCACGCAGATCGACCCGGCCGTCTTCGCCGAGGACGGCGACATCCGCGAGCTCAGCGCGGTGCGCGCGGTGGACGACAGTTACGCCAACGGCTACGGCAACAGCAAGTGGGCAGGCGAAGTGCTGCTGCGCGAGGCCAATGACCTGTGCGGGCTGCCGGTGGCGGTGTTCCGGTCGGACATGATCCTCGCCGACCGGCGTTACGCCGGTCAGCTCAACGTGCCCGACATCTTCACCCGGCTGCTGCTGAGCCTGCTCGTCACGGGAATCGCGCCGTTCTCCTTCTACCGCACCGACGCGAACGGCCGACGCTCGCGCGCCCACTACGACGGCCTGCCCGCCGATTTCACCGCCGAGGCGATCACCATTCTCGGCGCGACGGCGGGGACGGGGTTCCACAGTTTCGACGTGCTCAACCCGCACGACGACGGCCGCTCGCTCGACGAGTTCGTCGACTGGCTGATCGACGCGGGCCATCGCATCGAGCGGATCGCCGATTACGACGAGTGGGTCACCCGATTCGAGACCTCCCTGCGGGCGTTACCGGAAGGTCAGCGCCAGGCCTCCGTGCTGCCGTTGTTGCACGCCTATCGACGACCGGCCCCGGCCGTTCGTGGCTCGGCATTGCCCGCGGAGAAATTCCGTGCCGCCATCCGATCCGCGAAAATCGGCGCCGATCAAGATATTCCGCAGATCTCCCGGGAGCTGATCGAGAAATACGTCACCGACCTGGGCGTGCGGGGCTTGCTATAGGAGCTAGGACGGCTTCGGCACGAGATCGAGCAACGCGTTGCCGATGCGTTCGGCTTGGACCAACACGTTCGTCTGCGCCGAGAGGTAGTCGCCGATGCCTTCGTCCTGTGCGGCCCGCAGATACGGCGGCAGCGGTTGCTGGATCTCGGAGCGAATGACGTTGTCCAGCAGCGACTCCATCTCGCCGCGCAACGGGTTCCCGGTGGCGGCTTGGTTGTCGAGTTCGAGCCTGCCGCCGTCGGTGCTGTAGTCGTAGAGCTCGAATTCCTGTGCGGCCGCCGGGTCGATCTGGATCCGGCCGTGCACCCAATGGGAATAGGAGGCGAATTTCGCGTCCGGGGTACGCACCATCGCGACGTGGCCCGGGGCGTCCTGATCGAACAGCATCGCGGCTTCCTCGATCGAAGCCTCATCGGTGGTATGGGCGACCCACGGCCTGCCCGCGGCTTCCGGGTTGCGGCACAGCGCGGCGATGTCGAGACGCCCGCTCAGATGTTCGTAGCGTCCGTCGCCGCGCCATTCGTCGCCGCCGGTGCCGATGGTGAGCAGCAGGGGAGTGAAATCGACACTGGAAGTGAGCTGGTCCCTGGTGCTCGTCCCGGTCACCGGGCTCAACCAGCCGCGCGGATCGTGGACGTAGAGCGGGACGCGCAGCGCCTCGTCGTAGGCGGCGCCGCCTTTGCCGTGCAGGCCGTGCGAGCCCGCGTAATCACCGTGGTCGGAGGTGAAGACGACGACGGTGTTGGCGGCGACGTCCGGACGCGACTGCAAGGTGTCCAGCACGCGGCCGATCTGGATATCGACCTGCTGCTGCGCCCACAGATACAGATTGCGCATCTCGATCCAGGCCTGCATGGCTTCCGGCGTTCCGTAGGGCGCCGCTCCGAACGCCACCGCCGAGACCTCCACCAGCGCCATCTGCAGGCGCGGTTTGCGCGAAAGTTGTTCGAGTGATTCGAAATTGGGCGGCAGCTCGTTCATCCAGCGCGGGATGTCGGCGTTGAACTGGTCGCGACGGGTCCAGCGCGGCCACCATTGGATGTCGTGCGGGTTGACCAGCGACACCGTCGTGCACCAGGGCGCATGGCCGGAATCGTTGTGGAACCAGTCGACGAATTGGTCGACGATCTTCGGATCCATTTGCAGCCCTTGACCCGGCGCGCCGTTCGGTGAGGGATAGGTGCCGCCGTGGAATCCGTAGGCTTCCAGCGCGCCCGGTGTGCGATCCGGGTAGCTGCCGAGATGCCACTTGCCCCAGTAGGTGGTGTCGTAACCGTGGTCGCGCAGCATGGACCCCCACGTCGGAAACAGCGGCGACAACGTCGACTCCGACACGACCATGACCCCGGTCTGCTGCGCGTAGAGGCCGGTCAGCAGGCAACCACGGGCGGGCGTGCAGTCGTTGGCCGCCGTGTAGTGATTCTCGAACGACACGCTGCCCCGGCGGATCCGGGCGATGTTCGGCAGCACGGCGTCCAGCGTCTGCTGGTCGGGAAACCACACGGGTGTCCGCATCTCGTCCACGATGATCACCAGGATGTTCGGCTTGTCCGGGTCGGTGTCCGCTCGGGCCTTGCCCGGCGCGGCTCCGGTCGTGACGGCGGCCGCGGCCGTGGCCGAAGTGGCCGCACTGGACAGAAATCCCCTGCGAGTGAACGAGTTCGGCACTGTTCCTCCACGAATGAGTCATGTTCGGTCGAATGGAACGCGGAGAATCTCGGTGCCTTGTACCGTAGCGCCGCCCGGCGTGCGCTACCCGCACGCCGGTGCGGACACGCCGCCATGCCGTCGTACAGATGGGCTGGTCGGACCGGATCGAGGGCGGGCTGCGAAGAAGGCGGCGAGGAGACTGCCGGAGGCCGGGTTACGGCAGGCCGACCAGGTCGGCCATCACGTTCATGTGGTGACCGAAGTATTCGTCGCGGGCGTCAATGGTTCCGTTCAGGCGGCCGAAGATCTCGAAGCTGATCAGGCCGAACAGCTGGGTCCAGCCGATGAAGACGCGGTCGAGCACGTCTTCGGGCATGTCGGCGGGCGGCTTCTGCTCGATGAGTCGGCGCAGGTCGGTGCGGACGGGCACGGGCAGCGCGGCCGGAAGCGGTGGCGGCGTCAGTTTTCCCGCCCCCGCCTGCGCGATGGCGACCAGCCGGAAGACCACGGCCGTGGCGGGGGCCACGGTGTCCTCGGGTGCGGAGTATCCGGGCACCGGACTGCCGTAGAGCAGTCCGTATTCGGCCGGATGGGCCAGTGCCCAGTCCCGCGCCGCCGAGCACACCGCGAGCCACCGGCCGCGTAGATCGGCGGAAGGGACCTTCGCGTCGGCGGCTTCGGCTTCGGCGGCCACGGCGCGGTAGGCGTCGAGAATCAAGGCGGTCAGCAGGTCGTCCCGGCTCGGGAAGTAGCGGTAGAGCGCGGACGGAACGATGTCCATATCCCGTGCGACCCCGCGTAAGGACAGGTTCGCGCCGTCCACGGCCAACCGTCTGCGCGCGACCTCTTTGATCTCCTCGGTCATCTCGGAGCGGACGCGGGCGCGTAGGGATCGGGCGGACATCTCCCCAGTGTAGAGAACAATCGACCGATAACAGAACATATGTTGGTTCAGTGAACAGTGCTCTTGACTTCGTGCATTGTTCTGTCTTACGGTAAAGCCGCATGGAGAACACTGTTCTCGAAACGGAACGCCCGACAGGATGGATTGTCATGGTTCTGCACGTAGTCATCGGAGCCGGCCCGGTGGGCGCGACCACCGCCGCATTGCTCGCCGCACGCGGCGCCCAGGTACGCGTGATCACCCGGCGCGGCGTCGGCCCGGATCATCCGCTCATCGAGCGCGTCGCCGCCGACGCCACCGACTCGGCGGCATTGATCGGGCATTGCGCGGATGCGGAGGTGATCTTCCAGTGCGCGCAGCCTCCGTATCACCGCTGGGCTAGCGACTTTCCGCCGCTGGCCGCCGCCGTGTTGCAGGCGGCGGAGGCTACCGGCGCCGCGCTGCTGAGCGTCGGAAACCTGTACGGCTACGGTCAGGTCGACGGTCCGATCAGCGAACAGCACCCGCTGCGTCCCAACAGCGTGAAAGGGCGCGTGCGCGCGGAGCTCTGGACCGAGGCGCTGGCGGCGCACGAAGCAGGCCGCGTCCGTACCGCCGAAGTGCGCGGATCGGACTACCTCGGTGCCGGAGCGACATCGGCGTTCACCGTCGCGGCGCTGCCCGCCGTGCTCGCCGGCCGCCGGGTGCTGTTCCCCGCCGATCCGGACGCCGCGCACAGCTGGACCGACGTCACCGACACCGCACGTACTCTCGTCGCGGTCGCCCACGACGAAAACGCTTGGGGCCGCGCATGGCACACGCCCACCGCGCCGCCGTTGTCCCTTCGCGAACTCGCCGGGCTCGCGGCGACGGTCGCGGACGCGCCGCCCGCGCGGGTGAGCCGGATGCCCGCCACGGTGCTCTGGGTCGGAGGGCTCTTCGATCCCAACGCCCGCGAGATGCGCGAACTGCGGTATCAGTTCGATCGTCCGTTCGTGATCGACTCCTCGGCCGCGACCGCGGCCTTCGGCATCGAGCCGACGCCCACCGCGGACTCACTGCGCGCCACGATCGCCGCCCTTCGCGACGAGGCGTCCGCATCCATCGACTGACGTCCGGCGGACGACATTCGTGGAAGGGGACCGCGAACAGGTCGTGGCGGACGAAGGCCAGGCGCTCGCTCGGGTTCGAAGAGTCATGAGCGGACCGGGCGCCGCGCCCGGTCCCGCCTCTATCGGCTGTCGGGCAGCGACCTCGTGCGACCACAGGATGATTTCGACCGAGCTGCCTGGGCCGTCACTCCTATGACGGGAGACAGTGGGGGAGGGGTAACACAACCGACCCCCGGGTCTATCACGATGGCTGATTCTCGCCAGCGCGGGCGGGGTGGCGGTGACGAGGATCGTGCGCATGACAGCTGATGTGATGAGCACCCTGAGGGCCTTCTACGCGTCGGAGGCGGCGTATCTCACCGACGGGTCCGGGTTCGAGGAGATGGCTCGACATCTGGCGCCGGATGTGGTCATGCGCCAGGCGTCGAGCCTGCCCTATGGCGGCGATTGGCATGGACACGACGGATTCCGGAGATTCCTCGCCGCGATGCGAGAGAGCTGGGACGGCTTGTGGTTCGACGAGCAGCATCTCCTCGACGACGAGGCCAGTGTCGTGGTCTACAGCCGGGGTCGCCTACGTGCGCGGCGCACCGGACGGATACTGGAAACCTCACTGCTGCAATGGATCACCTTCCGAGACGGCCTGATCACCGAATTCCGACCCTACTATCACGACACTTCGGCGGTCCTGTCCGCTTTGACCGAAGGGCCCTCGATTGCGGAGCGCCCGTCGGCCGGTTGACCGATCCCCTCGATTCACCGGGCGTCGGCGGTAGCCGTCGTGATCGGTTCGGTTCGACGTCCGACCCGAATGCAGAGCACGCGCACACCGCATCTGAATTCGGGTCGCTACTGCGGTGCCGAAGTTCGCTCGACCGGCTGGCTGGTCACCCCGCTGGGATCAGATGGGACGGAATCCGGCGCCGACGTCGTCGCGGGAGTCGATGTCGGCGAGGATGGCGTTGATGTCGGTTCCCACCTCGGGCCCGAGACACCCCATGCCCCAGTAGGCGTTGACCATGCCGACCAGGGTCGTACCGATCACCACCGGTGCGCCGGAATCGCCCTTGAGCACACACATTTGGGTCCAGGTGTCGCTGCCGCGGCCCATCATGTCGCCCCAGGCGACACCGCAGGTTCGGCCGGTCGTGCGGCCCTTCTTGCACACGACGTCGGGGAAT
Source organism: Nocardia sp. NPDC004718 (assembly GCF_053601535.1). Classification (NCBI taxonomy): domain Bacteria; kingdom Bacillati; phylum Actinomycetota; class Actinomycetes; order Mycobacteriales; family Nocardiaceae; genus Nocardia; species Nocardia sp. NPDC004718. The sequence goes on from NZ_JBSGCA010000087.1 coordinate 10,170, forward strand.
CGCGCGGGAGCGCCGAGGCCGTCGATGGAAAAACCACCGACGTCTCGCGCGGGAGCTACCCGTGCGCCATCGAATTGAATGATCGCGTAGTCCAGTTCGTGATCGGCGTAGACGAACCGCCCCAGCACCCCGTAGCTGGGATAGGTCACCGACGCCACCTGCGCCCCGGGCTCGCCGCAATGCCCCGCCGTCAAACCGACCAGCCTGCCGGCCGCGTCGTAGCCGATGGCGGTGAGCGTGCACTCGGCCCGGTCATCGATCACGATCCCCGATCCACCGCCCATCGGCGGCGGCGGCAACTGCGGTACACCGGCCGCCGCCCCGGCTCCGACGGAAACCGGGCCGCACGCCAGAGCCGCCGCGGAAATCACCTTCATCAGCGAACGAGTCACCGTTCCTCCCACCGAGCCGAGCGAACCTCACCACCACCGAGCTACCCACACCTGCCAGGTGGAAACAGAGCATCGGTCGCAAAGCCGTCGCCTCGACGTTCGATCAGCCGCTGCACGGCGATGCGCTCTGCCGTTGACGATCGCGATCGGGTATTCATGCAGGTTATGCGGCGGAATATGAGCGTCGGGCCGCGGCTCGGTAGTAGGTTGTCGTGAGGTTCCCAGGGATGTTCCGGCTGCCCGCGCGGCGGTCGGTCGTCGAGTCGGGTGCTTACTCGAAACGCGGCGTCAGGGAGGAAATGTGGACATTACCGAGCTGATTCTCGATGACCATCACGAGCAGCGGCGGCTGTTCGCGATCCTGGAGCAGATCGATCGCGGGGAAACCGCTGCGCTGTCCGCGATCTGGGACAGACTGGCGGCCTTCCTCGAGCTGCACGCGCAGGCCGAGGAGGAGATCTTCTATCCGGAGCTGCTCCAGGTGGGGATCGCGGCCCGGCGCGCGAGCGGGACGGAGGACGAGACACTCGACGCGATTCACGATCACAACGAGATCAGGGACGCGGTCGCCGAAGTAGCGCGACACCAGGTCGGCACCGACAATTGGTACGCGGCCGTAGCTGCGGCGAACCTGGCCAACAGCGACCATATGGCCGAGGAAGAACGTGAGGGGCTCACCGACTTCCGCCGCCTGGCCGGGTTGGCACGCCGCCACCGACTTGCCGTCGCCTTCGCCGCCTACGAAGCGAGCAATTACGCCGGCGTCGAGCCCGTAGACAAAGACCCTCTCGGCTACGTCCGCGCGGCGGAGGCGACTCTGCGCACCGGGGCGAGCGGATCGCTCAGTGTCGGCAGCCTGAAGCGAATTCCACCGAGCTGAGCACCGCCGATGCGGAGGGGGAGCGCATGTCTCGACCCGTACCTCACTCGGATTCGGTTGCCTCGAGGAGCTTTTGGATCGGGCGACCCGCTCTGCCGGGTGGGACGTGCTCTGCGGAGGCGCCGTCCGCGCTCAGTCGATCAGTCCTCGGCGAAGGTTCGGCCGAGCGTGGCAATCTGGATGAGTGCCCCTCCCAGCGGGTGGCCGTCGGCACGACAATGCTAGGAGGTCGCAGTTACATGGTGAGTGTTATCGGTGGTGGGATCGCGGGCAGTTGCCTGGCCGGTGGTCTCGCGCGGAAAGGTCATCAGGTAACGGTCTACGAGCAGCAGCGCCCCGGTCCCGGAGCCGGGGCGTTTCTGTTCATCGATGGCCGCGGCCACGACGCGATGGAGGCAATGGGCGTCGATCGTTCGGCGCTGCACGAGGTTTCGTATCCGCTGGCGGGGCTCGACTATGCGGACAGTCGCGGTCGGCGCAGCGAAATGCCCAGTCGCGGTCATCGTTTCTGGTTGCGCCGCAACCTCATGGGTGTGTTGTCGGAGTTCGTCGCGGGCTCCGGCGCGAAGCTGCGCTACGGCGCGCCGATCACCGAGGTGACCTCGGGTGACGACGGCCACGAGATCCGGCGCGGCGCGGACGTCGTCGCCGCCGAGGGACCGGTGGTCGGCGCCGACGGTATCGACTCCGTCGTCCGCGCCGGCCTGGAACCCGGCCGCATCCCGGTCTACGCCGGTGACGTCGTGCTGTACGGGATGACCGGCACGCCATTGGATTCCCCGCCGGCCACCGCACCCGCAGTCCTGCACTTCTTCGCCGAGATCGCCGAAGACGGCAGTGCAGGCAGTACTTTCGGGCACATCTGGCGCCCAGAGGATCCGGCGGCTCTGTGGTTCGTGCGGATCCCGCGCGAACCCCTTCCCGGTACCCGCGACGATATCGGGATGCGGCCGCTCGGTGAATGGGCTGAAACAATCTCGGCCGCAACGCCTTCCATTGAGGCGCTGGTGTCGGATTTCCTGTCGCACACGGAACTGGTACACGTCAGCAACGCCCGCAACGTTCCCCTGGACGGAGCTCGTGCGCCGCAGGATTCGGCGCTCCTGATCGGTGACGCCGACCACGCCATCACTCCGGCCGCCGGAGTCGGCGCACGTGACGCGCTCGAGGACGCACACGCGGTATTCGATGCGATCGTCGGCGCCGGCTCACCCGCCGAAGCGATGACGCAGCGCCGCAAGCAGATCATCACCGATCGCGAGGCAGCCCAGCGGGCCCGACGGCGATAATCCGGCATTCGGTCCGCCTCAATGCGGTCGCTCAGCAGCCTTGCCCGCAGTGGCGCTGCGCTCAGCGACCCAGATTCGCCGCCACGATCGCGTCGAGGAGCGCCGGGAGTCGCCGCCCGGGGCCTGCGCCGGAGAACAGGCCCGAGGTGGTGAATGTGCCGACGATCCCCAATTGGAGCTGGTCGGCGAAGGAATCGGGGTCGGGCACGGCAAGGCGTCGACCTAGCCTGCGAAGGCGCATGCCCAATTCCCGCTCGTGCTGGAGGCAGCGGCCACGGATCTCGTCATGGCTCTCGGAGAATTCGGCCGCCGTGTTGACGAAGGCGCAGCCTCGGTATCCAGGTGATGCCGCCATGTCGGTCATCCATGTGATCTGGGCCCGCAGCTCTGCCTCGGCATCGTCGGCGAATTGATCCGCCACTTCGTCCCACCGTGCCCACAGTTGCTGGTCGATTCGGTCGAGAACCGCGAGGATGAGCGCGTCTTTGGTGGGGAACCACCGGTAGAGGCTGGCTTTGGCGATGCAGGCGCGGCGCACGACCTCATCCACACCGACGGCATGCACGCCGTTGTCGTAGAAGAGTTGACAGGCGATGTCGAGCAGAGCTTCTCGAAGCGCCGCTCCACGTAGCCGGCGGGTGCGTGAACCGGCGGTGCCCTGTTGCTGGGACGGGGTTGCCGGCGTCCCGGTTCGCTGGGTGGTCATTCCGCTGAGTCCGGCATCACGATGACGGCCTTGCCGATGCCGGATCGGCTGGTCACCCATTGCTGTGCCCGATTCGCCTCCGCGAGCGTGAAGGTCGCTCCGATGTGCACGCGCAAGGAACCGGCTTCCGCGAGTCCGGATAAGGCTCTCAGTCCTTCGGGATCCGGATCGACCAGGCAGGACACCGCGTCGATGCCTCGCGCGTTCGCTTCAGCCCGGTAGTCCGGGACTGCCCAGCCCAAGGCGAGCGCAGCGCACCCGCCCGGGGCGATCCGGTCGAACAGCCGCAGGGCCAGATCGCCGCCTACGACATCGCACAAGGCGTCGGCCGTGCCGATGGCAGCGACCGCCGCGGCGTCCCGGTAGTCCATGCAGTCGTGGGCGCCCCATGAGGTGACCAGCGAGTGGTGCTCGGGCCGAGCGAGCGCGACCACTTCCGCATCGAGCGCGCGAGCGATCTGCACGGCGAGATGTCCGACACCGCCGGAGGCGCCGTCGATCAGGACACGCTTGCCCCTCTCCACTTTCGCCGCTCGGAGCATCTGCCAGGCGGTCAGTCCGCACAATGGCAGCGCGGCCGCCTCGACCATGGCTAGGCCTGCCGGAGCGCGCACCACGTGGTGTGCGGGCGCCGTCACGTACTCGGCGTAAGCCCCGGCCGGATGGGGGAACCGGGCCAAGCCGAAGACCGGGTCGCCGACTCGGTGCCTCGCCACGCCGTACCCGACCGCATCGACGGTTCCCGCGACGTCCCAGCCCGGGATGAGCGGAAGTGTCATCGACTGCACGTAGCCGTTCCCGCGACCGGTGTGCATGTCGATGGGGTTGACGCTCGTCGCCGCGACCTTGATCCGCACCTCCCCAGGAAGCGGAACCGGCCGGGGCAGTTCGCCCACGGCGAGCGGCGCGCCGAATTCGACGTGATGGGCGGCGAGCATCGTGACGGGCGTCTCCTCCGCGGCTCCGATGATCATGCGCCCGCCCGCAAGTCTGACTCCGTAGCCATGAAGGACTCCATCCGTCGCGCCGTAAGAGACTGATCTGTCTCGTTAAAATAGAGACAGGTCAGTCTTGTTGGCGATAGGTACGTCCGAATCCACCGACAGGAGTGCTGCTCGCGGCGCTCCCAGCGCCACCGCTCCACGAACTGACCGCACGAGCGATGTCCACAGAATCGGCTTCGAACACACTGGCGACCACTTCGGGTGGCATCTTCAAGATTCAGGCTAGCTCGTGTGGGCGCAGATCACCTCGTAGGCCCGCGCGGCGTCCTCGGGGAAGACGAGAATGAGCAGGCGGTGGAGTCGGCCGCGTCGGTCGGTCCGCCCCACAGTGCAACGGATCCCGTTGGCGCGCAAGGTGTCTTTCACGACGTTACCCGCGTGCTCGCTGGCGACGGTGGCCGCGGGGACCAGCAGGTCGTAGTCTTCGGCGTGCCCGGCGCGCCTCCGTCTCATCGGTCGTGCCTTTCGTTGTCGCGGCGCTGCTGGTATTCCCGGAGAACGGCAAGTTGCCTGCGTTCTTCGGTGTGCTCGGTCATCACCAGGTGCTCCGCTTCGGGCGCCGGATCCGGGCGCAGGAACGAGCCCGGCGCGGGCTTGCCCGCCAACCCCAGTTTGTTCATCTTTTTCGGAACCGGGGCGCCTTGATATTCGAGCGGAACCGGGTGGCCGTGCTCGTCGACTGGGCCCAACGGCTGGTGCATCTCGATGTATTCGCCGTGCGGTAAGCGTTTGATCACGCCGGTCTCGATGCCATGGGTGAGTACCGCGCGATCGCTGCGTTGCAGACCCAGGCACATTCGGTAGGTAAGGAAATAGGCCGTAGGCGGGCACAGCAGCACCGCGATGCGGAAGAACCAGGTCGTCGCGTTGAGCGAGATGTCGAAGTTCAGTGCGATGATGTCGTTGACACACGCCAGCGTCAGCACCACGTAGAACGCGAGGGCCATGGCGCCGATTGCTGTGCGCACCGGCACGTCTCGCGGCCGCTGCAGCAGATTGTGATGCGCGGTGTCCCTCGAAAGACGCTTCTCGATCCACGGGTACACCATCAGCGCCAAGAGCACCAATCCCATCGCCAGCGCGACCCAGAAAGCTGCCGGCACGGTGTAGTTGCCGATGTACAGTTCCCAAGGCGGCATGAGGCGTGCCATGCCGTCGGTCCACATCAGGTAGCAGTCGGGCTGCGAACCCGCCGATACCTGCGACGGGTTGTAAGGACCCAGGTTCCAGACCGGATTGATCTGGAAAAGGCCACCCATGAACGACACTGTCGCGAGGGTGAACATGAAGAAGGCGCCCTGATCGAGGGAGAACACCGGCACGATACGTGTGCCGACGACGTTGTTCTCGTTCCGGGCCGGTCCGGGGAACTGAGTGTGCTTCTGGTACCAGACGATTCCGATGTGTGCGACGACCAGCGCCAACATGATCGCCGGGAACAGCAGCACGTGCGTGATGTACAGACGGGAGATGATGATGTCGCCGGGGAAATCGCCCGCGAAGATCATCCAGTGCAACCAGGTGCCCACCACAGGGATGGAAATCGTGAAACCCGAGAAGGCCGCGCGCATGCCGGTACCCGACAGCAGATCGTCAGGCAGCGAATAGCCGAAGAAGCCTTCGAACAGGGCGAGGATCAGTAGTAGTGAGCCGATCACCCAGGTGATCTCGCGTGGGCGGCGGAACGCGCCGGTGAAGAATATCCGGCACATATGCACGATCATCGACGCCACGAAAAGCAACGCGGTCCAATGGTGTACCTGCCGCACGAACAGCCCGCCGCGGACCTCGAAACTGAGATTCAGCGTCGACTCGTAGGCCCGGGACATGGTCAATCCCCGCATGGGCTGGTACGCGCCGTCGTATACCACCTCGCTCATAGAGGGATCGAAGAACAACGTGAGGTACACCCCTGACGGCAGCAGGATGATGAAGCTGTACAGGGCGATCTCGCCGAGCAGGAACGACCAGTGGGTCGGGAATACCTTGTTGATCGAGCGCTTGACGAAGGCGGAAGCGCGGTAACGTTCATTCAGGGCATCTGCTCCCCGTGACATGGTGCTCATAACTGGCGGGACCTCCCGGTCATCGGCGGCTGCCCATAAGACATTTCGGGCCGCCGATTTCTGACACGATGTGATGGACATCACCAATGGATCCCCGTAGGCCGGGGGCGACGTAGGCTACGGCGAGCGCGGTCAGGTCGTGATGCCCACCTCACGAAATACACTCTGCTGCCCAACAATCCGGAACGGGACCTGGCCGTGAAGGTCGAGCCGCCGAAGCACGGTTCCGGCTGCTCGGTCGCCGATGTCGCGCCGATGACCTCCTTCGGCGGCGCCGAGGTCATCGAGGGGGTGTACTGATGGGCGAGTTCGTGCACATCGACGCCCTCGGTCCGCAGGGCAGCTATCGCGCCCGCGACCGCAAGCAGCTGACGACCTTGTCGGGCATCGAGATCGGGGAGATATCCCAGGTGCCGCCGCTGTATGTGCGCCGGGCGCTGACGGCCATGAAGCTGCCCGCCGCCGAGCGATTCGCGGTGCTGGAACGGGCGGCCGAGGTGTTCACCGAGGCCGAGATCGGCGGCCACGGACCCGACGAATACGCGCGACTGGTCAGCGTCGCGTCGGGAGTCCCGCTGGCCGTCATGCGGCAGTCGGTGCAATGGGTCGCCGATGTGCTGCGCGAGCAGCGCGCCACCCTCGAACTCGCGATGCCGAAGGGCGCGGTGGCCGACTGGCAGGACCGGCGCACCTTGGACGGATGCGCTGTCTGGACGCGCAAGGGCGCGGCGACCCGACCGTGCGCACCGGTCGGCTAGCTGTGATGTCCGGGGAGGTTGGTCAGTCGGGTGACCGGTGGGCGACCGCCGATGGCGGAGTGGGCTCGGTGGTGATTGTGGAAGTGGAGCC
>NZ_JBSGCA010000088.1:0-16809 GCF_053601535.1 Nocardia sp. NPDC004718
CGTACTGCGCCCATACAGGGAGGTGGCTTCCGATCGGTGGCGGTCCGCCGCTACCGAAAGCGGCAACCGAACTCTCGACCCGTTCGCTTCCGGCACAACAAGGCGAATCGGCGCAGCCGTGCGGTAGCAGGTCGGACCGGTGTCTGCCGTGTGGATCTTCGTGAGGTCGAAGGCGGTAGCTGAATATCTCTCGGCCGTGTCGCGGCACCCGAGTCGGCGGGGTGTGCCTGCTACATGCTTGTTACTCATCGGTAGGGCTGGGTAGTCGGGGGAGTGGTGCATCGTCGCGCCGACTCGATGCCGTCGAACGCCGAAGGGACGAGATCCGCATGAGCACACTCGACACCTCTACCGTGCTGGCGCAGTTGCGCGCTGTGCTGTCGTTGACCAACACCGAGATCCAGGTGGCCGAGACCAGGATCGCTCAGGCCCGCACCGAGGCGGTGCGCCGGGAGTTGTCGGAGAACGCCGATAACGCGCGCGCTCGCGCGGAGGCGATCGAGGAGGCCATTCGTGATCTGGGCAGTGTCCCGGAAGTGATCGGACCGTTCCTGGGCCGCGCCGCCGCGGCGTTCAAGGCGATGGCCGAACAAGCCCAGCCGTTCGACGAGGCGCTGCTGGGTGACCTCGCGCTGGAACATCAGTTGCTCGACCGCGCCCGCTACCTCAAAGCCCTCGCCACCGCCGCACAGCTGCCCGAGGTGGTGGCGTTGGCGAATCTGTTGATCACCGCGCATTCGGCGACGGTGGACTGGCTGACCACCGTCCTGGCCGAAGACGCCCTCGGTGGGCCGGCCGCGCTGCGCCGCACCCCGTTGCAGGCGGCGGCCGGGACCGCGGTGAAGCTGTTCAACCTTCCGGTCTCGTGGTCGACGCGGGGCCTGGATCGGGCGCTGGACACCGTGCGCGCTACCCCGCCCGCGCTCGGCGGGCTGCTGGCCCAAGGCGCACGGGCGGGCGATGTCGCCGTCAAGACCCTGTCGGCGTCTCGCGACGCGGCGCTCGAGACCGCCGAGCAGGTCACGCGCCGCGAAGGCGCCGACATCGCCGCTGATGCGTTGCGGTCGATCCGCACCAGCACCGGGGTCTTGGAACCGGACGAGCTGCCGGTCGGTGACTACGACGAGCTGAACGTCTCCCGAGCCGTCGCCGCGGTCAAGGAACTCACCGACCCCGCCGACATCCGCGCGATCGTCGCCTACGAGGAAGCCCACAAGAACCGCCACGGCGTCGTCTCCGCTGCTCAGACCCGCCTGGCCGCGATCGCTCAGGAAGTCGCCGGCCTGACCTGAGCCGGCCGCGGCGGACCGCGAACTGGGTGTCGCATCACTTCGACAGCCCGAATTCCGAGCGTTTCCCCCTTCCGACGCCCTGCGGGCTGGAACGAGCCCCGGCCTGGTGTGGCGGTGTTTCGCGGCCGCTGCCCCGGGTATGGCCAGCAGGATCAGAGGAGGTAGCTATGCGAGCGATGGTGTATCGCGGCCCGTACAAGGTGCGGGTTGAGGAGAAGGACATCCCGCCGATCGAGCATCCGAACGACGCGATCGTGCGCGTGCAGCGTGCCGCGATCTGCGGCTCCGACCTGCACCTCTACCATGGGATGATGCCGGACACCCGCGTCGGCATGACGTTCGGCCACGAATTCATCGGTGTCGTCGAGCAGGTCGGCGGGTCGGTACGCAATCTCGTGCCCGGTGATCGGGTGATGGTGCCGTTCAACATCTATTGCGGATCCTGCTACTTCTGTGCGCGGGGCCTGTACTCCAACTGCCACAATGTCAACCCCAATGCCACGGCCGTCGGCGGCATCTACGGCTACTCCCACACCTGCGGCGGTTACGACGGCGGTCAGGCGGAGTACGTACGGGTGCCCTTCGCCGATGTCGGCCCGGCCCAGATCCCGGACTGGCTCGACGACGAGGACGCGTTGCTGTGCACGGACGCGCTGGCTACCGGCTACTTCGGCGCGCAGCTGGGCGACATCGCCGAGGGCGATGTCGTGGTGGTGTTCGGGGCGGGCCCGGTGGGGCTGTTCGCCGCGCAGTCGGCCTGGCTGATGGGCGCGGGCCGGGTGATCGTGGTCGACCACCTCGACTACCGGCTGGAGAAGGCGCGGGAATTCGCGCACGCCGAGACGCTGAACATGGCCGACTGCGGTGACGTGGTGGTCGAGATGAAGCGCATGACCGGCTACCTCGGCGCGGACGTGGCGATCGACGCGGTGGGCGCCGAAGCGGACGGCAATCTGCTGATGCACGTGACCTCGGCGAAGTTCAAATTGCAAGGCGGCTCTCCGGTCGCGTTGAACTGGGCCATCGATTCGGTGCGCAAGGGCGGCACGATTTCGGTGATGGGCGCCTACGGGCCGTTGTTCAGCGCGGTGAAGTTCGGCGACGCGATGAACAAAGGGCTGACCATCAACACCAACCAGTGCCCGGTGAAACGTCAATGGCCGCGGCTGTTCTCGCATATCCGCAACGGCTATCTGAAACCGAAGGAAATCATCACCCATCGCATCCCGCTCGAGCACATCGCCGAGGGGTACCACATCTTCTCGGCCAAACTCGACGGTTGCATCAAGCCGATCGTGGTGCCCGACGCGGCCTGAAGGAGCAGTCGAAATGACCTATACCAGCGAGCATCCGCCCGTACCGAGTGCCGAGGAACTGCGTGCGCACATTCCGGGCTGGGGCGTCGACCTCGACCCGGCAGACCGCCCGTCCGGACGGAAATTCCGCCCTGAGGAGACCGGCGCGCATTGGGACCTGCCGGAACCCCAGCGGGAGACGACGCCCCGTGAACGCTCGATCGAACACGCGATCCTCACTCCGGTCTTCGGCACCTCGGCACCGCTGCGTGGGCTGTCGGGCCGGATCCGCCGCCGTGCCTACGAGCGCTACAGCGAGGGCAGGGCCGCGCACTGGCTGCTGCTGATTTTCGGCGACCGCGTCGACGCCTGGGAGAACCACGCGCGCTCGTTCGCCACCCTGCGGCCCGACAATCCGATCACCGAGACGGGAGTGAAGGCCGAGTTCACCCATCACGGATTGCGATCTCGCACGCAGGGCACCCGGATCGATCGGGCCCATCAGTGGATGGACCCGATCATCGTCGCCGGACCGTGGGTGGCCGCCGGTGTGTTCGCACTGCGCGGGCTCCGAGCGCTCGCCCAGCGCGGTCGGCGCTGAGCGATTTCTCATCACGCGCCTCGGCCGGTCCGCTGCTGCAATTCATCGATCAACTGCGAAGCCTCCGCCTTGGTCAGCTGCCCCGGCGCCTCCACCCCCGCCTCCTGGGCCAGGGTGTGCAGATAGGACTCCTGCGGGCCGGTCATCGGCTCGTCGCCCGTGGTCCACTGGTCCGGATCCTTCTCCGGCTTCGGTTGCACCATCGCCGCTCCTCACACTCGACAGAACAGGTGTTCGACTCCCGGCTACCCAGCCGCGTGGATCTTCAATCACGCGCCCACTCCGCTTCACCGAACCCGTCAACCGGAGCGGCCAGCGCGATGCCGTAACCGCGGCGGACGGAATTCGTGACAGTGACACGCTGGCGAAGCTGCACGGCGCTCAGTGAGTCGAGCTGACGACACTGCCTGACCAGGGGGTTGCCGCCACGTCGTCGACGCCGGGCCTCGGCCGGGATGATCACCTCCGGCCATCACTGAATTCGTGGTCCCACCCGCCGCTGGCGGCGGTAGCGTAATGGTCAGCGTGCAGGCCTTACGGACCCGGTGGACGAACCCAGTCGACCGAGGCGGGCGAGGGCAGCGGACACCGAACGCGGCGATAGCCGCGCGCGGGCGCGAGTTGACCTCGGCCGTCACCTGTGAACAGCAATTACTGGCTTGTGAGAAAGAGCCGCACTCATGACCGGCCACATCTCCTCCCGCGAGGTCGATCCCCACGGCGAGCCCGGCCGCGATCCGTGGGACGAGTTCTTCTTCCTGTTCCTGGATCCGACCCGTACCTACAGTTGCGCGTTCTGGAACCACCCTGAGGACACACTCGAACAAGCCCAACTGAACAAGATCGACCTCGCTTTGGGCAAATGCGACCTGCGACCCGGAATGACCCTGCTCGATGTCGGTTGCGGGTGGGGATCAGCCCTGCTGCGCGCGATGGACACCCACCAGGTGAACACGATCGGGTTGACCGTCAGCCGCAGCCAATACCGGTACGTACGCGACCAGCTCGTCGACCGGCTCGCGCGCGGACGTCCGTGCGGCCGGGTATGGCTGCAGGGCTGGGAAGCCTTCGACGGCCACGCCGACCGCATCGTGTGCATCGACGCCTTCGAACACTTCCACCAGGACAGCTATGGCGAGTTCTTCCAGTTCGCCCACCACGCCCTGCCCCCCGGGGGTGTGTTGCTGCTGCAAACCATCGTCGGTTACCACCGCGACGGCCGGCGCGCCCACGATATCGAGCACACCGGCATCGATGACGCGTTCATGCAGTTCCTCACCGGCACGATCTTCGCTGGTGGCCCACTGCCGGTGCCGACCGGCCGCGACCCCAAGGGCGTCACCGCATACGCCGAAGACGCCGGCTTCACCGTCACCGGCATCCAGGCGATGGGACCGCACTACGCCACCACCCTCGACCACTGGGCGGATGCCCTGCACGAACACCGCGACCGCGCCATCGAGCTCACCGGACCCGGCATCTACAACGCCTACATCCGGTACCTGACCGGATGCGCCGACTACGCCCGCCGCGGCCACATCGACGTCATGCAATTCACCTGCACCAAACCCGGGATACCGCACTGAAACGGACGCGAAGAACACGCTGCCACATTGGTTGAGCGGCGGGTTAAGGTTCCGGCTTGTACAGGTGTCACCGGTTGGCGGGCTGGATGATCGCCGGCCGTAGTCTGCCGGGGGTGTCGAGTCGGGGCTGGCTCGTGAGGTTCCTGCCGCCTGTTCGGGCTGGCTCACCGTGGGTTTGCGCCCCGGCCCGATACCGACCGCGAGTCTGACTCAACAGAGGTGTGGCACACACAGGCCGAATGCCGGAATGTCGCCCGCGGCCCTACTCGGTGAAATCGGCGGCGAACGCCTCCCGCACGGCCTCGTAGCCGGCGGCGGCCGTTCCCTCGATGATCATGCGGGACAACATGTCACGACGCGGCCGAGCGGGCATCCGGCCTGTGACCACCAACGAGAAGCACTTCCCGCGCTCGAGCCCGCGACCGGCGGCTGCGCACGCAAGCGTAAGATCCTGCACGTTGTGTTCGTGATGGCCGATGGAAGGTCGGTGAGCCAGTGGATCCCGCGCTCCGGCTCAGTCGGGCTGCCCCGGGTCCCTCGACGCTGCGGACGTCTCGGATCAGCAGTCCCCCTGGCCTGCGATGCGCAGGCTCGGTCGACTTCACCACCCGCGAAACCTGGCGCGAGGCTGTCTCGGAACTGACCGCCAGGGACCACGATGTCCACTTGGACCTGTCCGGCCTTACGTTCATCGACACTTACGGAACCTCGATTTTGGTAGAAGCCGCCACCCAATCCTCGGAGGTTCGACGAATCGTGGTACATCGGCCCCCGGCGATGATGCTTCGGGTACTCGCGGTGTTCTGGCCCTCCCTACAGACGATCGAGGTAGTGCACACATGAGCTTGCCTGGCGTTGCGTCGGCCACTTCCGACTCGACCGACCCATTCGTGCACCCCGCGCTGTTCTACCGCGACACGGCGGAATACCTCGCGGGCACCCTCGGCTTCATCCGCCAAGGACTCGAGAACGGCGAACCGGTCGCGGTGGCGGTCCCTGGTCCCAATCTGTCGCATCTGCGCGCTGCCCTGGGCTCCGACGCCGCCTCGGTCCAGCTGATGGACATGACTGTCGAAGGCCGCAACCCGGGCCGCATTATTCCCGGCGTGCTTCGCGCCTTCGCCGACAAGTACCCCTCCGGACGCGTGCGAATCATCGGCGAACCGATCTGGGCCGGACGCTCGTCGCTCGAGTACCCGGCCTGCGTTCAACACGAGGCTCTGATCAACGCGGCATTCACCGGGCGGGAAGTGAGCATCCTGTGTCCATATGACACCGAGCGTCTTTCGACCCAGGTCTTGAACGACGCGCACGCTACCCACCCCGTGCTCATCGACCACGCGGGCCGGCGAACGAGCAGCGCCTACAACCCCGACCACATCGTCGACTTCTACAACAGAGAACTGCCCTCCCCGCCCGCGACGTCCGCAACCGTAGCCTTCGACGCGACGTCGCTGCCCCACATCCGGCGCCTGGCCCTCGATTACGCCCGCGACGCCGGCATGTCCGAGCATCGCGAGATCGATCTCGAACTGGTGATCGCGGAGACCACCACCAACTCGGTCGTCCACGGCGGTGGGCACGGCAGGCTCACGATGTGGGCCGAGCAGAACCAGATCCGCTACCAGATCAGCGATCAAGGACACATCACGAATCGCCTCGCGGGCCGCCTGCCCGCACAGTCCTATCGCCCAGGCGGCCGCGGGCTGCTACTGGTCAACCAGCTCACCGACCTCGTCCGAATCCACACCACCCCGCACGGCACCACCATCCAGCTCCACTTCGGCTTGGATCGCGATTCGCCTTAGTACTGCGCTATGCATCCGGTGGCACCCTCCGTGCGCACCAGCACCCTGCGGCGCGCCGACGCCCCAGCCGCTCTGCGAGCCGGAGCGCGCAAGGGCTGTCGGGGGAGTCGCCGGTGACGAGTTCACTGCCCTTTCGGCCTCGCGAAAGGTCCCGGAGGCAGAACTTTCCACCGTCGCCGAGTGCCGACTTCGGACCCGACTCGCACCGGCGTCTTCGGTCGGCCGGTCTCAGCTGCCCGAGGAGTCTTGACCTGGCCCCACTTGAATACCCACCACGCACGTGTCGTCGTCGGTGTCGGCATCGCTGCCGTCGAGCAATTCGTCCAGGCGGTCGTCCAGGGTTCCGCTGAGCTGTGCCGACCTCACGAGCAACCGTTCGATGCAGTCGTCCAGCAGCCGGTCTCGGCGCTCGATCAGCCCATCGGTGTAGAGCAGGAGAGTGTCGTCCGGCTCCAGTTGCAGTTCGGCTTCCTCGAACGTCGTCTCCGCCACAGCGCCGAGGAGCATCCCCTGGAGCAGGGGCAAGCTGGACGCCTTGCCTGCGCGCACCAGCACCGGCGGCAGGTGGCCCGCGCGGGCCCAGCGCAGGACGCGGGTCTGTGGGTCGTAGAGCCCGCAGATAGCGGTGGCGAAGATGTTGTCGGTCAGGTGGTGGGCCACCAGGTTCAGCCACGTCAGCATCTGCCCTGGACCCGCGCCCGTGGCGGCGAGGCCACGCAGGGCATTGCGCAGCACCACCATGCCGGTGGCTGCCTTGACACCGTGGCCGGTGATGTCGCCGACGGACACCATGATCTGCTTGGAAGGCAGCACGACCGCGTCGTACCAGTCTCCGCCGACGGTGTATTCCTGCTCGGCGGGCCGGTATCGCACCGCTATGCGCAGACCGAACGCCTCGATGGACGGCTGCGCGTCCGGCATGATCGCCTGCTGGAGCTGCCGTGCCAGCTGGCTCTGTTCGGCGGCATGCTGCTCGGTGTGCGCCAGCCGGTCGCGTGTCGCGGACAGCGCGACCTCGGTCCAGTGCTGCGCGGAGATGTCCTGATAGGCGCCGCGGATGGCGGCCAGGTGACCTGCCTCCAGGACCGGTTCGGCGACGATCCGGATGTGCCGGGTCACGCCGTCCGGCCGGATCAAGCGGAAGGCCGTGGAAGCCGAGCGGCGGTAGCGCAGCAAGGTCCGCAGGAACCGGTCGACGGCATTCGCGTCGTCGTCGTGGACGTGCCCCGGCAGTTGCGCGAGCGGGATCGGCTCCGCGGTGGGCGCGAGCCCGTAGAGAGCGAAAAGTTGACTGCTCCAGGTGATCTCGCCGCTTGCGGCGTTCTCTTCGAACCCGCCGACGCGGCCGAGGCGCTGTGCGTGCTGCAGCAGCGCCGCCAGCCGCGCCGTCTCGTCCTCCACCCGCCAGACCATGAGCACGGTGTCGCCGTGGCGGCTGATGCTGAGGGCGGTCGAGACGGTCAGCGGTACCTGGCCGACCAGTTCGGTCAGCGTCATCCGGTCGGTACGGTAGGTCTCGCCGGTGGCGAAGACGTGCTCGATCCGCTCGAACAGCTGCCCGTCACTCGCCGCCATGGGGTACGCCTCGAGCAGCAACGCGCCGTTGACGAGGCCGCGCGGACGCCCGGCCGGGTCGACGAAGCAGCTGTTGACGTGGTGGATGCGGAAGTCGGCGAGCGCGCCGTCGTGGCCGAGGTGGGGCAGCAGCACGAGCGCCGGGTCGAAAAGGCCGTCCGCGAGTCGCACGAGATCCGCGACACCGGGGCGGTCCGGCGCCCGCACAGCGGCGAGGTCCGACTCCAAAGTGTGTGCGCACAGCTCGGCCAGTGCCTCCAACTGCCGGTGCACCTGGGGCGGCTGTGGTTCGAGCGGTTGCGGCCAGCACACCTCGAGTACGCCGAGCAGCTTGCCCCCCGCGGCTGCCGGAATCGCCGCCCGGCCGCCCTCGCGGTCACCGATGGACGGCGGCCCGGCCCGGCTCAGGTCATCTATCCACACCGGGTTGCGCTCCATCAGCGCCTGCCGGGCCGGAGTCACCACACCTGGCGGCACGTATCGCCAGCGCTCGGCCTCGTGGGGGCCGATGCCGGCGAAACCGGACAGGGTCAGCGACGCGTCGGCGCCCGCGGACCAGATCGCCACGGCGGTGGCGCCCAGCGGCGTCAGAGCGTGCTCCAGCACCGACTCCGCGACACGTTGACTGTCACCGGCTGCCAGCAGCCCGCTTTCGGCCGTACGCAAGCGCACAGCCGCGGATGGCTCTCCCGGTAAGGTAGCGCGCAGCAAGAACTCGCCCACCACCGCGCTGACCTTGTCCTGGGCCGACTGGTCGACCAGTTCGGCGGCCAACTCGAGCGGTGTGATGCCCGCTCCCTCGGCCAGAGCGTCGAGCTGCCGTGCCGCCTGCGCGGGCCCGCAGTGCAGCCGTTCGACCAGAACGCCCTTGGCCATCTCGATCAGCGCGCGTCCGTCGGCGGTGGCCTGGGCCTGTTGAATTTGCGCACGCAGCCGCTCCACGGTGGCCGCGAGGCGGTGGACCGCTGGGCCCACGGGTGAGTGAGGGACGGCTGTCGCGTCGGCCTCGGTGCCGGGGCTGTCCAGGTCGGTCATCAGGCACCCAGCCAGTGCTGGATGCACGCGATCAAGGCGTCCGCGTCGACCGGTTTGGTGACGTAGTCGTTGGCGCCGGAGGCGAGGCTCTTCTCGCGGTCGCCCAGCATCGCCTTGGCTGTCACGGCGATGATCGGCAGGCTCTCGTACCGTGGCATCTCGCGGATCGTCGCCGTCGCGGTGTAGCCGTCCATCTCGGGCATCATCACGTCCATCAGGACCAGGTCCGTCTCCGGGTGGGCGATGAGCTTGTCGATGCCCTCGCGCCCGTCCTCCGCGTGCAGAACGCTCATGCCGTGCAGTTCGAGAATGCTGCTGAGCGCGAAGAGGTTGCGGGCGTCGTCATCGATGATGAGCACCGTGCGGCCGGCGAGCTTGCCGTCCGGCCGCTGTGGCGCCGGGGCGGATGTGTCTTCGCGACGGACCAAGGGCAACATGTCGCCGGGTGCCTCGGCGGTGACGTGCAGCGCGATCCGCTCCCGCAGATCGTCCAGGCTGGACAGCAGCTCCAGCGGCTGGCTCGTGGCGCGATGTTGCAGCATGCGTTCCTGCTCGGCGTCGAGCCGACGGTTGTGGACCAGTACCGGGACGCTTCTCAATGCGACGTCCCCGTCCATCGTCTCCAGGAACCGCAGCGCGGCGCCGTCGGGCATGTCCAGCTCGAGCACGACGCAGTGGAACGCTTCGGCGGCCATCGCCGCCACCGCCTCTTCCACCCCGACCGTAGTGACGACCTGAACCGGACCACGCGGGTCGTTGCTGTCGGCCAGTTCGGCGACAGCGCTTTGCGCGACCAGCGACAGCAGGCCTTGCGGGCGCTCCTCGACGACCAGGAGCCTGCGGTGCTGTTGCGATGTGGCGGGAGCGGGGGTGTGCTCCGGCCGACTGTCGGCCTGCTGCGTGTCGTCTCGCTCGCGAGGCGGCGCCTCCTGGAAGTCCGGCCGCGCGACCGGGAGGTAGAGGGTGAACGTGCTGCCCTCGCCAAGCGTGCTTTCGGCGCTGATGGCGCCGCCGAGCAGATAGGCGATCTCCCGGCTGATCGACAGACCCAGGCCGGTGCCGCCGTACTTGCGGCTGGTGGTGCCGTCGGCCTGCTGGAAGGCGCCGAAGATCGACTCGAGCTGGTGTTCGGCGATGCCGATCCCGGTGTCGATCACCCGGAACGCGACGGCCGGGCCGTGCTGGCGCACTGCGGCGGGCAACTCGCTCGCCTCCGCCGGTTCGATCCGCAGCTGTACCGACCCGGTCTCGGTGAACTTGACCGCGTTGGACAGCAGGTTCCGCAGCACCTGCCGCAGCCGCGAGTCGTCGGTGAGCAGGTCCGACGGCAGGCCTGGTGCGGTCGTGACGCGGAAGCGCAGACTCTTCTGGGTGGTCATCGGCCGGAAGGTGGCCTCGAAGTAGTCCAGCAACTGGCGCAACGACACGCGTTCGGGCGTGAGGTCCATCTTGCCCGCCTCCACCTTGGACAGGTCGAGGATGTCGTTGATCAGCTGGAGCAGATCCGAGCCCGCCGAGTGGATGATGCCCGCGTACTCCACCTGCTTGGGCGTGAGATTGCGGCTCGGGTTCTGGGCCAGCAGCTGGGCGAGGATGAGCAGACTGTTGAGCGGGGTGCGCAGCTCGTGGCTCATGTTGGCCAAGAATTCCGATTTGTACTTCGACGCGAGCGCGAGTTCTTGGGCACGGGTCTCGAGTTCCTGCCGAGCCTGCTCGATCTGGAGGTTCTTGGCTTCGATGTCGCGGTTCTGCATGGCCAGCAGTTCCGCCTTGTCCTCCAGCTCGGCGTTGGATCGCTGCAGTTCCTCCTGCTGCACTTGCAATTCCTCGGAACGGGCTTGCAGCTCGGTGGTCAGGCGCTGGGATTCGACCAGTAGCTCGTCGGTGCGGGCGTTGGCGATGATGGTGTTGACGTTGACGCCGACCGTTTCCATCAGCTGGTCGAGGAAATCCCGGTGGATGTGGGTGAAGCGGTGCACGGAAGCCAGCTCGATCACGCCGAGGACCTGTTCCTCCACCACGAGCGGCAACATGAGCAGGTTGACCGGTGCGGTCTGCCCGAGCCCGGAGGAGATGGTGACGTAGTCGCCCGGCACATTCTCCACCGCGATCATGCGGCGACTGCGTGCGGCCTGGCCTACCAGGGACTGGCCGAAGGCGAACCTCGACGGGCTGCCGGGTTTCTCCGGGCTGCCATAGGAGCTGATCAGCCGCAGCTCCGGCCGCTCGTCGCTGTCGCCGGCGAGGTAGAACGCGCCGAACTGCGCGGAAACCAACGGCGCCAGCTCGTCCATGATCAGCCCGGCCACCACGTGCAGGTCGCGTTGACCCTGCATGAGACCGGAGATACGAGCGAGATTGGTCTTCAGCCAGTCCTGATCCTGGTTGGCCTTGGTGGTCTCGCGCAGCGACTCCACCATCGCGTTGATGTTGTCCTTCAACTCGGCGACCTCACCGGAGGCCTCCACGGTGATGGAGCGGGTCAGGTCGCCCTCGGCCACGGCGCTGGTGACCGCGGCGATCGCGCGGACCTGGCGGGTCAGGTTGCCCGCCAACCCGTTGACGTTCTCGGTCAGCCGTTTCCATGTGCCCGAGACACCCTCGACCTCGGCCTGGCCGCCCAGCCGCCCCTCCGATCCCACCTCGCGGGCGACGCGGGTGACCTCGGCCGCGAACGCGGACAGCTGGTCGACCATCGTGTTGATCGTGGTCTTCAACTCGAGGATCTCGCCGCGCGCGTCCACGTCGATCTTGCGGGTCAGATCGCCCTGCGCGACCGCGGTGGTGACCTGGGCGATGTTGCGGACCTGGTTGGTCAGATTGTTCGCCATGGAGTTGACGTTGTCGGTCAAGTCCTTCCACGTGCCCGCCACATTCGGCACGCGTGCCTGGCCGCCGAGCATGCCCTCGGTGCCGACCTCGCGGGCGACGCGAGTGACCTCGTCGGCGAACGCGGACAGCGTGTCGACCATCGTGTTGATCACCCCGGCGAGCGCCGCGACCTCGCCCTTCGCCTCCACGGTGATCTTCTGACTCAGGTCACCGCGCGCCACTGCCGTGGCGACCTGGGCGATCGAACGCACCTGGCCGGTCAGGTTCGACGCCATTACATTGACGTTGTCGGTCAGATCCTTCCACGTGCCCGACACGCCCCGCACAGTCGCCTGGCCACCGAGATTGCCCTCGGTGCCGACCTCGCGGGCCACGCGGGTGACCTCGTCGGCGAACGCCGAGAGCTGATCGACCATCGTGTTGATGGTCTCTTTCAGCTCCAGGATCTCGCCGCGGGCGTCCACCCTGATCTTCTGACTCAGATCGCCACGGGCCACCGCGGTGGTGACCTGGGCGATCGAACGCACCTGCGCGGTGAGGTTGTCGGCCATGACGTTGACCGACTCGGTGAGGTCCTTCCAGGTGCCGGAGACACCCTTCACGTCCGCCTGCCCGCCCAGCCTGCCCTCGGTGCCGACCTCGCGGGCGACGCGGGTGACCTCGTCGGCGAACGCCGAGAGCTGATCGACCATCGTGTTGATGGTGTTCTTCAGCTCCAGGATCTCGCCACGGGCGTCCACTCTGATCTTTTGAGACAGATCACCCTGCGCCACCGCGGTTGCCACCTGAGCGATCGAACGCACCTGCGCGGTCAGGTTGCCCGCCATGAAATTCACCGAGTCGGTGAGGTCGCGCCAGGTGCCGGAGACGCCCTTCACATCCGCCTGGCCACCGAGGATGCCCTCGGTGCCCACCTCGCGCGATACTCGCGTGACCTCGTCGGCGAAGGACGACAGCTGATCGACCATCGTGTTGATGGTGTTCTTCAGCTCCAGGATCTCGCCACGGGCGCTCACTGTGATCTTCTGGCTCAAGTCGCCTCGCGCCACCGCGGTCGTCACCTGCGCGATGTTGCGGACCTGGTCGGTCAGGTTGCCCGCCATGAAGTTCACCGAAGCGGTGAGGTCGCGCCACACGCCACCGACGCCGGGCACCTCCGCCTGACCGCCGAGCCGGCCCTCCGAACCGACTTCGCGCGCGACGCGGGTGACCTCGTCCGCGAACGCGGACAGCTGGTCCACCATCGTATTGACCGTATTCTTCAGCTCGAGGATCTCACCGCGTGCGTCCACGTCGATCTTCTGGGACAGGTCGCCCCGCGCCACGGCGGTCGCGACCTGGGCGATGTCGCGCACCTGGCTGGTGAGGTTGCCCGCCATCGCGTTCACCGAGTCGGTGAGGTCCTTCCAGGTGCCGGACACGCCGGGCACCTCGGCTTGACCACCCAGCCGCCCGTCCGTGCCGACCTCGCGCGCGACCCGGGTGACCTCCGAGGTGAACAGCGACAGCTGGTCCACCATGCCGTTGAACACCGTCGCGATCTCGCCGAGCAACCCGTCGGCGTCCGTCGGCAACCGGGTGCCGAAATCGCCGTCGCGCACGGCTGTCAATCCGGCCAGTAGCTGGCGCAACTCGACCTGATCCGCCGCCGTGACAGCCTGCTTCGATGTGGTGCGGGCGGGTGTCGCCGTGTCTGTCATGCTCATCCTCGTTCTGCCCCACCCCATTCGGACGCGATGCCGCGCACGACGGGATCGCCGACCAGCGGTGCTGTGCTGGCTGCTGAACACAGAGACACCCGCGCATATCGCTTTGAAACTATCATTCACGAGAGGCGATGCCCGGCGTCCCGTTTCGCGGAACCGATCTGGCAGGGCCCAACGGCCCAGCCCGCAGCAGCCATGGCCGCCCCATGCGGGTTGTCGACGGTGACGGTGGTGGCGGGGTCGCGGTCCAGCAGCGCCTGCGCCTGTTTGCGCACCTCGACCTGCCGCAACTTGCCCAGTAGCTCGGCCACCCATAGCGGGTCGGTGAGGGGGATGAGAAGGGTGTTCCAGACGGTGGGGTTGCGGGTGGTCGGGAAACAGTGTGTGCAGGTGGAGGCGTCTCGATACAACCCGCGGTCACGGGCGGCGCGGGCGAGGATGTCTTGGTGGTGGGCGTCGGTGTAGACGGCGGCGACTTCCCAGAACCTGATCGGGGGATTTGCTGCGCGTGTGGCTGCTGCGCCGGCCGCAGTTGTCGCCCGGGTCCCTCGACCGGCCTAGCATGGATTCCTGCGCGTCAGTCCGGCAGCCAGTGCAGCTCGTGCGCCAGGGTCTTGGCGACGGCACGGATGCGGCGGTGTAGTGGTGACTGCTCGCGTGGGAGGACCAGGTGGATTGTCAGGCTGGGCGCGCCCCGCAGCGGTCGCCAGGTGAGACCGGCCGGTTGTGCCGTGACCGCGGCTTCTCCGGCCGGGGCGAGGGTGAGCCCATCGCGTAGGTCGCGCTGAGACATGTCGAAAGAGACCGCGGGCGTGTGGAATCGGAGGTGTGGTCGGGTGTTGCGGAACAGTGCGGTCAGCTGATCGTGGATTATGGGGTTGGCCGCACGGTCGGGGAGTCGCAGCGGATACGCGGCGGCGTCGGCGATCTCGATCTCGGGGTGTTCGGCCAGCGGATGATGCTGCGCCAATTGGACCCCGACTCGCGCACGCCGCAGCAGGAACCGGCGCACGCCACGACCCGGCTGTTCGCCGCGGGTGATCCCCGCATCGATGCGGCCGTCGGCGACCGCGGGGGAGATCTCCGGTGTCGCCATCGGGACCGCGCCGACCTGGAGTCCCGGGCTGCTGCGAATCAGCCTGTCCACCAGGGCCGGTGCCGTCTCGGCCCCCGCGCTGAGGCTGTATCCGATGCGCAGCGTGCCCAGTTCACCGGCCCCCGCATTCCGAGCGGTGTCCCATGCCCGGTCCAGCGCCGCCAGCGCTGGCGGCGCGGACTCCGCCAAAGCCGCACCGGCCGTGGTCAATACGACGCTACGCGTGTTACGAACCAGCAGGGCAGTACCGAGTTCCGCCTCCAATCGGCGCATCCGGGCACTGAGTGCGGGCTGCGCGATCCCGATCCGTGCGGCCGCGCGGGTGAAGTTCAACTCCTGCGCCAGCACGAGAAAGTACCGCAGGCTCACCGTATCCGGCACCACATGCCCTCCCTGCCGATTGATAACGAGCCGTTCTGGGTCTATCCCGTCCCGGTCTTTCCCTCGACCACACATCAACCCCTAACCTGCGCCTATGACGATTCAACTGACCGCAGCACCCGTCGCCGGGATCGATCGATCCGAGTGTCGATTCGAAGTCGGACGTGTCCGGCCGAACACAGGAGGTTTCCATGGCTAGGGGCTACTGGGTCAGTGTCTACCCCGCCATTTCCGACCCTGAGAGGCTGACTGCCTACAACAAGCTGGCCCGCCCGGCTGTCCAGGCTGGGGGCGGGCGCGTCCTGTCCCGTGGCGGTCGAGTCGTCGCCCACGAAGCCGGAATCACGCAACGCGTCGTTCTGATCGAGTTCGACAGCTTCGAACAGGCCGTCGCGGCATACGAGAGCGAGGCATACCAGAAGGCGCTGGTGGCCCTCCCCGACGGCGTCGAGCGCGACTTCCGCATCATCGAAGGCATCGACTGAACGAAAAGAGCTTCGCACCGACCTCGGTGCGAAGCTCTTCACAAACGATCACGCGATCGCGCGGAATCAGATGGCGCGGACGTCCTGGGCTTGGGGGCCCTTCTGACCCTGTTCCACCGAGAACTCGACACGCTGACCCTCGTCGAGGGATTTGTAACCCGAGCCGCTCACGGCCGAGTAATGCACGAAGACGTCCGGGCCGCCTCCGTCTTGAGCGATGAAGCCGAAGCCTTTTTCACCGTTGAACCACTTCACACTGCCTTGAGCCATGCTGTTAACAACTTCTTTTCTGTAGTGAGCCGAGCAAATTCTTGGTGAGAAGCCCGTACTCAACCTCTCACTATGCCACACCCGTCGCCGTTCGCTCGCATCACGCAGTGATGAGGGTCCGGCCTACCGGGGTGCGGACGGCTGAACATCACGCCGAGACCGGCCGCCGCAGACGATTTCCGCCCCGGCGCCGACCCGTGCGGGGTATTGCCCCACTCGGCAACCCCGCGAAGCGGGAGTTGTCCCCGGATGTGGACCGCGGGACCGTGCCGTGCCCTGCACTCTCGATCGATGCGGGGTGTCGGGTACCCAATGATTCTTAACACCCCACGCGGTCCGCGGCGAGCGTGGATGCGGTGTTTTCGCCGGGGTGGGGTGGGGTATGTCGTGGCCGAGGTAGTGCTGTCCGTGTGGAGGCCGGTACTGGGCGAGCGGAAGGAGGGGTGCAGGGTGGGAATTTCGACACTGGATCCAGCGCGCGCCGACGGCGCTGTTGTCGAGTGGGATCTCGAGGTGGTGTCGTTGGGGCAGTTGCGGGCTGCGGTGCGGCGCCTGCTCGCCCCGCTCGCCGGTATCGGGGTCGAGGACGCGGTGCAGGTGTGTGACGAGTTGGCCAGCAACGCTGTCGTGCATGCCCGCGCCCCACGTGGTTGCCGCTTGATGGTGGCCGGCCACGGCTGCCTGCGTGTGGAGGTCGACGATGCTTCGCCCGCGCCCGCGCGGATCCGCCGACCGGATCACACCGGCGGGCGGGGGTTGATCCTGGTCGACCAGCTGGCCACCTGCTGGGGTGTGCACTACCACAGGCGCGGCAAGACGGTGTGGGCCGAACTCACCACCCGCGGCC
>NZ_JBSGCA010000089.1:0-16621 GCF_053601535.1 Nocardia sp. NPDC004718
GCCGCGGCGATGCCCTCGCGCTGGCGTTCGAGGATGAGGGCGCGTTCGAACTCGGCGAAGGCGCCCATCACGCTCAGCAGCAGGTTCGCCATCGGTGAGTCCTCCCCGGTGAAGGTCAACGACTCCTTCACGAACTCCACTCGCACGCCCTTACCGGTCAGGGTGCGCACCAGCCGCCGCAGATCATCGAGGTTGCGGGCGAGGCGGTCCATGGAGTGCACGATCACGGTGTCACCGTCACGCACGAACCCGATCAGCTCCTCCAGCTGCGGGCGTGCGGTGTCCTTCCCGGAGGCCTTGTCGACGAAGGTGCGCTCGACGTCGATCCCGTCGAGTTGCCGGACGGTGTTCTGATCGACCGTACTCACCCTGATATAGCCAACACGCATAACTGATCTCTCCCCGACTTGAAATGTCAAGTTGAAGTCTAAGAATCCAGCGTACGTCTGTCAAGAAATGCAGAAGGTGACTCTATTCTGACGCTTTTCAGTCCGGTCACGGCTGTGTCGTTGGGGTGTACCCCAGATCCACGCGAGTGCGACTCACCTGAACGCCGATCGGCAACCGCGAAGAGGTGATCGCATGACCGTAGAGAGGTATATGCCCCATGTCGGCCCGGTACCTATCCGATGAGGATGGTTGTCGTGCAGCGAGCGCACCACCGGTGACAACACCGTCACCCGAAACCGCCCTCGACAACGGCGTCGGTAGGTCGACAAGGGAGTCGGCCGCGCAGGCGGCCCCCGCAACGTCGCCAACCAGGAAACCCATTCTGATGTCCACTAACCCGTTCAGCATGTTCGGCTTGGTCGCCGCGCTCGACGGCCGCAACGTCCGAGCCCACCTCACCGGCGCCGTCGCCGACTGCACGGTCTGCGCCACCGTGTCCGGCCCGGTCACCGCCTGCCCAGCCGACCGCGTCGCCGAGATCACCCGCACCGCGCAACGTCCCTTGGCAGCCACCGACATCGTCGACCACCTCGGCGCGGTCGGGTACATCGCGGCCTCGTAGAAGCGAGGGTGTATGCCCCACCGGTTTCACGTTTCACCCGGGCAACCCCTTAAGAGCCAGATTCTACGTTTGAGCTCGACTTCGGCGAAGTGGCCTCGTAAAGCCACCTCTTCCCAGCTGGCGTCGGGTCTGACGTCCCAGATCGGCGCTTCGAAGGCGGGCTACTCTTCCTGACCGCGAGCGGCGAGCCCGCCAACGACCAGCCCATACATCAGCAGCATGGCGGCGGCGGGGTGCAGCTGGTGCGGGTGACCGCCGGAATACAGCCCATTGCCGAGTCGGCTGCACCCGTTGAGAACCGAACGATTCTCGACACCCACCGTTCGGTGGGGGTCGACGCTTGCGGTGCGGTGGTGGGGTGAATCGCCGTGGCCTGGGTCTCGGGGCTTGTCAGTAGCGGCGTGTGGATGGTCGTGTTACCCGAGGCTGGTGTGGGCTGCGGCGATGTGCCGGGTTCGTTCGGTGATCGCGTGTGCGGTCCGGCCGCTACCGTCGGCTACGACGGTGGCGCCGCTGGTGGCCAGCAATCCCGGTGTGTCGGCCCGTGCGCCGCTGCTCATCGACGCCACGGGCGTGTCCGCAGGGCACGACGAGTTGTGGCACCGCATCTGGAGGTGCAAGGCGATCTCGCCACCGCACCCGGCCATCTGATCGGCGAGCGTGTGGGTCCAGGTCTGCTCGTAGACGACCACGACCGCCGAGGTGGTCACCGGCATCGCCCCGGCCACCGCTGCCAGGTCCTGCTCGGTGAGCAGGCCGAGACCCTGCACCCGCACCCCGGCCAAGCCGATCTCCTCGAGCGGGTCTCCGATCTCGACCCGCCGCAGGTAGCCGTTGGCATCCTTGGCGAGGTAGACCAGATCCAACACGGTGACGTATCCACTCTCGACGACACCGGACAGCCCCGCCCGGACGTACTCGTTCACGCGCGCTCCGGGGAAGGTGAAAACCACCACTTCCACCGGACCCAGGTTCGATGCCGCGGTCATGGAACCATCGTGGGGGCGCACTGTGGGCACCACCTCACCTGTTGCGGATGAAGGAGCAGCCTCCTTCGGCCCCGATCGCCGTCGTTACCGTGCGTTCCGCTGCCCCCGCGCTCCGCTCGTGCACGGGGTGGTTATCGGTTTGCCGACCGACCGGTATCGGTTCGGAACGACCCTGGTCGCCTGTCCGCTGAGCCGATAGCGTCGTCTCCGGCATCGCGTCCGAAAGAACCTGCGACACATCTGCTTGTCGGAGGAGGTGCGAGATGGACCGGACTGTGAACCGCACCGGGCGGGGACGGCATCGGGTGCAGCGGGCGCGATCAATTAAATTTAAGCGAACCCTGGCGCCGCAGACGGCGGTCACTCTGGGATTGGTTTCTCTCGTTCCTGTCCTGGCCGCGGCTGGGCCGTTGACGGCCAGCGCGCTGATGCTCTACTACGGGGCGATGGCCGAGGACCCGCCTGCGGCGCAGACGGTTGCGGCGGTCACCGCCGCCGGCGGGTTGATGGCCCTGACCGTGGTGACGGTGACGGGAATACTCCTCGTCACTGGATGGCGTTCAACCCGTTGGCAGCCGACCCGGACCAACCAGCAATCCTCGCGCATAGAAACCGAAAGCCAGGCTCCGCCAAAGGCCGCTCACCCCACGCAGCTCGACTAGTAGTGCCCGAGAATCGAATCGGTTCTCAACGGATGCAGCCGACTTCGGCAATTCGAGGGAATCCGCAGGTGACCCGGAAACGCCACCTGTCGAAAAACGTGTTGCCGCAACCTGCTGTCCAACAAGGCTTGTCGGCCCTTTCTCCTACACTCCCGGGACATGGTCGACACGGCGCGCACTGACGATATCTCGGATCCGCTCGTCCTCGACCCGGAATCCGCCGGCGAAACTACCCACCGCAGCCGCCGAACACCGCGCCGCCGTCGTCGCACGGAGGACGGTGGGTCAGGGGGGGACGATGACGTGGAAGGGCTGATCCGAAGCGTTGCCGTTGTTGCCGGTCAGCACGGTGAAGGTGCGGTCCGTGCCGGAGGTGTTGTCGATGCTGACGTAGATCTCGCTGCGCCAGTTCGCCGACCGGTTCAAGGTGGCCACCCGGCACCGCGCGGGCCAGGGAGACGTTGTCGTCCACAGTGATCCGGTAGCGGCCGGTATCGGTTCGCTGCACGGCGGTCACCGCTTTGGAGCGTTGGACCGAACCGTCCTTGTTCACGACTGCCGCCGGCGGCGGGATCCTTACCGCCGCAGCGCTCGGTCTGCGCCTGACTTGCGGCCGGTGACACGGTCCTTACCGGCACCCCTACCGGAGATATAGGTCGGAACCTCACTGTGAAGCGCTGACGGGCCGACAAGAAGCGTATCGGCCGCGTTTGCAGGTGGTGTGGTAGATGGAACCGGTCCCGAGGCGTCGATGGACTCGTGATCATCGAAATCTTGCGCGTGATCTACTCTGTTGGATCGATAGGACACGGCTTCGAAAGGGATTGCATGGCAAGGGACTTGACACAACTGGAGCTGCTCACAGAGCTGGAGCCAATAGTTGCGGAGAACCTGGATCGTCACTTGGCGACAGTTAAGGACTGGAACCCGCACGACTACGTGCCCTGGGACGAGGGCCGTAACTTCGCCGCCCTAGGAGGAATCGACTGGGAACCCGAGCAGTCGCGGTTATCGGAAGTGGCCAAGATCGCCATGATCACCAACCTGCTCACCGAGGACAACCTGCCCTCCTATCACCGCACCATCGCCGAGCACTTCGGTCTCGATGGCGCGTGGGGCACCTGGATCGGTCGCTGGACCGCCGAAGAAAACCGCCACGCCATCGCCATGCGCGACTATCTCGTCGTCACCCGCGGGGTCGACCCGGTGGCATTGGAACACGACCGGATGGTGCACATGACCCGCGGTGTCCATGCCTGCGACTACTTCAGCGGAGTGCTTGACCAGGTCGCCTACGTCACCGTCCAGGAACTGGCCACTCGCATCAGCCACCGTTCCACCGGCAGGGTGTGCGGCGACCCCATCGCCGATCACATGCTTACCCGTATCGCGGCGGATGAGAACCTGCACATGATCTTCTACCGTGCGGTCACCGCTGCCGCGTTCGACCTGGCACCGGACCAAACCATCGAAGCGGTCACCAAGATCGTCAGGAACTTCGCGATGCCCGGTAACGGTATGCCGAACTGGCGACGCAACGGCGTGCTGATGGTCAAGCACGGCATCTACGACCTTCGCCAACACCTCGACGAGGTCCTCACCCCCGTGCTACGGATCTGGAACGTCTTCGGCCGCACCGATTTCACCGGTCGCGGCGAACAAAACCGTGACCAACTCGCCGAATATTTGGACAAACTCGGCCGCGACGTGATCCGCTTCGAAGAACAACGCGCCCGTATCCTGGCCCGCGAAGCCGCTAGAACCGGCACCTCATCTCTCCCTGCCTGACCACTCGCGATCCGCATGTCGCCCGGCCCGACACAGGTCATAGGCCCGGTCGCTGGTCGCGGCCGCACCGTTGCGGAAGTTGTCGCGCACCCTTTCCCCGCGATGCCTGCCCATGGCATTGCATGCCCCTTAGGGTCGGACGGCTGCTAGGATTTGCCGGACGACACGTCAGCCACTTAGCACCGTATGACAGCGTCGGGAGTTCCGGGCCGTCACGGTGACGTTCACCGATCCGAAATGGCCCATTAGTTCGGCGGTTCAGATGGGCGGTCGATCTGGGGTGGGAGTGGGCTTCCTTCGACCGAGTCGGATGCGAAGGGAGGTGTCGACCCGGACATGCTGAGGTATCCGTTCACACTCTGCGTGATGGTGAGATCGTACCCGTCGGAGGTTCGTGCGTAACCAGTGCGTGGGCGCGTATTCCGATCGGTTCGCGTCGTCCAGCCGTGATCACACCAGGCACGCATCACGAGGTCGAAGTACCGGTCGGAGGTCGTGGGGGTTGCTCCGATCACCCAGTACGAGATATCGAAGAATTCCTGGACGTCGTCGGGATTGTTGTCGTCGAGGGGGAGGGTGACACCGCGGTGAAACCCCGCTGCTGGAAGGTCCGGATGTCTTAGCGCCAGCACCGATTCGGTGGGCAGCATCCGGAGTGTTTCGGTGAAGTGCCGCAGCAGTTGTGCGCGGGCCCCGGCCTGGGTTGTCGCCGGTAGCATATCGTCCTCGTTTCGTCGATTCGAAGGGTGGCAGGACTGGCCGCTGTCTGTTCAGCCAAGCATGTCTCCATGGCCGGTCATGATCAGTCCCAGATTCCGGTACGACTGGTTGGCGGAACCGAAGTAGTTCGTGGCCAGGTGATCCTCTGGATTCCAGCCCAGCCGCGTCTGGCTGGGTGTGGAGTCGGTGCCGAATACCGTAGCGTTGAATGTGGGGTCGGTCGGTGCGGGACCGTGGGTGGCGGGCATCAGCTGGATGGAGTCGTGTCGGGCCATGGTCGCGTAGACGTGGTTACCGGTGTTTGCGGGGTCGACACCGGTCAGTCGGAGATCCTCGACGTTCGTTGCGCCGGTGCCCCAGTTGCCGACGAATACCAGATCGTCGGTGTCGAGTGCGTTCCCGTGTCCGGCCGTGTGG
Organism: Nocardia sp. NPDC004718; assembly: GCF_053601535.1. Classification (NCBI taxonomy): domain Bacteria; kingdom Bacillati; phylum Actinomycetota; class Actinomycetes; order Mycobacteriales; family Nocardiaceae; genus Nocardia; species Nocardia sp. NPDC004718. Next base: position 5,589 of record NZ_JBSGCA010000089.1, read on the forward strand.
CCGCCGAGGACACCGCCGTAGGAATGTGCGATGGTGGTGTTGTGCGAGGGCGGGCCCTGATGGGTGGCCCGCAGTCCCTCGTGATATCGGCGCAGGGCCGCCGCGCCTTCTTCGGCGGGTATGGAAGACAGCGTCGCGACCAGGGAGTTCGGATTGTTGTAGGCGCCCCACAGGACCACTGATGTTTCTGCGGTCGGATCGACCGCCAAGGCGGCCTGTCGCAATTGTTTCAGTGATTGCTGGGCGTAGCCGACGCCGCTGCGCCGCCGCAGCGCGCCGACTGGTATAATTCCGACGTTCTGGGCGGTATCGGGGTTGCCGAGTGCGTATGCGTACTGGAGTTCTTCGTCGATATACGACAAATAGTGGGGAGGTAGACCATCCTCGGCTGAATCGAGGAATCGCTGTATGTCATCGATTCGGTCCAGATGATCCTGGTTTCGCTCCCGCTCAGCCTTGTCTCGCAGCATCGTAAGAGTTTGTCGATTGTACTTGTCGCGGTCGAGTTGCGGTATTCCATCCCGCTTTCCAACAAACGGGTCCGCACGATAAAGAGCGTCTTTCTTCTCCGCGGAAAACCCTGACCAGAGCTCGTGCAGTTGTTTCGGATCCCTGGGGAGACCGATATCCGGCACCAGCGAACTTGCCGGGGATATCTCCCCGCTCGGTGGCCATCTGAACCACCGAGCCCCGGTTTCATCACTCTCGACTATATTGCCGCACATGATTCGAAGCTCTTTGGCTGTCCTGCGGGGGATCCCTTCACCGACGGATTCCGCAATATTCTGGGCAGCCGACTCCAGTCGATGTGCCAGATGTGCTTTGAGAATCCCTCGATGAAATGGCAGGGACAGAAAATCGAGCGCCTTCGTAGCAGGGCCTTCAATGCTCACAGCTTCAGTTCCGATACATGGTGTGTGCGCATCGAAAGACCCTTCATCACAACTGGCACGTTGAACCGATGTGTGCGCCGAGTCGAAACGACCACGAACAGTGAAGTAATAACTGCTCGGCAGTTCGTGCAACCGGGCTCTCGACAACCACTGTACGCGCCGGGAACGCCTATGCTGTCTGCCGGAACAATTGTCCAGCAACAGCTTCGGGTCATGACAAGCTCCGCGATCATCCTTGCGGAGCGATACCTTCTGCCGTAGGGCGTGCGTTCGTCTCCTCCGGCCGTCCCGCCCGTCTGCGTGTTTCATAGGTGATCACCTATGAAACACCACGAGAACCGGCGGCCGTCCAGGGCATTCGACGTTTCATGGGACGGTGCATAGGTCTTGCGTGGTGAAACATACCCATGAAACGATGTGCGGGTGAACGACGACTTCCTCCTCGTGGAAGCGCACCACTGCCCGATGTCGAGCTGCGCGGCCCCGGCCGGGTCGCCGTGCCGCACCGGCAAGGGCAAAGTCGCCGCCGCCTACCACACCGCCCGCTTCCGCCTCGTGCTCTCGCTGGCCAAATCACTCACCGTCACCACACCGGCACTACGCAAGCCCGGATCGGTGTGGATCGAACTCCCGCGCCCCGCCGCGGCCGCCACCGAGCCAGGCGGGCACGTGCGCATCGGCTACGCGCGCGCCTCCACCGTGCGCCAATCCCTCGACACCCAACTGGACTCCCTGCGCGGCGCCGGGATCGGGCGCGTCTTCTCCGAGAAGATCTCCACACGCGCCCTGGTCCGCCCCGAACTCGACCGCGCGGTCGCCCTGGCGCGCGAGATCCGCGCCTCCGGCGCGGCGGTGACCCTGGTCGTGCACGAGCACAAGCGCCTGGGCCGCGGTATCGAACTCGCCGCCCTCGCCGAACAGCTCAAGGCCGCCGACATCGGCCTGGAATTCCTCACCGGCGAACTCCAGGGCACCCACGACCCGTCCGGGATCGTGTTCACCGTGCTGGCCGCCCTGTCGGGGATGGAACGCGAATACATCCGCGACCGTACCCTCGAAGGCCACGAATCCGCCCGCCAGCGCGGCAAACCCATCGGCGGAGTCTCCGTCGTCGACGAGAACATGCTCTCGATGGCGCTGCACCTGCGCGCGAACGGCCACAGCCTGCGTGACATCGCCGCACGCCTGGTCATCACCGCCGGAAAGAAGAAAGGCCAGCACCCCTCGCCGGCCACCGTGATGCGACTGCTGCGTGACCACGACCGGAGCAGGGGCGCCGATACCGGACCCGAGCCCGATCCCGGCGCGGCCGAACTGTCCGGGCACGCTGTCTCGCCTGCTGGAGGGCTTGATGGCCGCTAACGGAACATTCCGCGCAGATGCTCCCCGGCCCCTGTTCAAAGCGGCGACCGCCTCTGCCGCTTTCGTTCACTCCGCCGGACGATCGAGGTCCTCGAAGAGGACGAACTTGCGTTTCATCGGGATCTGCATGAATCTCTCGTACTCGTTCGGGTGGGCCTTCTTGCACGCTGCGCCGTCGAACACCACCTTCTGGAACTGCCCGGCCCACTGCGGGTACTCCTCTTCGAACCCCTCATCATCGAACCAGCGGTTGGCGTCCGCCTTATCGTAGGTGGCGATCCCTTCGATCCCGCGGTTCTTGTCGATCGCTAGCATGATCTCGCGGCGCAACGGTTCGGCTTCGGCGGTCAAAGTCCTCAGTTGGGCTTCGATCTCGACCAACCGGCGGTGTTTGACCACGATGTCCTCGGTCGGGGAGATCATGATTTCGGTGTTGTCGAACCCTTCGATCTCGGCCAGCGCCGCCTTCTGGACGAGCTCGTTCGGTAGGGTGTTGGTGAGATAGTCGCGCAGTTCGGCCATCGCCTGGTGCGCTTCGGCCTCGGTCAGCCGGTAGATCTCGGACCGCGGACGATACTGCCGCGCTGCCCAGCGAGTCTTGAAGAAGCGTTCCCCGTCGAACGGCGCATCGGTCTCGACAGCGTCGAACACCTGCAATTCGATGGTGTTGCCCGTCTGCAGCGTGGATTGCCGCGACTTGACGGTATTGGTCTTGCCGACCTTGAACAGCTCCGACGTCCCGTACCGGAACATGTAGACGTAGGCCATGGATGGTTACCCCCTGCGATGTGAAATACGTTCTCTCCCAACGGAGAACGCTGAACGATTCGCATAATCGCACGACCGACCGACACATTCGCAGGACCGGAGCCCGCACACCGGGGTCTATCGCCGCCCGCTCGAACCCGACGATGCCGCCTGAACTGCGCCTTCGCCATATCCGTTGTTTTTCGCGCGGTTACTACCGGGACCCCGACTCGAAATCGCTTCTCACCGGCGGGGATTCGTTCGTTTGGAAGGAAGTCCATCGCGGGCGGCTGAATGAGGCCACGCGCCTGCCTCCGTTACCCGGAGATTAGGTTTCCTTATCGCTCGCCGGATATTTATCGAGGGACCGCGCGACCTACCGTGATCGAGCGTCGCTGCCACGCTCGACACGCGTCGTCAGCAGCGCCACGATCCGGGCCTGGGCCGAGGCAACGGCAGCCAGCTTGCCACGCATCTCGGCGAATTCGTTGTGTACTTCTTCGAACTGCCGGTGTAGCCGCTCGTGCACGTCGGCCAGCGCGGACATAGCGGCCTGCCGGAACTCGCGGATCTGTGAGCCCGTTTCGGTCGCGTGCCGATCCGCGTCACCGGCCGACACTGCGCGCCGCAGCAACGTCCCGTTCGACGTTGCGCACCCGCTCGGCCAGTTCACCGACCAGCGCCTCCAACGCAGCCATGCGCGCTTCCAGACCCTCCGACGCCATATCCAGCAGCCTACGCACACCCACAGCTACCCAGGTGGACCCGGCATTGCCTGCCTCCAGCAAACCGAACGCGGATCTACGCTCGGCTGCGGGCAGCCGGCGGATATGCCTGTATTTCGCGAGCAACGGCCTGGAAACCGAAACCGAAAACGAGACTTCAGGCCGTTGCTACCGGTCACCCTGCGAAGGAAGGCTGTCGTATCAACCCTGGCGACGTCTACGATTCTACCGCGACGCCACCGAACGCGGTGGTCAGCGAACAGTGGGGGTCGGCGACACAGGGCGCGCGCCCGTGACCGCAAACGCAAACGTGGATGTGGACCTGGTAAGCATGTCCGATCGTGTCCGAACGGCAGGTCTCGGACTTGAACGCGGCAGACGCACGGTGACCGACCTCGAGTTGTCGTGTGAATCACCGTCTGGATCCGACACTCCGGTACGGACAAAAGCCCACAACTGCGCGGGAATCTACAGTCCCAGGCTATGGAAGGTATCCATCACGAGGACGGCCGCCCGGGTCCCGCTGTGTTCGCCCGCGTCACCACCGCGGCGCGGCAGGATCCAGACGCCGCAGCCCCGGACAACGGATTCGCTGCCCGGGCGCTGGCCGCGCAACCGGAGGTTCCGGGGTGGATCGCGTGGTTGTTCGAGCATGCCAGCGAGCAGCTGGCCCGTATCGAGTACCAGATGCACTACCCGCTCGACCACACCGGCGACCCCGCCGGACGCGGCGGCGGGGAATGGCTGATCACCCAGCGCGCCTACCACGCCGAATGCTCGGCCCGCTCGGTCGAACGCGCCCGCCGTTTCCACCGCGACCGGCCCGGTGTCGTGCAAGCCCACACCCCCGCGTTGCCCGACGACACCCAGTTCTACGCAGCCCTGGCCGCCGGCCAGGAATGGAGCGGCCACTGGTACTCCCGCGACCCGGTCCAAGCCTGGGGAATGAGCGGGCCGGTAAAAACCAGGCCACCCGGGACATGAACCGGTCTGATCTCAGTGTCGTGTTCGAAACCGGAAACGTCGCAGCTCAGACCGTCACGGTCTCGGCGCGCAGGAAGGAGTGGACGGTTCACGGTTCACGCCGAACTGCTTTGCCAGCACAGTTTTCGACTCCCCGCCGGCCAACCGCTCCGGCCCGAAACCCTCGGCCAGCAGTCCGCCAAGACCGGCGTCCCCACCATCACCGGCCGCGTCTCGGCCCTGCGGCAACTCGTCCTGCAAGCACCGGCACCGGTCGTCGCCGACGCCCTCGGAATCCACTACACCACCGCCCACCGCCACCGCGAGCATGCCGGCGGCACCTGGAACCGCTACGTACCAGGCGACCACAGCCGCTGACCGCTACCAGCCCGGCGGGCAGGAATACCGACTACCCGAATACCGACCCCTGCCAGTCCTGAACCCCCTTTGACATCGATTTGCCAGGTCGCCCCTGTTCAGCGACATATCCTGTTCTTTCCGGAAGCTGAAAGGACGTGATCATGACCTCTTCGAATCCGAACCGTCTGCGGTTGGTGACCCCTGAGCAGGAAGCCGCCGCGAAGGCCATCGTGAGCAAGCTGCTGACCGGTGAGGACACCGGTGCGCCAGCCGATCTCGATATCGACCTCGCTAGCTCCCGCACGCAATCCCGTATCCGAGCCGTCAAGATTCCGAGTTCGGGCGTGGAACTGGATGCCCTGGCCGCCGAACCGCTCACGGCGGGCCCGCACCCGCTGGTCGTTCTGCCCGCCGGTCTCGATGAACTGGGCTGGAAGATGTACGGTGGCGCCATTGTGCGGCTGCTGCTGCGCGGTTACGCCGTAGTCGCCTACACCGAACGCGGGCTGCCGGGCTCCGAGGGTGAACTCACGGTGGCCGGGCCCGAGGATATTGCTGATGCCAGCGCGGTCATCGACTGGGCGCTGGCGAATATGAAGGCCGACTACGATGCCGTCGGCATGATGGGCCTGTCCTACGGTTCCGGTATCAGCCTGCTCACCGCGAATACCGATTATCGCGTAAAAGCCGTTGTAGCACTGAGCGCCTGGGCTGATCTGGCCGAAGCGCTCTACGACAACGACACGCCGCACGCGCTGGCTGCTGAGAAACTGGCGGAAGTCAGCGAGCAGCCCAGCAAGGAACTGCTGGCAGTGCTGGAGGATTTCCGTGCGGGAGACATGGATGCGGTGTACCGCTACGGTCGGCCACGCTCCCCGGCTCACAATCAGGACGGCCTTACCAGCCGCTCGGTACCGCTATTCCTCAGCACCTACTGGCACGAAACGATCTTCCCGCAGAACCAGCTGGTCCGGTTCGCCACCAACTACGAGGGTCCGGTCCGGTTGGATGTGGCTGTGGGTGACCATGGCGCAGTGGAGATTCCGGGCGTGCTGTTCGGTCTGCCGACCCGTACCACCGAGGGCGCCTACAAATGGCTCGACCGGTTCCTGCGCGGGATGAGCAATGGCATCGACACCGATGGCAAGCTGCATTTGGAGACCATGCACTCCTTCGCCATGTCGGCCAACGCAAACCTGATCGAGTGGGGGTCGGTGGCGCACAACTTCAAGCTTCACCCGCCCGCCGCCGGGAGCACCGACGGCCTGATCATGGACGGGGGTACACCGGACGGGTTCGAGGCGACTTTCACTATTGGTACCGAACAGGTGTATGCGGCCGAGGCATTGGTGGTCGACGGCATCCAGGAACGGCTGCGCAAGCCGCGCAGCCAGCAACTGTCCGCTGTGGATCGCAAACACGCGGCCGTCTGGTCCACCCCGCCATGGCCTGACGCCATACGCGTCTCCGGTATCCCGGTCATTAGCATGTCCGCATCCACCACCGCGGACAGCGTCACAGTCGTGGCATACCTTTTCGACCGTGACTCCAGTACCGACACCATGCTGCTCATCACCCATGCTGCCGTCACCCTCACCCCCTACCAACGCAAAGACCAGATAGTCCTCTGGCTACAGGCGACCGATTACGAGGTCGCCCAGGGGCACAACCTCACCCTGATCATCGACGCCCAGGACCGGCTCTACACCTTCCCCGGCAAACCTGTCAGCCCCGGCACCGTCACCCTGTCCGCCCGCACCACCCCCATCACCCTGGCGATCCCGTTCGGATAGCAGCCCCGCGCACCGTCCCGGAACCCGTGGTTCCGGGACGGTCGGCTATGGCCCAGAAATCCCGAAGCTGTCACGAGCTGCAAAGTAGATCCGGTGCGCGGATCACGTGCGTATGTGTGTCGGGGCGCTTCCTTCCAGAATGTGGACACCGGGTGGTTATGCGGCGAGCCGTATACCAGTGGCTCGCCGCTCGTAGGTGATCGGGCTGGTTTGCCCGAGGCTCGAATGCCTCCTTCGAGCCGGCGGCCGGGTCGTTCAGTGGCCGCTGCCGATGGTTGGCGGCCTGCTGAAGTCGGATGGTGCACCATCGTAGGTATGACCGCTGCGCCCTTGTTCGGCCCGGATCCCCTTGATATGGAACCGGAACCGCCGTCGCGGGGCGCGCCGGGAGAGGCGTGGGCCGTCCGGCAGTACCGGGGCAAAGGATTGCGGATCGGCCGCAACCGCACCGTGCATCGTGTCGCGTTCGTCGAGGATGAACGCGGCATGACCATCCCCGCGCCGGATTGCCATGCTGGCTACTATGCGGCCGGTCGGCCCTGGTGGATGGTCTACGGCCCCACTACCGATCAGGTGAACTGCCAACTGTGCCTGCACAGCCACCGTCCGGGCGCAGATCCCGCCCGAAGTCCGGCCGCTGGTGACCAGCTCGCATTGGATCTCGGCTCGAGCATCGGCCCGAAGCGGTGGCCGGCCGGATAGTCGATCGGCTGGGAGGCTGGTTCAGTGCGGTCCCTGGTGTACCTGTGTCCAATACCCGGGCGCGTAGTACCTGACCTGATCGTTGTCGGCCACCTGCAGCACACCGTTTTCGAAGAACTGGAATTCGGCCTCACCGGCGAACTCGAGACCAGCAGGAACTTCAGGGTCGGACAGGTACACAGTGAACGACGTCATGCCGATCAGGCTATCGATACACCGAGCAGTCGCCGCAATCGTCCGGTTCCCGACGATCACCGCGTCTCGGTAACGATCGATTCTCCGACACCTCGCTTGGCCATCTGATGGGTCACCGTCCGCGAAAGGTGTTCGGATCGACTGCCTGCCAGACGTAGCCAACCTGCTGTACGTAGGCGGCTTGATAACCGGACAGGGGAAAGCCGTCCTTTTTCGGGGCGGCCTTCGCGGTCACCTTGAACGGCTTGCCGTTGTTGTCTATGACCTGGGTGACCGGGCCGGTGGGGGTGTCCACGGTGATCTCGAGCTTGAACGAGCAGCCGTACTTTGCGGTGAACACCGCGATGCTCAAAGTCGTGGAGTCGCCCGGTTTGAGCTGGACGTTCTGCTTCCGGAAGAACAGTGGGCCGGTGGGGCGCCCGTGCTCGTCGAGGTACTGGGCTTGTGCATCGGGCTTGTCGAGGTCGATACCGATCTCCACATTCGGTGTAGAACCGCCTTGGGTGTACTCATCGAAGTAGGTTCCGTCGAAGGGGTCGGCGCACTCCTTGATCGCCCGCAGACCCGTGATGGTGACGGGCTGGTCGAGATTGGTGCTCACCGTCATGACCAGGTTGGCGAAATCCTGGGGAATCCCGTCGTGCTGTGACTCGAACCGCTTCTGATTCGCGCCAGGACTGCGAGTCGCCTCCTGGCTGAGCACGCGAAGCTCGTCCCTGCTGAGCGAGAGCTTCTCGGCGACGACGAAATGCAGCCCCTCCCGATCGGCATGCACGCCCTGGACTACGACGGGCAAATTGGGGTCGTAGGTTCGCCCCAACTCCGAAGAACTGGCGGCCGAATCCGCGCCGAGCCATTGCCAGTGCCACGGATTTGTGAGACCGAGGACTGCGCCTCCGATGACGACGACCCCGAGCAAGGCTCCCCACTGCAACTGGCGTCGCATGGAAAGGCCGCCTGATGGTGGCAGCGAGTCGGGTGCGCCCGAGCCTGCGGTAGGTGCGGTCTTTCGGTCGGCCTTCACCGGTTCGCCTTGAGCTTGGTCCCAGAGCCCTTTCCAGTCGGTGTACGCGGAGGTCGGGACCCTCAGCCCGGCATCCTCGTGCAGGACCAGCACCAGTGCCCATAACTGATAGATGTGTTTGGCCCTTTTGCCGTCTCGGAACCAGAACCCGATCTGCTGCGCACTGACAGTCTCTCGGTCCTCCACGCTGGATTGCGACGGCAGTTCCCCCCGGGCCGCCGCCATGGCCCCGTCGTGGCTGCGGATCTTCGCGTTGACCAAGTCGGCGAGTTCGCCCCAGGTGTAGGTGCGGCCGCCGCGTTGGCGTTCAGCGTCCTTTCGCAGTCGCGTGACCCGGGCCTTGATCTCGTCCCGTGCGCGCTGCTCTTGCCCCTGAGATCCCATCCAAACCCCCAAAACGGTGTTTCTGCGTGTATCGGAAACGAGTCGCGCCACTGTACTCCGCCCCGCTGCTCACGGCAGAAAAGTATCTGACCAGGCATTTCCGAAACGTCGGATACAGAAAATGATTTGCAATCCAGCGTGAAGTCGCGTTCACGGCCGCATGGCCGCGGATACGAAAGGCACGAAGTGAACGAGTTCCTGGTACAGACCGCTTCGACCTATCCATGGGTCGGGCCGGTCCTCTTGCTGGTATTCGCGGGGTGCGCGGCGCTCGTGGTTCTGACCATCATCGGGATCTGCATTCTGGCGGCCGCACACCCGAATGAGAAGCGCCGCCGCGACGCCCGCCGCGCCACCACCCCCCTGGTGAAGGTGCTGCGCGTCGCCGCCGACGTCGTCAAAGCGATCCGGAAGCCGTAACGCGGCGCCCGCCTTCGCCCGGCCGGGCCGAACGCTTCACCCAGAAGCGCTCGGCCCGGCCGCTATCGGGCCACATAGTCGGTGCCGTTCCAATGCTGTATCTCGCTCGTGGTCGGGCCGTCGGCGCACGAGGGCGTGCAGTCGTGGTGCTTGTACTCGATGGTGAACTGCCCATCGGCTCCTGGCCCGATCAGCCGAGCGTTATATCTGTCGATGGAAGAAATTCCGCCGTCGATGGGGACGATGGCCATCACGCCGTCGTAGCGGCCGGGGTTGTAGAGCACAAACAGGTTTCCCGACGCATCCACCGGCGTGGGCGAGAAGTACAGCGCACCCTGGTAGGCGCTCACCGGGATGGTCTCCACCTCAACGCCGTCGGATTTGGTGATCGCGATGCAGGCGTTGCCGTCGGGAAGATCCTCGTTGGACCGTTTACCGACCAGCGAGACCCTCAACTTTCCCAAGTGAGGGTGGGTGACATCGAGGTAGTCGTTTACGTCTCCCGGGCAGTCGAAGGTGGGTGATTCGGCGGGCATCCCTGTTCGGTCCAATCCGTAGGTGGCCACCACATACGCGATGAACCCGCCAGGGTGCGCAGAATCGCCGCTGTCCTTCCCGTACACGGTGGCGCAGACGTCCTCGGCGTCCTTCTGCGACACCACCACCGACGGCGCAGCCGCAACGTTCGGCGACCAGAAGTCGAACACCGAGATCTCATCCACGACGTCAGGCGGGAAGTCGCTGAGCCTCCCCGATCGCATTTTCCCAATGACACTGTCCGGATCACCGCCGCCGACCAGGTTGCCTCGCATGCTGAATCCCGGTTTCGAACGCGTGTTGACATGGATCTCGAGCTCCAAACGATCCCGTCCATTGCTCGCGCGTGTGGCTGCCGACTGCTCTGGCGGATAGACCAGTGCGGTATCGGTGATGACTCCCGTCGGGGAATCAGCCATCGCGATCAACACGGTGCGGACCGCATCGAATACGCAGGCGCGAGCGGCATCGCGCGGCTGCGGCCCAGAAGGCGCAGTCCGCGGGAATTCCTCGACCGTGCGGAGGGTAGATACCGTGAATCCGGGGACCGGCTCCTCGGTCGGTGAGCATGCGACCGTGCCTCCAACCAGAAGCGCCGAGCAGACAACGGCGACACGCCCAACTACAGACATCAGGATGTCCTCCCAATTACGGTAGCCACGACTCCCGTGGCCGGCCGCCACTGACAGATGCTTCCGCAGCGCGGTCGACGCCGCAGTGCCTACGCCTCCACAGCGCTCACCCCCGAGCATCGCTTGATTGTGCTCGAAACAGTCTCCGCATGCCCGGAATTCGAAATTCTGTCGGGTTCACGACCCGAGCTTGCGGCGTTTTGAACCGCCCCGGCTTTCCTGCCGGTGTTTTACGGGCCGGTAGTCACTCGGCCCATCGGTCTGTGTCAGCGTAGTGCGCTGCCTCGTACTCGGTC
>NZ_JBSGCA010000090.1:0-15900 GCF_053601535.1 Nocardia sp. NPDC004718
ACCGACAGTGGCATTCCCAAGCCATCGGACAGTAGGTGGATTTTCGAGCCGGACTTGCCGCAGTCAACCGGGCTCGGGCCGGTCGGAGATCCCCCCCTTTTTCGCCCGGCCGCTTGCTGCGTCGATCACCGCACGCGACCAGTCGATCAAGCCCCCGCTGCCGAGCTCATCGAGTACCGCGCGATGTAGCCGCCGCCAGAGACCGGCTTCGGTCCACACCGTGAACCGGCGGTGCGCCCGCCGGTACCGTGACCCCGAACGACGGCGGCAGCATCCGCCACGCACACCCGCTGGTCAGCACGAATACCACTGCCGTGAACACCGCCCGCTCGTCGGCCGCAGCAGTACCCCACCCTGCGGTCGTGGCCCGAACTTCGACAGCAACGGCTCCACCATCGCCCAAAGCTCGTCGGAACGAGACGTTTCGACAACTTGTCCGACACGGCCGAACATCACGCGGCACAACCGAGCACAGTCCATCGCGACCCACCGACAACCAGTCACAACGACGTGAGACACAATCTGAGTGTGGCCATTGAGTAACCGACATGGCAGATTGAGACTGTCAGTGCCGATAAATTGCGAGTTATGCCTGGAACCGCCCCAACTAGTCATCGTTGCTATAGTCTATTGAAGTCCATCCAAGGGAAATCAGTATGGGTAAGCAATTGCGAGGGTGGCACCCCCGCACGTCGGAGACCGTAATGGCCGCCCGCGTGCGGCAACCACTGCCGACTTCAGCAGTCGGACCTACTTGGATATACCCAGCTTGTCCCGCAGCGGTGGGCCGACGATCTCCACTCCCCAGCGGTTGCCCACCTCCCGAACGGCGTCGAAATCTTCAAATCCTCCGCCGATGCTATTGAAATCTGTAAGAGCCTTATCGTACCCACCTGGTGTCATAAGATTTATTGCTCGCACTCGCTGGTTGCGGCGGATATTATCGAAAGTGTGAGGCACCCCTGGAGGTACAGTCACAAAGTCCCCCGGATGAAGATCGAGGATCTTGTCATCGGCTTGTACTGCTAGAATGCCCTCAAGAATATAGAACGTGTCGTCCTGCTCTCGATGCAAGTGAAGCGGCGGACCACTGAAGTAACCTATCTCGCCGACAAAGAAATCGAATCGACCATCAGTATGTCCGCCCGATGCCTTTACGTTCCACGGCCATACAAATTCGCCGTCATTATTCCTAACGACTCGTGCTTGTGACATTGTTTCTCCTTGCATTACTGAATTTATTCGGGCGAAGGGTCGGCCTGTTATCGCTTTTCGGGAACGAGCTGTGTTGCGGCTGTCGACAAAATCGTCGGCGCATCAGTGCCTCTAGACCGGGCAGTGATACGTCGTCCGCGTCGGGCATGATGACGTTCCAACGCGGTCGCAGTGCGCCGTGAATAGGTGCAGGGCAAGCCGACAGCCAGCGAGAATCGCTGACAGATGCTGATTAATCTGGAGAGATGATGACAGGCTTATTGCGGACCTGACACTGGATTGCTGAGTACGCAGTCTCCGACCTGTACCTCCACTGTGTCGCCAGCGCGCAGGAACCGCTGAGGCTCACGGCGAAAACCGATACCAGCGGGCGTGCCGGTTGCCACAATGTCGCCCGGCACGAGGGTCATGAACGAACTAAGGAAGCTCAGCGTCCGCGCGACCGAGAAAATCATGTCCGCTGCGACGGCCTCTTGCACGATCTCTCCATTGAGGCGCGTCGTCAGCTTGAGGTCGCTTGACGTCAGCGCGTCGTCGACTGTGAGATACGGTCCACAGGGGCCGAAGCTGTCAGCTGCTTTGCCCGCCGTCCACTGCGGGGTGAGAAGTTGAAGGTCGCGGGCCGAAACGTCGTTGAACGGCATCCAACCGGCTGCCGCGATGATCGCCTCGGACTCACTAGCGTTACTGAGTGTCGCGCCGACGACGACGGCAATCTCACCCTCGTAATCGACCTGAGTGGACCATGCAGCGGGTAGGTGAATCGGTGACCGATGACCGGTGAGCGAGTTGCGGTACTTGGCAATCAGCATAGGTGCAGGCGGCGCAGCTAGAGCGTTTTCGGCTGCATGGTCAAGGTAGTTCAGGCCGAGGCAAACGATTTTGTCAGGGTCTGGAATCGGCGGCGCTAGTTGGACTTCCTCGATGTCCAGTGGTGACTGCTCGAATAGCTGGGCCGCACGGTGGGCGCGGTCGACCGTCTCGCGGTCGAGGCTGAGGATGTTCCGCACGCTGCTGAACGTCTCAATATTTTCGATCCCAGCGGCCCGGGCAGCGTGGACGGCGGGAACGAGCCGCCCATCCAGAACGAACGCGGCGACGAGGCGGTGTTCTTCGTGGTAGGTGGCCAGACGCATAGATTTCCTTTCAAAGGGTGTGGCCCCGTATCACGCGCAGAGGCAGGTATGCAAAACACTCGAAATTTGAGGAGACGCCTCGGAGAGGCACGGCTGCATTAGCCGAGCGGAAGGCGTAGCTGACGACGGTAGGCGCGCACGTCGATCTCCAGTTCCAAGTCGTCTACCGGGGGGGCAGCATCATGCCAGATCAAGCCGTGGGTCGGTGCGAGACCTTTTTGGGCAAGGAGACCTTGCACGGAAGATGTCACGTCATGTGCAGAGTAGAGTTGGACTGTCATGGAACTGTCCCAGTCGACACCGATGGCCCTCAGACGGTGGTCGACCACCTCCACCACGCACGCGGCTTTCTCCAGCAACGCCGCATGGCTGGTCTCGCGATGTCGGACGACACCGTCGGGAATGACAGTGTCGTCAGGCAACTCCCCCACGCCGGAGACGACGAAAGTGCCTGTTCCCTCGTCAGTGGGGACCGTATAGGAGAAAGAGAGCACTGACGGCTCGACCGGCGGGTTGATGCTGGGAGATACGTTTGTTCTTGCTAGCGGGCAGCCCTCCGCCGTCCGGAGCCCCCAAGCATCGAGTCTAGCAATGTACTCTCGGTTGAACGCACTGAAGTTAGCGCGCGCCAGCGCGTACGGTAGCTTCAGATCGATGCCGCAGAGGGCTTCCAGAGGCCGCCCAAGTAATTCGAGGTGACGCCTGGCCGCATCAAATCCATCAGAGATTGAGACCGCCTTGGGCAGCACCGCCCACTCGATCGCCATGCCAGGCAACGCACGCACCACCGCGCTAGCAAAGCCGAGGTTGCTGGGGACGAATGAGTAACCGCCCTTGTTGTTTTCTGAGACCACCATATACTTCCTTCGATTTTGCTGTTCAGCGTGATATCGGCAACCTGACGTAGGCGGCACGGCCACACTGATTAGGGGGTCAAAATGCGGGACCAAGTGGATCGCGATTTGCGTCTTCGTCGGTGTGCACTCGGAGCGCAGCGAGTATCGAATCCGTCGTCTTACGGATGTGGGTAGCCTGAAGGGCGGCCGCTCGATCGGCATCGCGGGCTAGAACCGCGTCCAGCAGCTCCCGATGCTCAACGGCTACGTCGCGCACGTATACCTTGTCGATCGTTGCTGACCAAGATCGGTACAGAGTGCTGGCATCCCAAAGCCGGTCCCTCAACTCCAGCAGGATCGAGCTGCCGCACCCCTGAACCAGGGCTCGATGAAAGACGCTGTGCGCTAGGGACCAATGGTGAGAAACCCCCTGTCCGTCGGCTTCGAACAGCGGAGTCGAGGCGAGTGTGTGGTGTGCAGCTAGCGCTGCCGACTCCCACTGCAGATCGGCTTCTCGAACGGCTCTGCGCAGAGCCAAGCATTCGATGTCTACTCGTACAGAGGTCAAGTCCATGAGGTGCTCGACCGAAAGGTCGACAACTCGGAAACCTTGCTGCGGCTCGGATGTGACCAACCCGTCCGCCGATAGGACTGTAAGCGCTTCTCTTGCAACGGTGACGCTCACTTCAAATCGCTCAGCGAGCACGTTCACCGGCAGCCGCTCTCCAGGCTGGAACCGCCCAGCAAGTAGCTCGGTGCGCAAGGTATCTCGCAGCTGTCGAGCTCTAGTGGGGGCCGATCCCGTTCGTACCATCCACTGACTGTACATAGCCTCCCATGAAATGCGCAACACTTAAGGGAATCGATTTAGGATTCAGTTGCGCAATTTGCATGTGATCCTGTAATCTTGTAGGTCCGGCTCAGCTGGCCGGGATGGTGTCTGGCCGATTCGTTCGGCGCCGATTCGGGCTTGACGTGCCGACCTCGTCGGATCGACGTCGAGGTCCACGCACTACAAGGGAGAGACTCATGACGTCAGCAGCGAAATCCAGCAACGCCAGCCCTGGCGAGCGAACCCTTACCCTCAACGCCCGGCCGGAGCCGCTGAGCTTGACTGCTGGGCGCACGGCTGTGCTCGTCGTAGATATGCAGAACGACTTCGGAGCGGTTGGGGGAGGTATGGACCTCGCGGGATTCGACACATCCGTCATCCGCCGCGCAGTACAACCCATTGCGCGAGTGATCGAAACGGCGCGCATGCAAGGCATTCCCGTGATCTACATGAAGCATGGCTATCGATCGGATCTCTCCGACATGGGGCCCGGGTACTCAAAGAACTGGCTTACGCATGTAGCGGTGAAGGTTGGCGAGCGTGTCGCCACTCCTGACCGTCGAGATGGCCAGGTGCGGGTCGCTGATACCTGGAACACAGAGATTCTTGTCGAACTTGCTCCGAAGCCTGGAGACATCGTGCTGAGCAAGACGCGGTTCAGCGCTTTCTATGGCACCGAACTGGACGCCACTTTGACGCGATTAGGCGTTAAGGATTTAATCATCACCGGCTGCACCACAAGTGTCTGTGTGGAATCGACCGTCCGAGATGCCATGTTCCGAGATTACCGGGCTATCGTACCGGCCGATTGCACCGAGGAACTGCAAGGAGACGACTTCCATCAGGCCTCACTTTTGTTGATCGAGCGCATGTTTGGGTGGGTGACCGATTCGTCTGCAGTTATTGATGCCTTCGGGTCGGCGAGCGCCTGATTGAATCCGCTGGTAGTGCGTTGCTGGCCGGCTAAGACTCCCGGAGAGCGCAATTTAGTCCTAGACATTTCGCTGCCGCTATCAGAGGCAGTCATATTGTAAAACAATCCAGGTGTCGTACTGATTTTCCCTGAGCGCCGACTCCAGGTGGCCGTGCGTCTCGTTGGAAAGTTTCTGTCGCATTTTTCTTACCGGAAGGAATCTCGCGCAGGAAACCGCGGCAGATAAACGTATTCGACTTGGGCTCGCGAGGTTGATGCACCCCCCTCAGACTGGGGGGTTCACAGTAGGCAGACGCCAGGTTGTGGCCACCGCCTAGCATTTGTAATCTATTGCCGATACGCCCGAAAAACAAGGTATACCGCAGATCACATTGTTTCATGGAATGCGGTGCACCCGATTTTCAACACAGCTTTTATCCTGCCTTTGTTCTCTTGCAACGGAATTTTGAAAAAATGCTGACTGCTTGATCTTGAAGCTGCAGTTGCCGCCTAAGGAACTGTACTGACTTAGGAGATTTCGAGATGACGGAGTTGATCAATCGAAGCGCCACAGAGATGGTAGCCATGCTCAGTGTGGGGGAAATCAGTCCTACCGATGCTTTGGATTCGCTGGAGAAGCGCATCGCCGTTGTGGATGGCCGCGTAAACGCCCTACCCATCCGCTTCCTCGATGCCGCCCGGGCCGCCGCAGCGAAGTGGACACCTCCAGTGCCGGGAACCGCTCGAGCCGTACTGGCCGGTCTCCCTGTCGCGATAAAGGACTATAACGATGTAGCCGGCCAGTTGACCACTAACGGCTTCCGAGGCGCAGTAGAGCATCGGGCGCCGAAGGACGACGCCGTGGTAGCCCGATTGCGCGCAGCTGGAGCGCTTCCGTATGCCAAGACCAACGTTCCGGAAATCGCGGGCGGCCATACGTATAACGAAATATGGGGGGTCACTAGAAACCCGTGGCATCTAGACCGTACGGCTGGTGGATCCTCCGGCGGCTCAGCTGCGGCTCTCGCTTCAGGAATGGCATGGCTAGCGACCGGCAATGACCTCGGCGGAAGTCTACGTACTCCGTCCGGTTACAACGGAACCGTAGGACTAAGGCCGACTGCCGGGACGATTGCTCGGGGACGCCCCGCTGTACCCTTCGACGCCCTTTTCGTTGAGGGCCCGATGGCACGCGACGTTCGTGACACAGCGCTACTGCTCGATGCCATGGCTGGTGCAGATCGGCACGATCCATTGAGTAGAGAACCCGCCACGCGCTACCGCAAGTGGGTCGACCGAGAACCCGGGCGCTTCCGTGCCGGGTTCTCGCTCGATCTCGGAACGCTTCCGGTCCACGCCGAGGTGCGCAGGGTTGTTGGAGATGCGGTCAAGCACGTAGAGGCGGCTGGCGGCGACGTGACCACCGACTGCCCCGATTTCAGCGGGGCGTACGACACTTTCCAGGTTCTCCGCGCGCATCTGCTTGCCAGCCTGCACGACGAGTTGTTCGAGACCCAGCGCGAGCTACTGAAGTCCGATATCGTCTGGAACATTGAATTTGGCAGGGCACTTACCTCACAACGTCTGCGAGAAGCCGAGCGAGCACGGGGAGAGCTGGCCCACAGAGTGATCGACTTCTTCGACGACCACGACGTCCTCATCTGCCCTACAGCGCCGCTTCCAGCTTTTCCTGCCGACTGGAGCTGGCCCAAATCGATCGACGGTTTCGCAACCATGACCTACATCGATTGGATTGCCATTACATTCTTCATCTCCCTGACGGGTTGCCCGGTACTTGCGTTGCCGTGCGGCCGTACCGCAGAAGGAACCCCTATCGGCTTTCAAATCGTTGGTCCACCAAGGTCGGAGGGGATGCTCTTCTCAATTGGAGCTCAGATCGAAAAGAGCGTCTCGCTGGCCCCCCAATTGCCGATCACACCCGTCCTCACGAGCTAGCTGTTGCGGGTTGTGACGTTGGTGACGCGGTGGCAGAGGTGATGAGCTGACGGGCGGTTCTTTCGGCGGCAGGATGTGAAGCGCCAATCTCCCCGTCTGCCGCAAGTCGAAAGAACCGCCGTGATTCACGGTAATGCCCCTTTGACCGCCGAGGGCCGCTACGGGCTCGTACAACGCTGCCAGACCCGGCCGATCGCTCATGTCGCCGCCGAGATGGGCCTGTTGCACCCGAATAGTGGACATCGAGTTGGCAGGCGCCGCGATCCCTCCCAGTACGACGCGGGCGACGGCACCCTGCGCAACCTCCACGCCACCGAGGTGACCCGCCCATAGCCCGGTCGCTAACCCACTCATTCGGACCCGATGCCCACCGAAGGGAGCGGAATTCGTCGAGACGGAACCGAGCAGGCTGAGCAGACGACAGGACTCGGATGAGAAGGGTGAAGTCCAGCCGAACGGCGTCAGGACGGTGCAAGAACCACCTCATCCTGACGCTGTACGCGCCTCTGCCGAGCCCGGCGATGGGGTGTACCCCAATCAGACTTGACTTCACCAAGTCACGACAAACCTGCCGATATCGCCGCAATCCGATAGACGTCGTCGAGCAATCGTGCGACTCGCACTGCCTGGCTCGTTACCGGCGCCTCCCACACAGACTGGCCACGCAACTCAGCGATGAAGGCCCGTAGCGCATCCTTGGCATCGGGCGCCTGCGCGGTCCATGCCGGTCCGCTGGCCAAGGTGAGTGTCCCGTTGTCGATCGTGGCGGTATCGGCCGTACCCTCGATAACGATCCGCAGGCCGCCCGGCCGGGCGGCCCAGCTTGCCTCGACGGTCGCGGGCACCTGGTCATCCCAGACGAACGCAGCGCAACCGCCGATATCCAGCCCGACCCCCGGTGCCTCGATCAACTGAGCTTGAACGACCTCGAGATCGTGCCCCGGCCGTAACCACAGCAAGGCATCGAGCAGGTGCGTGCCGAGGTCCCCGAACCCGCCGAAGCCTGCTTGCTCGGGGTCGAGCATCCAGGCCGCCGAGCCACGAAATACCCCGTCATCCAGGCCTGGGTGAGCGAAGCGGGCATGCGTGCGCATGAGCTGCCCCAACCTGCCTTCGCGTATCACCTCGCGGGCTCGCTGCATCGCGGGCAGACACCGCAGGAACATGCCCGTGGCGAAATGGACTTCGGCTCGTGCGATCAGCGCGGCCAGTCGCTGCGCTTCCCCACCGTCACGTCCCAGGGGCTTCTCGACGAAGACCGGCTTGCCGGTACGGGCCACGATCGGGACGAGATCGGCGTGTGCGCTCGTGACCGAGTCGATGACGACAACGTCAGCCGAGTTCACGGCGACGTGCAGGGCATCGGCCACCACTACCTGCGGCGGCAGTGATTCGGCGAGCGCGGGGTCTGGATCCCATACAGCACTCAGAGTGAGCAGAGGGTCTTCCTCGATCACAGCTAGGTGATCGCGCACATGCACATGGGCAAGGCCTATGACAGCCACACGGAAAGCCAGTACACCACCACCCTGCATATAACCGGCTCCCGCCCACGAATCAACACTGCGCTTGCCGTGCCATCTATTGTGGCGATACGGATGGCTTCCCGGAAACATTCCCACTCGGGTGGTAAACCCTCGCCACGTGATGTTGTTCCCGTCCGTGGTGTGTCCCGCCGCCGCAGCACGGGCGGGGCAAACTACGGCGGGTGCATTTTGTCCACTGCTGCGGCGGGCTGGTCGGGTTGAATGGGTAGCCGGGGGCCGGGACTCCCTCATCACTCCCGGCCCCCGCCCCTCTCGCGTGCATCGCGCAGATAGTATCTGCACTGGGTTTCACCTGGGGGTTTTCCGGTTTTTCGCACGCTCATGTTCACGGGGGTGAGGGCGGGTGGTGTAGATCGGTGAACGAATGGATGAAGCGCGTGATGTCGGCGCGTCTTGTCGAGTTCGGTGGCCGGTCTGTGGCCGGAGGTGTTCGCGGCGCCGCTGACTGGTTCGCCGCTAGCCAGGGTGGGATCGCCCATGTAATCCGTGTCGGTATCCACACCGTCCACGACGAGCCGGTTCTCGATTATGGTACGCCCGTCCAGGATCTGACAGCTCTATCGGGCTGTGTGGGCGTTGTGGTGGTGTTCGATCGTGACCGACACCGCGGGGGGGAGCAGGGTGGGTTCAGAGGTCGAAGAGTTCGCGGGCGCGGGTTTTCCATTCTTCGATGAGTTGGCGGGCTTGGTGGTCGAATTCGTGGCGGTCGGTTTCGGGCCAGGTGTCGGGGTCCATGTCCAGCCCGCGTTCGGTGACGAACCGCATGAAGTGGGTGGAGGAGGCCGCGCTGCGTTGGCGGATGAACTCACGCTCTTGGGGAGAGAGGGTCATAGTTTCTTCATCCCGTACCAATTGGATCCTCGCATCAGTGTCTTACCGAGGTGGGGGTCGTCCCCGGTGAGCAGGGTCAGTTCCTGCGGTGAAGGATACCCGGCTACCGGGCCGTCGAATCGTTGCTTGATCCCGTCGAGCAGGGCGGCGTCGGCGGGGGAGGAAACGATTCCGTAGCCGATGAGGGCGTCGATACGGGCCCGCATCAGGTTGGCCGATGCCTCGAGCAGGGTGGGGTCGGGGTTCCAGTCGTAGCCCGCTTTCGCCCACGCATACCCCCCGTCGTCCAAGGAGGCATGGACTTCGATGCGGTCCACACCGCAGCGGCGGAAGTAGGCCTCGGTCGCGGTGGAGAACGCGGTGGAGAACCCTTTGCCGCGAAAGTTCTCTTTGAGTTTCGCGACTTCGTTCCCGGCGACCAGCAGGCCGTTCTTGTCGCGCCAGAAGTCGTAGCGCACCCGGCCGACGTTCTGGCCGGTATCGTCGCGGACACGGGCGCGCATGAAAAGTTTCCCCGGCAGGGCTTCACCCGTAACCGTCGCTCCCCTCTCCAGATGAACGCGGACGTTGTCGAGGTGGAAGGGCCCGTAGCGGCGTTCGAGCCCTGCGAACGCCCGCGTCAACTCACCGATGCTCATCTGCCCAGCGTCCGCGGCGTCGAGCAGATCCCCCAGCAGCGGCATATGCGACAGATCCGTTACCGCCATGGGCGCCCGAGCTGGCACCCGCGACCCACCCTCCCGGGCACTGGTGCCGGTGTCGGTGTCGTTCGGATGCCAGTGATGGCTGCGGCCGAGTTCGGCGTCGGCGCCGACGATGTTATCGGTCGTCTTCCTCGCCGCCCGGCCGGTCTCGCGCGCCGGTCGAGAAGCGGCGGCGCCCAGCCCCGGCCCCAAAGACTCCACCCGGCCAATCAAATGGCGATAGAACTCATCCCACCTCCGGGAAGGAAACCACACCGAACCATTCTCGACCCCTCACCTGCCGCGGCAACCCACTACCTCCCAGGCAGGGGGCGTGGCGATGCTTGCGGGCAAGGAAGACTCGCGCGCGAGTCTCGGCGATCCTGGCCGGTATCCCTACGGCGGTGACGGGGTGGGTCATAGTTTCTTGATCCCGAACCAGTTCGACTCTCGCATCAGTGTCTTACCGAGGTGGGGGTCGTCCCCGGTGAGCAGGGCCAATTCCTGCGGTGAAGGATACCTGGCTACCGGGCCCTCGAATCGTTGCCTGATACCTTCCAGCACCGCGGCGTCGGCGGCGGAGGGAACAGACCCATTGGCGAGGAGGGTGTCGATATGGTTGCGCATGCGAGTGATCGACCTCTTGAGCAGGGTGTGATCGGGGTTCCAGTCGTAACCCGCTTTAGCCCACGCGTATCCCCCGTCCTCCAAGCCGGCGTGTAGCTCGATGCGGTCCACGCCGCAGCGGCGGAAGTAGGTTTCGGTCGCGACGGAGAACGCGGTGGAGAACCCTTTGCCGCGGAAGTTCTCCTTGAGATCAGTGAGTTCGTTCCCGGCGACCAGGGAACCATCGCGGTCGCGCCAGAACTCGTAGCGCACCGTGCCGGCTTCCTGGCGGGTGTCGTCGCGGACTTCGGCACGCACGGTGAGCTTCGCCGGTGATCCTTTGCCGGCCAACGTCCAACCGCGTTCGTGGCGGGCTTCCACGTTGTCGAGATGGAAGGGCCCGTAGCGGCGTTCCAACCCCGCGAACGCCCGCGTCAACTCACCATTGCCCATCTCTCCAGCGTCCGCGGCATCGAGCAGATCCCCCAGCAGCGGCATATGCGACAGATCCGTCACCGCCATGGGCGCCCGAGCCGGCACCCGCGACCCACCCTCCCGGGCACTGGTGCCGGTGTCGGTGTCGTTCGGATGCCAGTGACGGCTGCGGCCGAGTTCGGCGTCGACGCCGACGATATCGCCGGTCATCCTCTCCACCGCTCGGCCGGCCTCGCGCGTCGGGCGCGAAGCGGCCGTGCCCAGCCCCGGGCCCAGCGAACCCGCCCGCCGGAGAAGATGGCGGAGCACCTCATCCAGCCTTCTCGGAGAAAACCACACCGCCCCATTCTGGACACCCCACCCCGCTACCTTTGCGGCACGCCCCCTGCCGAGGGCAACCGCGGCATTCCGAGGTCACATCGATACAGTGGTCACAGTTTCTTCATCCCATACCAATTCGATCCCCGCATCAGTGTCCTACCGAGCTGGGGGTCGTCCCCGGTGAGCAGGGCCAGTTCCTGCGGTGAGGGGAACCCGACTACCGGTCCGTCGAATCGTTGCTTGATCCCTTCCAGCACCGCGGTGTCGGCGGCGGAAGAGACGACTTCGTCGCCAATGAGGGTGTCGATACGATCCTGGATCAACTCCTTGGACCATTCGAGCATGGCGGGGTTCCAGTCGTAGCCCGCTTTCGCCCACGCATACCCCCCGTCGTCCAAGGAGGCATGGACTTCGATGCGGTCCACGCCGCAGCGGCGGAAGTAGGCCTCGGTCGCCGCGGAGAACGCGGTGGAGAACCCTTTGCCCGTGAAATTCTTGTGCAGCTGCGTGAGTTCATTCGTGGCGACCAGCAGGCCGTCCTTGTCGCGCCAAAATTCATATATCACAATTCCGGCGTGCGTGCCGGCGTCGTCGCGAACATGGGCGAGCAGTGAAATCCTCTCTGGTAACGTTTTTCCGTCCTGTGTCGAACTGAGCTCGTGGCGAGCCTTCAGGTTTGCGAGACGGAAGGGCCCGTACCGACGTTCCAGCCCCGCGAACGCTCGCGTCAACTCAACAGGACCCATCTCTCCCGCGTGAGCGGCGTCGACGAGTGCCCCCACCAGCGGCATATGCGACAGGTCGGTCACCGCCCCACCCGCCGACACAGGATGCCGGGAACCGGTGCCGATGCCGAGGCCGCCTGTTTGTCGATGAATGCCGTGGCCGAGTTCGCTATCGGCGCCGACAATATCGTCGGTCGCCTTCCCTACCGCCCGGCCGGCCTCGCGCGTCGGGCGGGAAGCGGCTGTGCCCAGCCCCGGGCCCAGCGAACCCATACGCTGGCGAAGATGGCGAATCACCTTATCCCACCGCCCGGAAAAACTCACACCAGCCATTCTCGATGCCCCCACCCGCCGCAACACACCCCCTGTAGAGAACAGCCTTCGCCCCGGGGATGCCGCAGTCATCCCGTCCCGCCTCTCGCGCCACCGTGTATGTACGGGCACCACCTCCACAAAGGGCCAGTCGCATTTGCCGGTTTGGGGTACATCAAACAGACATAAGGCGGACACCAGCCGGTCGAGCATCTTCAGCGGCCCCCGCTTGTCGGCGTAACGGAGGGCGTAGGTGACCCGGCCGAGCCGGTCGCCTTCCACGGTCGGAATCCAGTGCGTGCTGTTACGCATCCGCCGCATACTGTTCATCGGTTTCAGCGGCAAATTTTCTCCACCAGAATCAGCCGCGGATATTGGCAGAGGATCTCGACCTTCTCGTTTTGGGTGGCCGGCCGAGGGGGTCATATACCCGTTTCTGGAGGGGGACCGGGAGCCTAGGCCGGTCCCCCTTCAGGAGACTCAAGCCGGTCGAACGACTCAGACCCTAGATCGAATTTCGGGGCAGTTCTGTATTGCTGAGCTAGTGCCGTGTCCGGGAAGGATGATGCTGGAACCCGCGGCCCGGGGTGGCGGCTTGATCATCGGCGGGTGACCGGTGATGCTGCCGGTCGAGGTGATGCGTGGCTCGCAAGCCGGATGTGTTCGCCAGAGCAGTGACCCCGGAAGCGGGCCGCAAACTGGCACCGATCGCGCGATGCAGTAAGCAGCCGATCCGGATGCGTCGGGCGGTGGTGGTGATGGCCTCGACTCAGCATCAGCCGGTCGGGTTCATCGCGAAACTCATGCAGGTGTCGTAATCATATGTGCGGTAAGTGATCAAGACGCGTTGCGGGAGATCGCTCGGGGAAACTTCTAGGCCCGGCGGCCAAGCGGCGGGCGGTGGGCATGCTTGTGCAGATCAAGGGCATGTCGCAGCGGTTCGCTTGCAAGGTCGTCGGGGTGCATCGGTCCACGTTCCGGCGGCTGCCGCTCGATCAAACCCCGGGCGATCCCGACGCCAGCGTTAGGGCTTGGCTGCGCGGATACGCCAGGAAGAACCCTTGTTATGGGTTCCGTCGGGCGTGGGCGGCGTTGCGGTTCGACGAGGGCCATCGGGTCAACCGCAAACGGGTGCATCGATTGTGGAAGCAGGAGGACCTGCAGGTGCGGGCGCATCACCGACGCAAACGCCTCGGGTCCTCGTCGGTGCCAGCGGCCACCGCGCGGTGTGGGCGTTGGATTTCCAGTTCAACTCCACTGTCGATGGTCGGCGGTGAAGATCGCGTCGATGGTCGATGAACATACCCGGGAGTCGCTGCTGCATCTGGTGGAACGCTCCATCACCGGCGAGAAACTCGTGGCCGAACTCGTGATTCGTTCATGTTGCGCCGGAATGGGCTGTGCTGCATGATGTTCGACTCGTGGTCGATGAGTTGTCGAAACATCTCGTCCCGGACGAGTTGTGGGCATCGGTCGAGCCGTTGCTCCCGCAGTTCACTGTGCGTCCGCAGGGTGGTGGTACCGCCCCGGTTGATGAACGTGCGGTGTTCACCGCGGTGTCGTCGGGCAACCCGGGGGCATGAGTTTTGCACGGCACCGGGCCGGTCGCGGTGGAAACGGCGAGCGCGTTCGACCGAGCGGGCCGAGCATCCGGCGTGGTAGGGGAACGGAAGGTGTTCCTGTCCCCGATGATGGACCTGTTCGACCGGTCCGTGATCACATACGCCTGGGGCATGTCCGAGAACCTGCCCGAGGACGACGACTCATACGACCGGCCCGCCAGCTCGATCAGAGCTCCCTCGGCGAGAGCGTCGTTGAGTTCGGTGTCATGGCACGGTGCGCAGGCGAACTCGACCGACGATGATTCGCCGTCGGGAATCGGCTCGAAGTCCACTACGGCGTGGCCCCAGTCGGGCGCACAATTGCCCGGCGATTTCTTCGAGCGCACCGAGACTCCGCGCACCGGCCGCGCCATAAGAATCGTCATGTCGCGATGATACGAGGCTGAATCACTCGCGGGCGGAATCGACGGCCTGAAGATCCTCGTCCCACACGATTTCGTGGTCATCTACAGAAACAAGCCACTCGGCGCCGAGCACATGCCGGCGAATATGGGTGAGCAGCATCGACCACCGACAGATGGAGTCCCACGCGGCGACACAGTAGGGAAGACTCAGGCCGCCGGAGAAGATTCGGCCGGGCCCTCGCATCGTGTCCTCGTCGATCCAAACGCGTCACCTCCGCTCGCTGCGACTTCCTCCACACTCGGGTCTGTCGGATCTGCGGGAAAATCACGCCAGGTAGCACAGCTAGCTACTTGCCCCTGAAATAGTCGGTCGGGGGGGTTTGGCGAGTCCGGGGCGTGTCGCCGTTTGGTTTCGAGTCCGGTGGTTTCGGACCCGCGTCGGTCGCGGGGCGTGTTCACCGGGTGATCACGGTCATCCGCCGGAGGTTGCAGGCGAAGATGCCCAGCCCGATCCAGGTCCGGGCCCCGGTGAGGTGGCGCATGCGGCTGCGGCGCAGTCCGAATCCTCGTTTGAGGTGGCTGATTCGTGCTTCGACGCCGATGCGCCAGTTACGCATTCGTCGGAGGGCTCGGGTGCGTTCGTGTTTACGGCGGGTCTTGCTGAGGATGCCGCCGCGTTGCAGGCCGATGTGTCGTACCCCGAGTTCGGCCAGTGCCTTGTCGTCGGCGGCGGTGCCGAAGCCGCGGTCGCCGACCACCGTGGCCGGGACGCGGCCAGGAGCCCCGACGACCTGCTCGACAGCGGGAACCAGTTGCCGCGCCTCGTTGGAGTTGCACTTGTTGACCTGGTGGAACGGAATGAAACCGTGGTCGTCTTCAACGATTAGTGCGGTGTAGCCGAACAGGTCCCGGTGCTGCGGCGTGCCCTTGCGGATCGGGCGTGCATCCGGGTCGGCCAGCGACACCATCCGGTCGGGGATGACGCGGTTGCCCGCCAGCCGCTGCGCGGTCTGGGCGAGCAGTCGCTCGGTGCCGGCGCCGGTGTCCTCCAGTTCGGTGATCAGCCGCTACAGTCGCCGAGACGGGCAACGACCCAGCGCCCGGTGGGCGTTGCGTGTCACCGCGGCCACCTCGGTGACTGTGGCGGTCGCGATGTCGGCGATTTCGCCGGTGAGCCGGTGGATCTCACCCAGCGCCTGGCCGGTCCGGCGGCGCAGCGTGCGGCTGATCTGCTTGATCCGGCGCCCGGCCGAGCGGCTGCGGTCGCGGAACGCGGTCCGCGACGCGGCACCGGCCGCCTTGATCCGCCGCACCAGCCCGCCCAGCTTTCGGACGCCGTGGTCGAGCAGGTCGGCGTCGGTGGGGTGGTCGATGTCGGCTTCCACCACCGTGGTGTCGATGCGCAGCTTGCGGGCCCGCAGCACCTTGTCCTCGGTCAGTTTGCCCACCAAAGCGGTATTGAGCTGCTCGAACACCTCCGGACCGGCTAGGTGTGATGTCCAGGGAGGTTGTCCGGCCTACTCACTGTGGTGAGTCCGGCTGACAGGTGAAGGCCTCCGGCTGTGAAGTGGAGCTGTCTAGGAACC
>NZ_JBSGCA010000091.1:0-15003 GCF_053601535.1 Nocardia sp. NPDC004718
CCCCAAAACCCGCAGCGGCAAAATCATGCGCCGCCTCCTGCGCGACGTCGCCGAAGGACGCGAACTCGGCGACACCTCCACCCTCGTCGACCCGAAGGTGTTCGAATCGATCGCCCGCGGGTAACCACAAGGAACGGCGGACCCGGCCACAAACAGATGAGGGGGTCCGGGTCCGCCGCTCCGTCATACGGATCGAATCGGATCATGGATTGAACCGCCAGATCACTCTCTCCGTGAACAAGGCGAAGCGGAACCGGCGCAAGGCCGGCCGCGCCTTCGAGGGAGATGCGACCGATATGACATTCCACGAACAACTCCGCACCCGCCGCAGTGTGGTCGTCGCCGGTGCGGGCGTCGCCGCCGCGGCGGCGGTCACCGCCTGCACCGCCTATGGCAAGGGCGACGACGCTCCCGCGCCGCATGACGCCACCGCCGCGCAGGCAGACCGGCCCGTCGATGCGAACAGTCCCGCGAACGCGCTCGCCAAGACGGCCGACATCCCCGTCGGCGGCGGCGTGATCGTGGGCGACACCGTGGTGACCCAACCCAGCGCGGGCACCTTCGTCGGGCTCTCCTCGGTATGCACGCACGCCGGGTGCAAGGTCGCGACGGTGTCCGGCGGCACCATCAACTGTGCCTGCCACGGCAGCAAGTTCGCGCTGGACGGCTCGGTGGCCCACGGCCCGGCGAGCAAACCCCTCGCCCCGAAAGGCATCCGGGTCACCGGGGATTCGGTCGTCGCCGAATGAGCAGACCCGCCGGGATCAGGACCCGCCGAACCGCTCGGCCATCCGGCGGTCCATCTCGTCGGGCGGCACATCCTCCACGTGGGTGGCGACCGTCCATCGGTGTCCCCACGGATCCTCGAAGGCGCCACTGCGATCGCCGTAGAACTGGTCGGTCATCGGCGTGAGTTCCTTGGCGCCCGCGGACAACGCGGCGGCGAAAGCGGCGTCGGCGTCCTCGACGTACACATACAGGTTGACGGGGGTGCCGCCGACCGTCTTCGGGTCGAGGAAGTCCATATCGGGCGCCGAATCGCCGAGCATGACGACGGAATTGCCGAACATCAGCTCACAATGGGCGATTCTGCCGTCCGGACCGGGCATCCGCATACGCTCGGTCGCACCGAAAATGTTTTTGTAGAAATCGATCGCCGCCGCGGCGCCGTCGACCGCGAGTCCGGGCGACACCACCGGATATCCATCGGGTACGGGTTTGACATCAGACATGGGAAACCTCCGGTCGAGGCGTTGTGTCGGATCATGCCGAGCCTATTCCGGCGCCGGGCGCAATTCGGCCGGATCGCCGGAAATCACGGTCCGGCGACGCCCTGCAGCCTGCGTACCTGGGCCGCGGTCAGCGCGCTGAGCACGCCCGGGTCCACCGCCTCCGGCGCGGTCACCGCGACCTGCACCAACGTGCTTCCCACCTGAACGATCGCGACGGACGAGCGGAGGGTCAGGTCGTCACTGGTGGTGCGCACCTGGAAGGGCGCGGAGGCATCGCCCGCGGGCGGCTGGACGAGCCCGCCGACGCGGTAGTCCATCGGAATGTCGGAGCCGTCGGCCCCGGCATAGTGCGCGCAGCGACGCAGGATTTCCTGCACTTCCGAGAAAGCGGCCGCGACCGCGTCCGGTGGATAACTGGCCGCGTCTATATCGATGCTGGCGAAATTCGGCCCGGTGTACTGCGTGGACGCCCGCGCGAGCGCGCCGGAGCGTTGCGCACCGAGCGGTGCGAGCACTTTCACGCATTCGGCCGGATTCGTCGGCGAGGCGCCGGTAGCGCCTCCGCCGGTGTCGGCGGGCGGCGCGAGCGCGGTGAAACCGGCGGGCAGATCGCTGTCGGCGAGCAACAGCCCGCGCAGCCGAGCGGAATCGGTCTCGGGGGCGGTGGTCACCGGGGCCGCGGCCACGACCGGCCCGAGCGCGGGAAGCTCGGGCTGTCCTGGTGCGGCGTGGTCCCCGGAGCCGCATCCGGTGGCGACGACGAGGGGCGCGACCGCGGCCAGCAGTCCGCACGCACGGATCATTCGGTCCACGACACCTGCGTCTCGATCGCCTGCTGCAGCGTGCTGTCGCTGTGCGGATCGCGGTAGGCCTGGTGCCCGCCGACGGTGATCGACCCGGCCACCGGCAGCGGCAAGCCGAGATCCACCGTGATGGTGCCCGCGCCCTGCATGACGTAGTCGTCGATGTCCAGCGTGCCCGCGTTGTTCGGCAGGTTCCACACCGGCGACTTCGGCTTCTGGGTGACGTGCAGCTCGATGGTGAGCCGGTCACCGTCGCGTTTGCTCAGCGTCGCGGTGGTCACCTGGTCGAGCAGGACGCCGCCGCTGACCTCCTGGCGCACCGTCCAGACCGCGCCCTCGCCGACGGGCTGGTCGGGAAACGCGATCGAACGGTAGACGGCCTGGTAGAACGCCTGCTCCAGCGCGGCGCGCGCGGTGTTGGACGTGTCGGGCGCCGGCTCGAGCCGCAGTGCGGTGATCGCGCCCAGATCGCTGAGGTCGAAGCCCGCGTGCGAGCCGCCGATCTTGGTGAGCGCTTTGGCCAGCGTGGGATCGGGCGAGGTGACCGAGCCAAGGGTGAGATCGATGCCCTCCACGGTGGTCTCCGCGGTCATCGGAATGGTCAGCGCCGGGGTGGAGAAGTCGGGCTTGGGCTGCCCATCGATCTGCTGCTGGATGTGATGGGCCGTGTACAGCGTGACCCGCTGCACGGTGCCCGCCGGATACTCCGGCCGAAGCATCGCTCGGGGCTCGGCACCGGCCGATTCGACCGTGGTCACCGCGGCCGGAATCGGCACGGTCACTTCCTTGCCGATGCCGAGCGGCTCCGTTCCGTCGGCCTCACCGCTCGACTCGGCGCCGTCGCCGCAACCGGCCCCGAAGGCCGAGAGCCCGAGCGCGAGCACCATGAGCAGCACGCCCGAGCGCGCGCTCCGGGCTAGGCTCGCGCTTCGTGCCAGGCGGGGGGAAGACAACACCGTCACGAGCAACAGGGTACGACCGATTCCTGAGTGTCAGCTGGGACATTCGACCGCGAACCGATCGGCGTGGCACGCGAACGCCGCGAGCGCGGGCCGGGGCAATCGGACGCGCGCACCGGACTCGATTCCGCTCGAGAGATGATGGTCGGTGTGAGTGACGACCGGCCGCCCGAGGAAAACCCAGCGAACACCGCCGACCCGACGACCGAGCCGGCTCCGCCGCAGCGGCTGCGTACGCTACTCGTCCTCGCCGCCGTCGTGCTCGGCCTGGATCTGCTCACCAAGACCCTCGCGGTCGCGAAACTGACGCCGGGCGATCCGGTACCGATCATCGGCGACGTCGCGCGCCTGAGCCTGGTGCGCAATCCCGGCGCGGCGTTCTCCATGGCCACCGGCATGACCTGGCTGCTGACCCTGGTCGCCGCCGCCGTCGTCATCGGCGTGGTGCGCATCGGCCGCACCCTGCGCTCGCTGTGGTGGGCGATCGGGCTCGGCATGGTGCTCGGCGGCGCGGTCGGCAATCTGGGTGACCGGCTGTTCCGCGCGCCCGGCCCGCTGCAGGGGCACGTGGTGGATTTCGTCGCGATCGGCTGGTGGCCGGTGTTCAACGTCGCGGACTCGGCCATCGTGTGCGGCGCGATCCTGCTGGTCGTGCTCACCGTGTTCGGCTTCGAACCGAACGGCACCCGGGTGGGCCACGGCAAGACCGGCGCGAGCGAGGGCAGCGCGGCATGAGGGAGACCAGGACCATGCCCGTCCCCGACGGGCTCGACGGCATGCGCGTCGACGCGGGCCTGTCCCGTCTGCTCGGCCTGTCCCGCACCGCGGTGGCCACGCTGGCCGAGGAGGGCTCGGTGCAGCTCGACGGCGTCGCCGCGGGCAAATCCGACCGGCTCACCGCGGGAGCCTGGCTGGAGGTGGTCTTCCCGGAGCCGAAGCGGGAGCTGACCATCGAGGCCGAACCGGTGGAAGGCATGAAGATCCTCTACGCCGACGACGACATCGTCGCGGTCGACAAGCCGGTCGGCGTGGCCGCCCACACCGGCGTCGGCTGGAGCGGCCCGACCGTCGTCGGCGGACTCGCCGCCGCCGGATACCGCATCTCCACCTCGGGCGCCCACGAGCGGCAGGGCATCGTGCACCGCCTGGACGTCGGCACCTCCGGCGTGATGGTGGTCGCACAGTCCGAGCACGCGTACACGGTGCTCAAGCGCGCGTTCAAGCAGCGCACCGTCGACAAGCGGTATCACGCCTTGGTGCAGGGGCATCCGGACCCCAGTAGCGGCACCATCGACGCCCCGATCGGGCGGGCCCGCGGCAACGACTGGAAGTTCGCCGTCACCGCCGACGGTCGTCCCAGCGTCACGCACTACGACACGGTCGAGGCGTTCCATTCGGCCAGCCTCCTCGACATCCACCTGGAGACCGGCCGTACCCATCAGATCCGCGTGCATTTCTCCGCGATCCGCCACCCGTGCTGCGGTGATCTCACCTACGGCGCCGACCCGCGCCTGGCCGAGCGGCTCGGGCTGCAACGGCAGTGGCTGCACGCCCGGTCGCTGGGGTTCCAGCACCCCGCCGACGGCCGCTACCTGGAGATCACCAGCGAATATCCGGACGACCTGAAACACGCGCTTGACGTCCTGCGCGATGCCTGACCGCCGGGTGCCGCCGTGGCGCGGGATCTTGCTCGGCGCGGCGGCCGTCGCGCTGATCGCGCTGGTCTTCGCGCTCGGCGCGCTGCAACCGCCGTACCTCGCGCCGGTGTCCACCGACCGGCTCGGACCCGACCAGGGCGAGCAGGTCGCGGACTATCTCGCCCGGTCTCGTGACTCGCTGAACACGGGCGGCGACGAACCGCGCTGGGCGCTGGTGTCGTTCGCCGCACCCTTGGTGCCCGGCGAGATTCCGCAGTACAGCGGCGGATTGCGGATCGCGCAGGTGCTCTATCGGGTGCCCGCGCCCGGCGTGCAGACGCCGCTGGTGGCCGTGCCGGTACCGGAAGACGTTCAGGCGGCGGTGGATTCGGCGTCGTACGCGGCGTGGCTGCTTCCCCGCCCCATCGACGACCGCTCCGCGCGCGTGGTCGCGTTCTCGGCCGCACGACTGCGGAGCGGCTGCGGCTGCGTCGTCGGGCTCGTCGTGCGTGGCACCCCGGCGCGACTGCGAAACCTGGCCGGGCGCAACAATGTCCGCGCGGTCCAGGCACTGCCCGCCGACGCGGTGGCGGGAAGCTTCGCGGTGGCCCCGCTGCTGCCCGACTACCGCGACGTCGTCCTGCCCGGCCCCGACGACGGACCGGTTCCGGAGCCGTGAGCGGCCGGAGCTAGTCCGGCAGGGTGACGACGCCGTCGAGGTAGCGGCGGCACCGTCCGAACAACAGCACGCGGTCGCCGGTCAGTTCGCAGCGCAAGCTTCCGCCGCGGCGGGACAGCTGCCTGGCGTACAGTTCGGTGCGGCCGAGCCGCTCGCTCCACAGCGGAACCAACTGCGCGTGCGCGGACCCGGTCACCGGGTCCTCCGGGACGCCCACGGCCGGGGCGAAGACCCGGGAGACGAAGTCGACCGAATCGCCGGGCGCGGTGACGATCGCGGCGCGCGGCAGCGCGGGGAACGCCGCCAGCACGGGCGCGGCATCGCGCACCTCCTGTTCGGTCGCCACGACGATCACCTCGTCGGTGCCGGAATACGCGCTCACCGGACGCACCCCGAGCGCCGCGACGAGCGCCGGATCGGGCTGCACCGGAATGCTCGGCACGGCAGGCAGGTCGAGGACGAACTCGTCGTCATCGGTGCGGTCGACGTGCAGCCAGCCGCTGCGCGTGTAGAAGCTCACCCGGTCCTCACCCGGGTGCATGTCGGCCAGGATCTGCGCGGCGCTGGCGAGAGTGGCGTGCCCGCAGAGTGCGACCTCCACCCTCGGGGTGAACCAGCGGAGGTGGAAGGCGGGCCACTCGCCCGGCGGCACGCCCGCCTCTGGAGGTAACCGCGAGGTATAGAACGCGGTCTCGGCGAGGTTGTTCTCCTCGGCCAGCTGTTGCAGCAACGCATCCGGCAGCCACGACGGGAGCGGCATCACCGCGGCCGGGTTGCCCGAGAACGGTGCGTCGGCGAACGCGTCGATCTGGTGCAGCAGTACCTCCATAATCTCCAGAAGGTACTCCAAGTCTGAATGGCCGCTTCGCACAAGGCTTCTCGTGGCGCGGCGAGTCAGGCGTCCAGTCTGTCAGCCGGCTCCGCCGGGCGAGCTGGGCAGCAGTTGCCGCTTCTCGCCGCGCAGCGCCGCGCTCACCCACCAGGCCGCCTCGACGAGCACGATCCCGACCACGCCGCACACCACCGCCGCGCCGGTGAGCGCGAGATTGGAGGGGTCGAGTTTGAAGAACTCGCGGGTGAACGGAACAGTGAACAGGAACACGTACGCCGCCACCGACACCGCGATCAGCATCACCTTCCACCACACGTACGGCCGCGCGACGATGGCGAGCACCCACACCGCGATCATGATCAATGTGATGAGCGCCGTGGTGCCCGCCTGGACCTTCTGCTCCTCGGTGGCGTGCGGCCCGGCGTAGGCGATCAGGTACGAGACGAAGGTGGCCGCGCCGATCACCACACCCGACGGAATGGCCAATCGCATGACGCGCCCCACGAAACCCGTGCGGGCACGCTCGTTGTTGGGCGCGAGCGAAAGGATGAACGCCGGAATGCCGATGGTGAACCAGGCCGCGATGGTGACGTGGCGCGGCAGGAACGGGTAGCCGATGGGCTCGTAATCGAAGATCTGTGAGCCGATACCGGCCATGCCGACCAGGAAGGCGAGCAGCACGGAATACACGGTCTTGGTGAGGAACAGATTCGAGACCCGCTCGATGTTGCCGATCACCCGGCGTCCCTCGCCGACCACGAACGGCAGCGTGGCGAACTTGTTGTCCAGCAGCACGATCTGCGCCACCGCCCTGGTCGCCGGACTGCCCGAGCCCATCGCCACGCCGATGTCCGAATCCTTCAAGGCGAGCACGTCGTTCACACCGTCGCCGGTCATGGCCACCGTGTGCCCGCGCGACTGCAACGCCGACACCATGGCGCGCTTCTGATCCGGGCGTACCCGGCCGAAGGTGGTGTTGCCGTCCAGCACGGCGGCTAATTCCTCGCCGTCCTGCGGCAGCTCCCGCGCGTCGATCGGGTGGTCACCGCCCGGCAGATCGAGCGAGGAGGCCACCGCGCCGACCGACACCGCGTTGTCGCCGGAGATGACCTTGATCGAGACGCTCTGGCTCGCGAAGTAGTCGAGTGTGTCGCGCGCATCGGGCCGGACCTTCTGCTCCAGCACGACCAAGGCGGCGGGCCGCACGCCCCCTGGGGCGTCCGCAGCGTCCACCGGACGGTCGCCGCGCGCCAGCAACAGCACGCGCAGGCCGGATGCGCCGAGTTCCTCCGCGACCCGCGCGTCCGCGGATCCCGGGTCGAGCAGCACGTCCGGCGCGCCGAGGAGCCAGTCGCCGTGCTCGCCGTAGGAGCAACCGCTCCACTTCTTGGCGGAGGAGAACGGCGCGACGGCGGTGCGCTGCCAGCCGGGACCGTCCGGCAGAGCCTCGGCGATCGCCTGCACGCTCGCATTCGGGCGCGGGTCGTCGGCCGCGAGCGCGGCCAGCGCGGTGCGTACCTCGGTGTCGTCGAAGGTGTCCAGCGTCTTCAGGTCCGACAGCCGCATGCCGTTCTCGGTCAGCGTGCCGGTCTTGTCCGCGCAGACCACGTCGACGCGGGCCAGCCCCTCGATCGCGGGCAACTCCTGCACCAGGCACTGGCGCCTGCCCAGCCGCACCACGCCGACCGCGAACGCGATCGACGTCATCAGCACCAGCCCCTCGGGCACCATCGGCACCAGCGCGGCCACCATGCCGGTGAGCGCGGGCCGCCACGACTCCTTGCTGGAGACCAGCTGGTTGTAGATGCTCAGCAGTCCGGCGGGAATCAGCAGGTAGGTGATGAACTTCAGGATCTTGTCGATACCGCTGCGCAGTTCGGAGTGCACCAGCGTGAACTTGCTCGCCTCCTCGGCCAGCCGCGCCGCGTAGGCGTCCCGGCCGACCTTGGTGGCGCGGTAGGCGCCGGACCCGGACACCACATAACTACCCGACATCACCGTGGCGCCGACCGCCTTCTCGATCGAGTCCGCCTCGCCGGTGAGCAACGACTCGTCCACCTCGAGCTGCGCGGACTCCTCGACCGTGCCGTCCACCACGATCTGGTCGCCGGGACCGAGCTCGATCAGGTCGTCGAGCACCACCTCGCGCGGCGCGATCTCGACGGCCCTGCCGTCCCGGCGGACGGTCGGCTTGGCCTGGCTGACGATGGCCAGCTGGTCCAGGGTGCGCTTGGCGCGGATCTCCTGGATGATGCCGACCGCGCTGTTGGCGACGATCAGCAGGCCGAACATGCCGTCGATGATCGATCCGGTGGCCAGCACGAGCACGAACAGGACGCCGAGGATGGCGTTGATCCTGGTGAAGACGTTCGCGCGCACGATGTCGCGAACCGAACGGCTCGCGCGATCCGGGACGTCGTTGGTCAGTCCGTCGTGACGACGTTGCTCGACCTCGGTCGCGGTGAGCCCGGTCGCGCCCGATGCCTGCACGGTAATCGACATGACCGCAAGGCTACGGGACAACTACGTTCGTCATCGTGCGGCGAAGCAGGTCCATCCCCGGTGTAGCGTTCGGAGCGAGCGCGTACTTCTTGTGGGGACTTTTCCCCGCGTTCTTCGGGCTGCTGGCGTTCGCCAGTCCGGGTGAAGTGGTGGCGCAGCGGATCGTCTGGACGCTGGTGGTCGTGCTCGCGGTGCTCGCCGTCAGCGGCCGGATCCGCGAGCTGCGCGGCATCGACGGCCGCGTCTGGCGGCTGGCGGCCGTCGCCTCCGCCGCGATCGCGCTGAACTGGGGCGTGTACGTCTACGGGGTCACCTCGGGTCACGTCGTGGAGTGCGCGCTCGGGTATTTCATCAACCCGCTGGTCACCGTCGCGTTCGGTGTGGTGCTCTTTCGTGAGCGGCTGACCGGCGCCCAATGGGCCGCCCTCGGGCTCGGCGCGGGCGCGGTGGCCGTGCTCACGGTCGACTACGGCAGACCGCCGATCATCGCCTTGGCCCTGGCCTGCTCTTTCGCCACCTACGGCTTGGTGAAGAAGGTGATCCCGCTGGACGCGCTGCGCGGCATCGCCGCCGAGGGCGTCGTGGCCGCGCCCTTCGCGCTGGCGTTCGCGATCGCGCTCGCGGTCACCGGGCACAGCGAATTCGCCTCCGGCCCCGCGCATACCGCCCTGATGGTGGCCACCGGACCGGTCACCCTGGTTCCGCTACTGCTGTTCGCCGTCGCGGCCCAGCGCGTCGCGTTGTCCACCATGGGCCTGCTGCAATACCTCACCCCCGCCCTCCAGATGGCCTGGGGCGTCGCGGTCGCGCACGAGCCGATGCCCGCCTCCCGTTGGGCCGGTTTCGCCCTCATCTGGGCGGCGCTGGTGATATTCACCACCGACGCCCTGCTACGAACCCGTCGCGCGCGGCGCACATCGCGCCCTGTCACCAGCGAATCCGGCTCCCCCGCGAGCGAAACACGGTCCACACCCTGAGCTTCCCGCTTTCCGACGACTCGAGTTCGTCGGAATTGGTCGCGAAGGTGTCGGATCCGACACTTCTGCGGGCTTCGCCTTCTCCGTAGCGTCGATGTATGACCGCGCCCAGACCCCTTCGCGCCCGCACCGACCCGGGGCGGCCACCGGCTGAGAAGACACCCGACCTGCTCGGTATGACCGGACGGGAGATCTTGCAGGGAACGCTCGACGGACGATTCCCGGGTGCGCCGATTCTGAGCACGCTCGGTTTCCGGCTGGCCCAGGTCGGCGATGGCACCGTGGTTTTCGAGGGTGAGCCGGGAGACCAACTGCTCGACCCGGCGGGCGGGGTGTACGGCGGCTTCGTGGCGACGGTGCTCGAAGCGGCCCTCGGCTCGGCGGTGCTGACGCGACTGGCGGGCGGCACGCGCTCCACCTCGGTCAAGATCGGTATCGACATCCACCGTGCCGTGCGCAGCGAGACGCGCACGCTGCGCTGCGAGGGCACCGCGATCCACGTCGGCACCACGACGGCCAGCGCGGAGGCCCGCCTGAGCGGCGCCGAAGACGGCGAGCTATACGCGCACGCCACCTCGATGTACGCGATTCTGCGCATGCTCTGACCTGCGCTACTACCAAATACGGCAGAGCATTTCGCACGACGACGGGCCGGCGCCGCGAAGCGCGACGACCGGCCCGTCGAGTGAACTCAGCTGCAGGCCGCCGACTGCTGACCGAGGTTGGTCAGCATGGTGCAGGCCCAGGTCTTCTGGATCTTCCACTTGCCGTTGTCGGCGACGAACGGCACGTCGACGATGTTCTCCTGGCCGTTGAGGATGAACTTGGCCTTCGCGTTCACGCTGTCGCCGAAGGAGGTGACGTCGGTGACGACGATCTTCACGTCGGCACCGGCCGCGGCCTGCGACAGGCGGTCCGGCAGCGTCGGATCGGCCTCGGCGCCCTGGACGTTGTCCAGCTTCTCGGAGGCGGGCACCGACGGGTCGAGCGCACGGGCCAGGGCGGTGTTCAGCTCCGCGGGGGTCGGGACCGGCGGCAGGTTCGCGCTCGCGGTCGCCGACGCCTTGGCGCTGGTCGACGTCTTGGCGGCGGGCTTGCTGTCCTTGTCGTCGCCACCACAGGCGGTCAGGCCAAGCGCGGCGACGATGGCCAGTCCGGCGATCGCGATGCGTCCAGTCTTACGAAGCTTCAACTGCTCGTCCTTTGCGTTCGAGAGGTCCGTGTCGTGTTCCACCATGGCAGCCGCCCCCGAACCGGCGGCGCTGCACGAGGTCCCAGGCTACCGGCCCCGGGTGGCGTCACCCGGATCCACACCGGACCGGCGATGGTCGTCGGCAGCGAACGTACGCGTCCGGCCCGGCGATGTCGAGCCGCGGGCCCCGGCCGTCACAGCAGACTGTCCAGCGGATCGGCACGGGTAAGGGCGGCATCGTCGGCGGCGAAGGTGCGCGCGGGACCCGGACCGGTGGAACGGGTTTCGAAGCGGACGGTCACCACGCCGAGCCCGGCGCCCTGCACCCAGCCGTGACCGTGCTCGGGATGCGACACATCCATGCCGGGATGCCAGAGGGCGACCGGCAGGACCGGCGCGGTGCCCGCGGCATCGCCGAGGTCGGCGGCGGCCGGCTCGGGATCCGTTGGCACCGAGGCGATCTCGGCGACCGGAGCGCGATCCAGTTCGGGGAACAGGGATTCCTGACGGACGGTCGACAGACCGCCGTAGCCGACGCCGACGAGGCGGATCGGGCCCAGCTCCCGCGGGTCGAGCGCCGACCGCTGCGCGGCGGCGGCGAGAGTGGCCAGGTCCTCGGTGGCGTAGGGCAGGGTGTAGGAGCGGGTGACGATGCTCATATCGGACTTCTTCAATTTGAGCACCACCGTGCGCGCGGCGCGCCCGTCACCGGTCAGGCGCCGGTGCGCCGCGGCGGCCATGTCCTCGATGGCCGGACGCAGTTGCTCGAGGCTGACGATGTCGGTTTCGTAGGTTGTCTCGGCGCTGATCTGCTTCGCCTCGGTGCGTTCGGCGACCGGACGGTCATCGATGCCGCGCGCCAGCCGGTGCAGCGCGGCGCCGACGCTGCCGCCGAGAATCGACATCGCCTCCGATTCCGGCAGCGCGGCGAAGGCGCCCACGGTCTCGATGCCCAGCGAGCGCAACCGGCTCTCCGCGACCGGGCCGATGCCCCACAACTTGCGCACCGGCAGACCCGCCAGCAGCCGCGGCTGCTCGACCGGCGAGATCACCCGGATCCCATCGGGTTTGGCCAAGCCGGAGGCGATCTTGGCCAGCTGTTTTCCGGTGCCCGCGCCCACCGAGGCGGTCAACCCGGTCCGTTCCCGCACCACCGCGCGCAAGTCCGCGCAGAACGCGTGCACCTGGGCGACCGTGGCGCCGGCCAGCTCGGCCGGTTCGCCGAACGCCTCGTCGAACGACAGCGTCTCCAGCACCGGGATCCGGCTGCGCAACGCGTCGAAGACCTGCCCGCTCACCACGCCGTAGACGGCGCCGCGCGGCGGCACCACCACCGCCGTGACGCCGACCAACCGGCGCGCCTGATGCATCGGCATCGCCGACCGGGCCCCGAACACGCGCGCCTCGTAACTGGCTCCGGCGACGACGCCGCGCCCGCCGGTCCCGCCGACCAGCACCGGCCTGCCCCGCAGCGTCGGCCGGGTCAGCTGCTCGACCGAGGCGAAGAACGCGTCCATGTCGATGTGCAGAACCCAGCGACGAGCGGCGCTGTCCGCGTCGGTGAGCACCGGCGCCCGCCGACCCGCCGAGCTTTCGGCGCGAGTGGTCCCGACCCCGGTCGAGGGCGCGACCGAGCGCTCGACGCTCGGCTTCTCGGTACGCACGGCTGCAATGTACGCCCGTCCACCGACAGTTCGGAGCGGGCGGTGACGCTGTCAGGTGGCTGTGCGCTAGCTGCTGGTTACCTGCCGGTATCGGGGCCGCCTCCGTCTGGCCCCCGGCGATCGCCTGCCCTCGCCGCGACGGCTTTGATCTGCGCTTTTCCGTGCCGGAACAAGTACCGGGCGGTCTCGAAATAACCGCCGACGTGCCGCGGGGACGGGGCCTGACCCACGGTCCGATATGTGATGATCGGACCCATGAATATCCGCAAGGCCGTCATCCCGGCCGCCGGTATCGGCTCCCGGCTGCTTCCGCTGACCAAGGCCATCCCCAAGGAGATGCTGCCGGTCGGCGACAAGCCGGTGATCGAGCACACGGTCCGCGAGCTGGTCGCTTCGGGCATCACCGACATCACCATCGTGGTCAGCAGCGGAAAATCACTGATCCAGGACCATTTCCGACCCAATCCCGCGCTGGTCGCCCAGCTGCGCGCGGACGGCAAGACCGCCTTCGCCGACGCCGTCGAGGAGGTCGGCGAGCTGTCCCGGCTCGGCCACATCACCTACCTCGACCAGCACGGGCCGTACGGCAACGGCACCCCGGTGCTCAACGCCGCCCGCAACCTCGGCGACGAGCCCATGCTGGTGCTGTGGCCGGACGACGTGTTCGTCGCCGAGGTGCCCCGAGCTCAGCAGCTCATCGACGCCTACGAGGCCACCGGAGCCCCCGTCCTCGCGCTGATGCCGATGGATCCCGCCGAGTCGCAGCGCTACGGCGTGCCGGTGGTCGCCGACGACCACGGCAACGGCCTGCTGCGCATCACCGGCCTGCGCGAGAAGCCGAAGCCGAAGGACGCGCCGTCGTCCTTCGCCGCGATCGGCGGCTACGTCGTCACCCCCGGCATCATCGAAGAACTGCGCAGGCAGACCGAAGCGTGGTACGAACACCGCACCGGCGAGGTGTACCTCACCGACGCGATCAACGTGCACGCGGCGAACAGTCCGGTCTTCGGCCAGGTGATCCGCGGACGGTGGTACGACACCGGTAACCCGGCCGACTACCTGGTGGCGCAATTCGCCTCGGCGCTGGCCCATCAGCAGTACGGACCGCTGCTGCGCACCCTCGCCGACGGTCTCGGCGACTAGCGCACTTCCGGGCCATATCGCGGCTCCCGCACACCGGACGGTGACCGCAGTGGCTCCCGGCGTCGGCACACCGGCCCGGTTCCACGCGGCTGGCACCGCTCCGACCGGTGGGCCGGGCGCCCATGACGTTCGGCCGAGTCGCCACGGCCCCGACCCGAATTCTCGGGTCGGGGCCGTTTCAGCGCCGGAGTAACCGCGCTCGGTGCGCTCAGAAGCGACGGATGGCGTAGATGTCGAATTCGTCCAGCGGCGTGAAGCCGACCGGCACGCCCTGACCGTACGCGTTGAGCACCCGGCCGTTTCCGGCGTAGATACCGACGTGCGAGCCATCGCTGTTCAGCACGATCACGTCGCCGAGCGACAGCGAGCCCCGCGGGACGGGCGCGCCCACCTTCGCCTGCTGCCAAGTGGTCCGTGGAAGGCTCACGCCGACCTG
This sequence comes from Nocardia sp. NPDC004718, assembly GCF_053601535.1. Lineage (NCBI taxonomy): Bacteria > Bacillati > Actinomycetota > Actinomycetes > Mycobacteriales > Nocardiaceae > Nocardia > Nocardia sp. NPDC004718. The sequence goes on from NZ_JBSGCA010000091.1 coordinate 14,057, forward strand.
ACGGTACGCCCACTGCACGAGGCCCGAGCAGTCCCAACTGTCGGGGCCGGTCCCACCCCATTCGTAAGGCTTGCCGATCTGCGTCGTCGCCGCTGCCAGCGCGCCGACGCCGAACACACTGGGTATCGGCAGGTCGGCCGAGCCGCTGGCGCTGCCGGACGAGGAACTGCCGCTGCCCGCCGAGCCGAACGACGCGCTGCCCGGCCCGCTGCCGGAGGCGCTGCCGGTGTCGGCCCAGGTGGGTCCGGCGAACAGGAGGATCGCGATGATCGAGAGCAGGAATCCGAGTGCGATGCGGTGCAACGATTTTCTCGGCACGTGCTCGCCCCTTCCATGGGCGCGGTTGACTGGCCGCCGATCGGCAGCCTGGCTAATACATGGCATCGGCAACGGCCTCCGATACGGAGCCGCGGCCACCCGCGCCGGTCACATTCCCAGCACGGCCAAATTCCAAGTGGGACACGCCGAAAAGAGAAACTGCCGCCCCGGAGATCACCTGGGTAACAGCAGCGACACCGCAGATTGTGCCTGGGATATCGGTGAATTGTCGGGAATCAGCAAATTCTCAGCATGTGATCTAAATCACTGAATTGCGGCGTAAAGGCGAGGTTTGAGATCGAAGAACCCCGCATCGGGTTGCCGGTGAGTCGCGCGCGGTACGCGGCCGCCGGGTAAGCGACCCGGGGCGTCGGCGACCGAAGAGACCGCGCCCAGACCTGTCCGGCCCCGGCAAGAACATCGAGCGGATCGACTTCGGCAGGCTCGGATCGCTGCCGTCGATCGGCTCGGCACAAACGGCACGAAAGGCCGCCCGGAACAGCAGCCGGGGGGGGGGCGGTTGGGGGCCCCCCCCCGCCCCCCCCCCCCCCCCAGGCGGGGGGGGGGGGGGCCCCCCCCCCCCCCCCCCAAACGCGGCCGGCCCGGCCGCCGCGCGCCACGGGCGCCGG
>NZ_JBSGCA010000092.1:0-14155 GCF_053601535.1 Nocardia sp. NPDC004718
TGGGTAATCGAACCCACCATCTCCTGGCTCACCGGCTACCACCGGCTCAACATCCGCTACGACCGCAAATCCACACACTTCCTCGCGTTCCTCACTCTCGCCGCGACGCTGACCTGCTTCAAGAAGCGGACGAAACGCGCCACATGAGACGTGGTCCTAGGGGCGGGGCGCGGGCGGTGCATTTTGTTCAAGCTATTTCTGCTTCATCTATCTAATGTCCGACCTGCCGTTTCGGTGATCGCCTGCTCGGGCGAACACCGTGGATGTCGAAGGAGTCGGTGGTATGACAAGGACTCGGTATGGCTATCTGTGCGCGGTGAGTGCGTCGCCAGCTCACGCGGCGGTTGATGAGACCGGGAAATCGGCATCTTTCGAGGCGGTGCCGGCATTGCGCTCGCCGAGGTGATTCTTTGTGTAGCATACGCTTTTGTGACAGTCAGAGTCGCCGGCGCGATCACGATCATAAAGAATTCCCCCATGCCGGATATGTTGGTGACTGGGCAGGCTAAGCGGACGGACACGTAAGTCTCAATGTCCGTTGACAACACTTGGATGCCGGAGGCAATCTCTCTGGACGAGGCACTCATCCAGACAACCGCCCGCCGCCCAGTTGGTGAGATCGCCTGGGACACGGGGGTGCTGTCTACCTCGTCTGCGTACACGCTCGTCAAGATCGGAAGTTCATGAAGGTAATTTCGTTCGAGAATGCAAAGGAACTGCTGGGACGGGATGTCGCTGAGAGCTGCGATGCCACGGCCTGGCCATGTTCGCCTGTACCAGTAGCGACCTCCGCTGGTCAGGCAGTGAAGATCGCCGCGGTTCTTGACGAGCTCGGTAGCCTCGTGGTTCGGCTGCCAGTGCAGTTTTCCGATCACCAACTGTCGGTGGCGACATGGAATCTGGTTACTGCGCTGATGGCTCCGATCCCCCAGTACGACACGGGGGAGCTGGTCTACCACGTACAAGTACGAGACGGCGAGAGCGCCGCAAGTCATTATTCCGCTACGGCTGACTCCGGAGGGTTGCACACCGACGGCACACTTCTCTCTCGACCTCCGGAATTTGGAGTATTGCTGTGCTTGTCCAGGGCGGATGAGGGAGGCGAAACCGTCTTTGTCGATGCTCATGCTCTAAAAGACCATCTCGCCAGCCACTACGCGGATCTGTTGCCCATAGCCGCCATGGCTCATCCATTCGCTACAGTCGATGACTCGGCACCACGGCAATGGTGGTCGCTGCTTGATGAGGTCGACGGACAGCTAAGGGTGAACTATGTGCGGAAATATGTTGAATCGGGCTGGCGACTGGTTACCCAGCAGCCGCCCGACCACTACCAACTCCTGCTCGATGCGATCGACTCGTTCGCAGCCGATGAGTTGAATCAAGACGCCCACCAGCTGGAACGTGGTGAATTCGTAATTTGGAACAACCATCAGTACGTGCACGGCAGACGGGCATTCACCGAGAGGCGAAATAGGCGTCGGTTGCTGCGGATCTACGGCTCGTATGACGCGAGTCGCCTGGCGTGGACTCAAACAAGGCCGCCCGCCGCTGCTGAGACGAGCTGAATGTCGTCCTTCCTCGGGATGATCGTTCGCAGCGTCGCCATGGGTCACCCCGATGTTCCTGCGATGATTCATGGCGAGCAGTCGATCACCTACTCGCAACTCATGGGACGCCTTGCTCACCTGGCGGGTCGGGTCAACGGGACCGTAGGGCCGGGCGCGGTAGTCGCAGTCGCTGCGGGACGCAGGACTATGACGTCGTCGCAATGCTCGCCACGTGGTGGGCGGGCCACACATACATCGATCTCGTACAGCATTTCGAGAGCGGTCTTCCCGTCGACGTCTGGTTGAGCTACTCGCAACTGGAACCAGCAATGACACTGTATCGGTAGGAATCACATGGCTCCGTCAGAAGTAGGTAGATGGTCGATACTACTTGCCGGGGTTGGAGGGGATGCCCACTTCGTGGGCCTTACAGTCCTCCAGCGCGGATTGCGGCGACACGGATTCACGGTGATATTCCTCGGCGCTCAGAACGATTCAGCGGAAGTATGCCGCCGCGCACTGAAAGCGGATGCTGCGCTGATCAGCAATATGGACGGCCACGCCGCCTACTACCTCGATACTCTCCGCAACGACCAAACCGAATTCGGTGTTTCGGACCGGCTCTGGTATCTGGGCGGCTATCCGTCACTCGACGACGACAAAGCGACGATACAGACTTTGCATGAACTCGGCTTCGACCGCGTCTTCCACGGATACACCGACACTGACATCGTGATCGAGATTTTGTCAAAGGACCTCGAGAAACGCTCACCGATCGGCCAATCGTGTCACGGACACATGGGGGCGGACGTATCGACGTCACGCCTACCAACGCGAAGACTGTTACCCCAAGCGCTAACACCAGAGACGCGTGAGGAAGTGCTGGCATCATGGGCATCTGGCAGTGCGGCGAATGATCTTTACCTCAATGCCTCGCGACTGGCTGCGCATGCAAAACTCTCTGACACACAGGCATTGGCTCAGCAAAGAAATGAGATCCTGATCCAGCCACGCAGCGGAGTCTCGGATCACGACAACCAACGTGACCTGTTTGCTAAACTGGACCGCGCGGACGCCGATGTCCTATCATTTCAGATCGACTCGCTGACCCGAAACAACCGTTACGACGACATCCAACGGATCCTGAAAGATCCAAACCTCCCACATCGTAACTCTTCACTCCTCAACGGATACCCCGCGGTGAATCACGGCGTCGACGCCCTAGCAGCCCTTGCCGACCAATTCCAACAAACACCTCTGCAAGTACGGCACAGCACCCGAGATCCTCGACTGCTTGCCGAAATTTCCTTCGCCGCCGGCATCAGTGCGTTCGAGGGCGGACCTATCTCCTACAACCTCCCGTACTTTCGCAACTATCCAATCCACGAAGCTCTTGAACTCTGGAAGTATGTCGATGAGCTGGCAGGCTACTACAAAACGGAGCATGCAATAGCGATTGACCGTGAATTCTTTGGTGTGCTCACCGCCTGCCTCGTGCCACCCAGCATCGCGGTAGTAGTCAATATTTTCGAAGCGCTTCTGGCCGCTGAATGCGGAGTCAAAGCTGTTAGCCTCGGCTACGCCGAGCAGGGGCACCGGGCCCAGGACTTGGCGGCTGTCCGTGTCCTTCGAAATCTCGCGCAGAGGTACCTGTCTGAACGTGGTCATGCAGATGTGGTGGTAAATGTGGTATGGCACCAATACATGGGGCCTTTTCCGCGATCGCGAACCAAGGCTAGGCAACTGCTTCAGGGATCCGCGACTTCTGCAGCGGCAAGTGAAGCCGTGCGGCTTATGCTAAAGACTGAAGTCGAGGGGCAGAGAATACCAACTGCAGAAGACAATTGCGTCAGCCTTGCCATGGTCAAAGAAATCTGTCGATATGAACGCCTCAAACCGCGGCCAGCGCTCTCGGAGTCGGACCGATTTGAAGAAGATCTAATCACCGCAGAAGCTAGAGCGATTTTGGATAAGTCCCTGTTAGCCGCCAGTGGCCGAACCGCACAGGCTGTCCAGATGGCGATCACGCAGGGTTGGCTCGACGTTCCATTCTCGCCAAGCATCTGGAATGCGAACTGCGCTCTGCCTATTCGCGATTGCGAAGGTGCTATCCGGTTCGCCGATATCGGAAACCTCCCCCTGCCCGTCGACGTTGTCGAATTTCATCGGTCAGCTGTGAGTCGTCGCCGAAGACGTAACAGCAACGATATTCATCAAATGATCGAGACCGACATCAACTGCACGGCGAACGGTGCGTTCGAAACCTGGCCGCTCGGATAGCCGCCGAAGGAAAAGCGTGTCCGGCCCTTGACAGCTCCCCGGGTCTCTCCATTGAGAAATGATCAATACGTACTTATAGGTGAACGGTGCATCGGCGGTCACGGACACCTGATCAAAACAGGGCTGTGGGTAGGCCTATCCACAGGCTTGGTGCCGGAGAAGTCAGGCACCGTTCACCGACCCTGCCTGGTGACTCCTGCCCCGATCTTGGGCGAAAGCCCTCATGTCAGACCGTGAGCGCCGAGGCTGGCTCGCCGGTCCGGACGGGCGGTGCATGACCGTGCCGCCGAATGCTTCGACGAGGCCGGCGCTGGTGCCGGTGGAGGTGTTGTCGACGCCGACGACATCAAGTGTGTAGGGCTCCACTGCAGCCGGTAGTGACTCCAGGAACGGCGGCAGGTCCTCTGCGCTCTGGGTAGGTGACCAGTACGAGGCCGACGGTCTTGTCATCGCGAGCAGGCATGCCCGCGAACCTAGCAGGTGCGCCACTGCCTCGCCGACTGCCGTCCGAATCTGGGTCGTGCAATGTTGTTCTCCTCTCTGACCTGGGGAAATTGCACCAGCCGTGCGGTGTGGATGTTCTTCCCGCCACCACGTCTCGGATTCACTCATCGGGAGACCAGGTGCGGGGGGTGCGGAAGCCGGACACCGGTGTTCCGGCTTATCGGGTGACCATCCTGATGAGCTGGCGTGGGCGCGGTTTGTGCGCTAGACCGCAACCGAAGCTGGTCTCCTACCCGTGACGGTTCAAGCAGCGCGTCGTCCATGGCTTCGCTCCAGTAGAGCTTGTCTTCTGCTTGAGCGTGGGCGCGCAGTCGCTGTTCCCAGTCGTAGCCGGGGTTGTTGTGCAGCTCGATCCCTAGCAGCTCCAGAGCCAGCCGTTTGGCGTTGCGTTCACCCTGCACATGCGGCGGCAGCAGCATGTGGCAACGGGCGCGTACCGCAAGTTCGCTGCGCCCGAGTTCCGCGGCGACCTGCAGACCGTTCCTGCCCGCCCTCACCGCCTCGGCTGGTCGACGAGTCTCCGCGGTAGCCACAGCGAGCCCGACCTCGGCGCCGGAACCCCGCACATGATTGTGCGTATCTGTCACTTCGACACCCCTTGTCCTTCTCGTGCAACTTCTGTGCCCAGCTACAGGGGGCTGGTCGTCGTTGAGGAGCTGGAATTGGCGGACCGGTGTGGTCTCCATGTAGTGCTGTAGGCCTTGCGGTGGTCGGTGCGGAACCTTGCGGCGTCGAACTGCGGGACCATGTACTTGTCGAACAGTTCCGGCTCGGCGGCCTTGAGCAGGTCAGGGTTGAACTTCCCCCGTGATTTGCCCCATCGTCCAGGTCGCAATGCCCTCGATGCCGCTGGCCGACCCGATCGCGATCTTCACCGTCGCTTCCAGGCGTGCGATCTCGGCGTCGACGTCTTTGATTTGGTTGTCCAACCGGGCCGTGTCCAGGTACAGCTCACGCAACCGCTCATTGGTTCGTTTCAGCTCCTCGGTCGCCGGCAACACCTCCGGGGTCGGGGTGAGGTCGTTGAGTTCTGCTGCCGCGGTTTCGGCGGCACGCTGCAGCGGAAGCTGCTGCTCGACGAACTCCCGCACCACCGCCATCACCTCGCGCATCTTCTGCGGGGTGAATCGGAAGATCTCGCTGCGCGGGCGAACGAGCCGGTCCGCGTAGCGCTGCTTGACGAGGTTCTCACCGGCCAGAGCGTCCGCGCTCGACTCTAGTTCGATGCGGTCGAACAAGGTCAACAGATGCTGGCAACCGGTCTACAGCAGGTTGCGCCGAAGTTCGAGACTGTTGCTCGTCTTGCCGACCTTGAACAGGTCTTCACCGCCGAGCTGGAACGCATAGATGTATGCGACCACGAGAAACCCTCCCTGGCTTCACTTTTGGTGGACGGAAGCACTCACCCGGATGTCGGTGCAGCGCCTCCGAACCGGATGGTGACACAGCACGCCGACAACTGACAGCAGTTCGATATAACGAGATCCATTGCAGGGCAACGACCTCTACCTTCGCCAGGGGCGAGACTTGCAGGTTTCGCGGGCCGAGAACCGCCATGACTGCTCGAATGTCAAGGGAGGTTGCGTTGTTGGTCAGGCAACGATGCAGCAGCTGCCAGCAGTCGTTCTTGAGGAGTAATTCCGCAGGGTGCTGCCATGCGGTGTTGGGGCTGACAAGGTTGCGGGTCGCGCGCTCATAGGTCATTCAGGCCGTGTCGCAGTCATCTGACCCACGGCCCGAAAGTGGGCGTTACGCCGCGGTACATTGAGCCGACAACTAGCGGGACGTTAAATGGGTGTGTCAATGGTGACGTAACCGGATTTGTAGCCTGAAATCTCAACCGCGCGAAGGTGTGAAGTCGCATGCGACAGTTCTTGCCGAGACTCGATCCGGATTCCCGTCTTCGCTTGCGCAAGGCATGGGATCCGATGCGCTGGTCCCCGCAGGCCGTACTCGGACGATGTCGGATCTGGATGATCGCCATCCGCTCAGGACGCATGACCGCCCGCCTCGTAATCACCTTACTCATTCTGCTGGTGATCGTGCCTTTGTCGGGCGGTGCTGCCGTCGGGCGGCCGGACACGCTTACCAGCGGTAGGAGCACGTCCGCAATCGACGGAGTGGCCTGGACAAATGTCCGCGATTCGTCTGGAATTCCTTTGTCACACTACCTGTTCGCCACCGAAGGCAGCATTCTCAACCCCCGGGACGCGGTGCTTGCGAGTGTCCTAGAACTGCTTTTCACGGTATTCATGGTCATCGTAATCAGTGCGATCTGGCTGACCGGCTTCGCGGTGAGCTTTCGCTGGCTCGACTGGCTCAGCACACCGCTGAACGCACTCGCCGACGGCCTGCGAGATCAAATCGCCACCCCGATCATGCTGACCGTGGCGGCCTCGATCGGCGCATTCTTCGTTGCATGGTTCATCGTTCACGGGTACCACGCCAAGGCCGCACTACAAGTCGTGTTCATGCTGGTGGTCGCCGTGGCTGGCGTCGGTTATCTGGCACATCCGTTGGCCGCTGCGCTGTCGTCGAACGGCCTGCTAGCCCAGAGTCGCGACGTCGGGATCTCGGTCGCGGCGGGACTCAACGGCGACCCCAGCCCGGAACCGAAATCCATTGTCGCCGATTTAAATAGCACCTTGGCCGACAATTTCGCTCGACATCCGCTGCAGATATGGAATTTCGGTCACGTCATCGACGATTCGCCGAGATGTCGCGTGGCCTGGTCGTCCGGGATCCTGGCGGGCAGTGAATCCCAGGTCACGCGCGGTATGCGCGACTGCGGCGACGCTTACGCCCATGCCAAGATCATGAATCCGAGCGCGGGGCAAGTCGGCACCGGGCTGACACTTCTTATTTTCGGCACAATCCTTTTGCTGTTCATGTCCTACCTTTCGATCAAGATCTTCCTCGCAGCACTCTCGTCGATCTTCCACGCGATCCTCGCCATTTTCGGTTTCGCCGCAGGGGGGTTCATATACGGCCCCACTCAGGCATTCCTGGTGCGCAACCTGGTCGACATGGTCGGCGATGCTGGAACTCTGGTGGTCTACACTACCTTCCTCAGTTGCTACACCCTTGTGCTGGACCATATCTTCAGATCGGCACCGGACAGCGGCATGGCCGCTATCTTCGTCGGCGGGGTCGTGCTGATCGCGGGCTTTACACTGCTGCGGCGCCTCGATCTCAACCTGCTCGGAGCCCAGAGTCGGATCGCCCAAAAGATTCGTGCGGCGATCGAAGGTAGGCCAGCCTCGGCTGGCGGCCCATCCACCGGGATCGGCGAGGCGAGCCTGCGCTATTCGCTGTCACCAGGCCGAGCCATGGGAACGGCCCTCCGCAATGTCGCCGAATTCAACGCGAACCCCGTGGCGTCTTTCGTGTTCGGCCGCCCATCGCCGCTGACGTACTACTCGAACCGCATGCAAGAAATGAATTACCTGAATTATGAACTCCTTCGAGGAAACGTACCGCGGCGGGCCGCCGGGAGCTGGATGGCGCGACTCACCTTGGGAAAAAATGCGCACGATGCAGCCGCCAGGGCTTCCGTGTACGAATTCGACGGCATCAACGCGCGAAGCGCTGCGGCAGCGATGACGACCGTCCTCAATCTCGGTGCCGACCGCGCAGACGCCATGGGAGCCCTCGCCACCGCCCATTTTCCCAAGGAAATTCGAAGATGGGCTGCAGAGGCCCATGCCCGGACCACACAGGCCGCCGAAGACAACCCGATGGAATACGGTCCGCTGAAACGAGTTGCCGCTGCCTTGGACCTGGCCGAAAACTCCCGACCATACGGCGTCGCCGAGCGAAACGCCCACAATGCCCAATTTGCAGAATCCGCAGCACTTTTCCACCGCCTCACCCCCCGCCCCATGCGCCACCGCAGCGATGCGGCTTGGGAAACCGATCCATTGGTCTGGGACACGGTGCGACGAACCTACACGACGTTCGATGACTTCCAGCGTGTCGTAACTCCGGAAAGATTCTCTAAAGCCGATGAGGACACTCGTAGATACATTGCGTACAGGCTTTCCAGGGATCTGTTTGATACGGCAGAACGATATTACCGAACCCCGGACAATCAAATTGTCCGGGAGCAAGCTATGGGAAGCAAGAATAGGGCCGTGTATGTCGATCTGCGGCTAGCCGGAACCAATATAGGGCCGTGGACAAATTAATTACCACCATAGGCTGGGTGATCGCCAAGTGACAAGATCGAAAAAATAATTGGTAGTCTGTACACATCCTCTGTCCGTTCGGGTAACGGGTCCGGAGAACCCCGCCGCGCACAAAGGCAAGGTTAGCGAGATAGTCCCCGACGGTCTGGAGGGTGAAAGGACGTACGTAGTGGCAGGCTGGCAGCCAGCTCTCCGTACGTCGGGAAAGGCCACTCTCGATGAGGCCTACGAGGGCGCCCCCGGCCACCGTCGCCACCCTCTCGGGCAGTGGCTGCGCACGCGATTTGGCTGGCACGGCAAGAGGATGAACGACCAGTACATGGCATCGGTCGATTCGGGGGCTGTTCGGTCGAAATGCTCGAAACAACCGGTTAGAGGTGTAGCTGAGCTCGTTTTAGGAGGTGGACTTTTCGTGGGCAATAACCGTACTGAACCGTCCTGGACTGGTTGGAGGCTCCCGTTTTAGCAAGGGAGACTGTCAGTCATGGGTGCACCACAGAAGTTCGACGAGGAGACTCGTGCTCGAGCAGTGCGTATGTACCAGGACCGGATCCGCGAGCAGGGCGAGTCGATGGCCGCGGCGCGCAGGCATGTGGGCGCGTTGCTGGATATCAAGCCGGCGACGCTGCGGAACTGGGTCGAGAAGACCGAACAACCAGCCGACGATCCGGTGCCGGCGTCGGTGTCGGAGTCGGAGTCCGAGGAGCTGAAGGCGCTGCGCCGCGAGGTGGCCGAATTGCGAAGGGCCAACGATATTTTGCGGACGGCGAGCGCGTTATTCGCGGCGGCGGAGGTCGACCGCCGACTGCGGTGATCGTCGACTCCATCGACGCTCACCGCCACCGGTTCGGGGTCGACCCGATCTGCCGTGTGCTCACCGGGCACGGGCTGCAGATCGCGCCGTCCGGCTACTACGCCGCGAAGAAGCGCGGCATCAGCGCTGCGGTCTGGGCTGATGCACACGCGGCCGACGCGTTGTTCGACCTGTGGACGGCCAACCGGCGCGTCTACGGTATACGCAAACTCTGGCGCGCCGCCTGCCGCGCCGGCCACAACCTCGGCCGCGACCAGGTCGCGCGGCTGATGCGGCTGGCCGGGATCGACGGGGTCGTGCGCGGGCGGCGCACCACGATCACCACAGAACGCGACCGCGACCGGCCCGCGCGACACCCGGACCTGATCGGGCGGGCCTGGTCGCAACCGGTTCGGCGGGATCAGTGGTGGGTCGCCGATTTCACCTACTGCCCGACACTGGCCGGGTTCTGCTACACCGCGTTCTGCGTCGACGTGTACTCACGCCGCGTCCTCGGCTGGCGGGTGATGACCAGTAAGACGACACCGTTGGTGACCTCGGTGCTCGAGCAAGCGTTGTCCACCCGCCAGAGGGCCGATTTCCGTTTCACCGCAACAGGTTCGGTCCATCACGCCGACGCCGGAAGTCGATATACGTCGCTGGCTTTCACCGAAACGCTGCGAGGCTCGGGTATCGCCGGGTCTATCGGCAGCGTCGGCGATGCCCTCGATAATGCCCTCATGGAACCGGTGATCGGGCTTTACAAAACCGAGCTGATCGACCGGCACCCGCCTTTCACCGGCCGGGCAGAACTCGAACGGGAAACGGCATCGTGGGTGCACTGGTAAAACACCCACGCCTCCACTCGGCGATCGGATACCTACCGCCGACCGAATACGAACACCTCTACCATCAACAGACCATCTCAGCCGAGGTGGCCTGAACCCGAGTCTCTACCGGATCCAGGACGGACAGGCCAATCGGGCAATTGCGCACGCATCCAATCCCACACACCCGCGTCGGTGTGACGCCGCCCGCCGCCGAAATAGGTGGTATGCGCCACAGCACGATCGACATCGAGCCTTCCAGCCGAATCAGATGGTGAGGCACCATCTAAGGCGCGTTGCAGCCGTCCACTGTTCGACTCGTCAGTATCGACGTACCGATGTCTCACCGCCCGAAGAGCACCTGCGCCTATCGGCACCAGCCTCAAGGAAACACATGGCTATAGGAATTTGCTATCCAGCCATCCATGCAGGTGAACATGTTGCGTGACTTGCGGCCGGTGACACGGTCCTTACCGGCACCCCGATCGTGGCGGGGTGGTGCGGTGTCGCGAACGACGGCGTGCAGCTGGCGGCCTCCCCGCGCACCGGTGGTTCGCAGTTCCACCCTGCACCTTGCCTTTGGTCGACCGCAACGCCTCTGAGACGGTGTCGGCCACGATCAGACCAGCATCATCGACGCGCCGCTGCAGGCGATGCGCTCACGCGTCGCTCGATCGACCTCCCTCGGCCTGCCCGCGCTCCATTTTGGTCCAGTGCGTCGAACCCCCGTTCGTTGAACTCGTGGATCACCTGCCGCACGTACGCTTCGCTCACCTGCATCAACCGAGCGATTGCGGGAACCGGCTGCCGCTGGGCCGAGGCCATCACCACGATCGCTCGTCGCATCCTGACCGGTTGCTTGCTCGTCTTGGTGATCTTCTGCAACCGCCGCCCCTCCTCTGGGGTCACCGCTCGCACAGACACTTCCGGCTTCCGGGCCACCGGCACCACCTCCACCGGCAGCATCACCGGCAACAGGTCCACGATCAACCCGACACCCGGTTACCGAGGCAACCTACTTGGACGAGGCACTAGCATGCCGGTTCGGCCAATTCGGCGGCTACCGGAACACTATCTCGGAAGACAGTGAAGCCGACCGAAAGCGGGGACAACGTGAGGATTGACGACCGATCCGTCGGATCGACCTGGCAATCGCCCGGTGCTGCCCGCGTGATCTGGGTTGGCCGTTCTCGACATGGAGCCTGTCGAAACTGCGCGAAGTAGTGATCGGCAACGGAATCGCTGAGATCAGCCGCGAAACTCTGCGCCAGATCCTCGAGGCCGAGGGGGTGTCGTGGCAGGCGGTCAAGACCTGGAAAGCCGGGGCCGATCCCGAGTTCACCGTGAAGATGAACCGGGTTCTGGATCTCTACGACCACCGGCCCACCGGTGGGCGGGTGGTCTGTGTGGACGAGTTCGGGCCGCTCACCCTGCAACCCCGCGCTGGTCGTGGCTGGTTCCTCGCCGGAGTCCGAAACGGTTGCCGGCGACCTACCGGCGCACCCAGGGCGTGCGGCACCTGCTCGGCGCTCTGGATCTGTCGACCGGCAAGCTCCACTATCGGATCCGGGATCGTAAGCGATGGCAGGAGTTCCTGTCGTTGCTGAAGTCACTGCGGAGGCGCTGGCCTGGCGAAAGGCTCTACGTCATCCTCGACAACTTCTCCCCGCACAAGCGAGCCGAGGTCCGCGCCTGGGCCGCGGTCAACGACGTGGAACTGGTATTCCTGCCGACCTATTCATCGTGGTTGAACTGGATCGAAGCCGAATTCGCGGCTCTACGCCACTTCGCGTTGAACGGGACCGATCACCGCAGCCATGACGAACAGGACGCCGCGATCGGCGCCTACATCCGCTGGCACAACCAGCACGCCCAACCCAAACGTGACTTCGCCGTCAACTCCAAGATCCGGCGACCCGATTACCTACCCAAGGTTGCTTGACGAGGCACTAGGCCGCGCGTGCCTGCGCTGATTGTGAGCTCACCGCCTCGATCACCGAAGTCCGCATCGTGTCTCCCGTGTCGTGTAGTGCGGCCGGGCTGCTGCTCGGTCGCAGTCTCGGAGGGGCGCAGAAGTGATTCGGCTGATGCGCCGTGCTGGCCTGGCCGGCGTATTTCGACGCTGGCGGGCTGGCATCACACGGCCTGGAGGCCGGTCTGAATTGGACCTGGGCCACCGCAGCTTCGCCGCTGGTGACCCACGCCGGCCCTCGTGCATGGTACTTGAGGAATCGCCGCACCACCGAGAGCTGGGTGTACAGCGAGATCCGCTGAAGGCAGCTGCCATCTACAAGAGGCAGGCGATGCTCCCACAAAATCGATTAGGTTATATTTTTTCTATGCGGAGAGTTGCGGTTTTCGTAACGTGATGAGGCGCTGGCTAAACCAGTGGCTGGTGTGTTTGGGCGCAAGGGTTGCTGGAAGCCCCTCGGGGAGTGGGAGTATGATTAATGCAGACAAGGCCACTGCGTAACTGGCCGCTCGTGGATGTTCTTATCGTCGGTGCCTCATGGTCTGCATGCGATCATGTGGTGACCGAAGCATTTTCTGATGCGCTTGACCCCACACGGTTCGCTCCGCGGATGGTTTGTTATTCGGGAGGTAGTTTGGAGGGTCGCGCTGCGCTTGCTCGTGAAATCGCCAAATCTCCTGATCCGGTAATAATTGCTGGTTATGCGCAAGGGGCTGCAGTCGTCGGCGATTTCGCGGCGGGGGCTGGCCTGGCTGGCTCGGATTCAGGTGTCATTGGGTGTGCGCTCATTTCCGATCCTTTTCGTCCTCGAGGGCGAGTGGTCAACAGGGATCCTGGCGGCCATGGCCTACTTGGTGAGCGGGAGGTGGACGGCATTCCGGCATTTTGGGTAGCGGCGGAAGGTGACTTGACGACCGCGTTGGCCGGTGATAGTGGGCTGCGAATGATTCCAGAACTTTTTGAGTACCTGGATCTTTGTGATGAGGAAGAGATGATCGGATGGGGCCGAAAGATCATCGACGCACTGCTTAGAGAGCAACTCGCACGCTATCCGTTCGCGCGGAGGGTGTGGCACAATCGCGGTGCGGAGCTATCGCGAGTTAGCCGACACTTATTCACGACTGCTTATATAGATAATTATATCAAACTAGGACTCGTGTCGCTGCTTGCGGAAGTCATGAGTGGCGAACTTAGCGACCGGGGATAAATAAGTTTGACGGTAGCGCTTCGGCTGCATGAAATCGTCTGAACATAATGCATTATTAGTAGATCTGGGTATTTCCCGGATCGGCCGAGAATTACTCATTTGTGGTCGGGGAGCGCTTGCGTGGTGTTCCGGAAGCGAGGTTACGGTTGAACCGGCTGGATTTCGGCGGAAACGGCGAAACTGGTGGCGAACGGGCACACGCTGGGTCTGAGGTGGCACCCGACCTGTCGGGTGCGTTCCCGTTGTCTCCCGCTCAGCTGGGCATCTGGTACGCGCAGCATGTCGACCCGCAGGTGCCGATCAACATCGCGCAGTACGTGGACCTGCACGGTGCGCTCGACCTGGAGGTGCTTCGCGAAGCCCTGATCCGGGCCTCCAACGAACTCGGCTCGGGCTTCCTGCGTATCATCGAGCGCGACGGCCAGCCGTATCAGTACATCGACTACAGCATCCCGGACAGTGACAAGGTCTACTACGTGGACCTGCGCGGTGAGGCCGACCCGGAGGCTGCCGCAATGGCGTGGATGCGCGCTGAATACAGCCGCCCGCTGAGCCTCACCGAGGATCGGCTGATGCGGATCGCGGGTCTGCAACTCGCCGACGACCGCTGGTTCTGGTACCTGCGTTCCCATCACATCGCGCTCGACGGCTTCGGTGCAATGACCAACCTGAGCCGGGTCGCCGAGCATTACACGGCAATCCTGAACGGCACGGCGGCGGCGCCCGCCAAGGCCGTCGATCTGCACACGCTGTACGAGCAGGAGATCGCCTATCGGGAGAGTTCCCGCTTCGCCTCCGACAAGGAGTATTGGGCGCAGCGGGTGGCGGGGCTGGA
>NZ_JBSGCA010000093.1:0-1503 GCF_053601535.1 Nocardia sp. NPDC004718
TGAAGTATGCCGAGATGTCCCGTTTGTGGCCCATCCGGTGTTTGCGCGTGATCTGAACATGCTCGTCACGAGAAATGTTTGCGCACACCAGACTACAAACGGACTCGTAGCGGGAAGAAACTTCTAGCCAATCAGTGACCAGATGTGCTAATTATTCGCCCTCGATCATGAACCGGACGGCCGCTTATTTCCACGCACACGACCGGACCATTACGGTCAATTCTTCTCAGACTCCGCCGGATTCCACAAACTGCGCGAAGTCGGATTCGGCTCCGGCCAGGTCGGCGGCTACCAAAACGATCAGGCGTCGCACTGCGGGAGCGAGGCCGATCCCGAGGTTGCGAGCTCGTCATCTCCAGACACGATCGCTACTGTCGAGGCGATTTCTAGTTCGCGATGTACACCGCACGAAGCGGCGCAGCCGCGTCTGTCAACGGTCATCGGGATCTGGCTCAGGCACAAACCGGCTGGATCATCCGTCCGGCACACCAGCGCACCGAGGCCGAACGAGCCGACCTGGCCCGGATCCTGGATCGATGCCCGGTCCTGCGCGGCGTCGATCAGCTGGTCAGCGACTTCGGCGGGATGCTGCGCCACCGTCGGGGCCAGCACCTCAACGCCTGGATCGCTGCAGCCCAAGCCAGTGACATCTCCCAGCTTCAAGGATTCGCCGCCGGTCTGCTCAAGGACTACGACGCAGTCCGCAACGGACTCACCCTCGAATGGAGCAGCGGAGCCGTCGAGGGCGCGGTCTGCCGATTGAAGGCGATCAAGCGCAGGTGCTTTGGCCGGGCCAACTTCGATCTCCTGCGACGCTTCGTGCTCCTCAGTTGACCACCACCCCCGGCAAGATCACCAAGTTTGTGCCTGAGCCATTATCCGGCGTCCGCTGGCACGCGTCGAACGCGGCGCATTCGTTGCTGCAAGCATGCGGTTGATCGCCAGGATGTTCCGAAGCGGGATCTCGTGCAGCGGGCGTTCGAAACGGCTCTGGGCCTGCCGCTCTCGAATATCACGGAACTACTCGGCGAACTGCTGACCACCGGACCCGACGCTGCGACGTCGCAGCTGCCGGACCCAGTGCGGACCCCCTTGGTACAGCTGGATCCACACTTCCTGGAATACCGCGATCTCCAGTCCCGAATGCGCACCCCCTCCGATCCGGATACTCTCACCATCCGCGAAAGAGTATTCGCCACGATGAATATCGACATCCACTATCAAACTCTGGGCGATACCTTCCTCATCCATGCTCAACGAGCCCTCAGCAGCGGCGCGACCGTGAACAACGTCCGAGAAGTACTGCGCTTCAACACCCGATACGTTGAGGAACGAGTCTGGCAGGCGTGGAGAGCATTTCACGCCCACGCCCCGAGGCCAGCTGGGACCTCGACTGACAGAGAGGATGTGGGTTTGCATCTCTCTCTTCCCCCCCCCCCGGGGGGGGGGGGGGGGGAAGCCCCAACGACAAAATAAAGTGGGGGAGAAAAGGCAAAAATGGGG
>NZ_JBSGCA010000093.1:1513-13713 GCF_053601535.1 Nocardia sp. NPDC004718
GCACGCAGCCGCCCGTCTGGTCCGCAGACCGATGTGCGGGGCCAGGTTCGCCCCCCCCCCCCCGCCCCGGCGCCCCGCGCCCCGCGCCGGGGGGGGGGAAGACCCATCGACTGACTGACTTGGGGTCTTCGACGCGATATGTCGGCCGGCTGGAAGTGTCTGGACCGGTGCGACACCGAACTGGTACTCGGTGCTCTCGAATACGCGGTGTGGACCCGCGATGTCCGTGACGGGCAGCTGGTCCATCATTCCGACCGTGGCTCGACCGGCGGATTCAATTGGTCGACGCAACGCTTCGCTGTTGGAGCGATCGTAGGTGATGTTCCATCGCTTCGGCCGGGGTGCGCCATCCGAGCGTCATTCTCGGGCGCGTGTTGTGTGCTGACGTCTCCTTTCCCCGCTCCCAGGTCAGTGACTTCACCTCTATCCGCCGGGCGCCGGGCTCACCTGGACGAACTTGTCTGCGCCTGCCCTGAGATGACGGACCTGGTCGGCTCGTCGTCGGTGACGTCTCGATCCTGGCCCGACGCCGCGGCGGCGATCTGGACGGCTGGATGACACAGGTCCGCGAGGCCGGGCTGACCGAACTCGACCCGCTCCTGCGCGGCCACGACCCCGATCACGACGCGGCGGTCGCCGGCCTGACCACGGAATACAGCAACGGCCCGATAGAGGGGCCTGAACACGAAGACGAAACTGATCAGCGACAAATGTATGGCCGGGCCAGCTTCGAGCTACTGCAACACCGGATCCTGCTGGCACGGGCCACCACTGGAAGTGAGCCGAGCCGCAGATCACACACTCCCGGCGTCGGTCGTGGGTCCGACCGACGCGGACTGCTCAGTCGGCGGCGGCGGCTTTTGCGGTGATCGGAGGTCGTACAGGGCGCACTACTGCGGTCTTTTCGTCTTCTGTGCGGGGTGCGGCGGTCAGCCCGAGTGGTGCGGTGGTGATGCGTAGATCACCCATTGTTGTGTCTGCGCCCAGTGGGTCGCGCCAGAGATTCCAGACCGGCGCCATATCGATGGCGCCCATGTACTCTGTGTTGGCTCGCTCGTCGTTGTCCGCGTGGTAGCCGACGGCCTCATCGAGGATGGTCGCGGTGGCGGTGCGGGCTTGGGTGCCGTGCGATTCGTGGACATCGGTGATTCCGGCCATGATCATCGTGAAGGATTGTGCGTGGCTGTCTGTCTCGCGCTCTTCGGTGAGGGTCGCGGCGTGCTCGAAATATTCCTCGGAGCCGATGTAGTCTTTGTACATGCGTGAGACCAGGCTCAGGAACCGTTCATAGGCTCGCCGATATACGTATTCGTGGAACGCCAGCGCTTGGGCTTCGTCCATCTCATCGCGTAGGTAGCTCGCGATGGACGCGGCAGCGGTGAGGCCTCCGAAGGTGGCCAGGTGCACACCGGTGGACAGTAGCGGATCGAGGAACAAAGCGGAGTCACCGACCAGAGCGTAACCTGGGCCGCAGAGGCGGTCGGAAACATATGAGTAGTCCTGCTCTGTGCGTACACCAGAGATTTGTTCTGCCCCGGCGAGTAACTGTTGCATCTCCGGACTCTCACCGATAATGGCGTGATAAAAGGCTTCCGGAGACTTGTGTCTACGAACCCGCTCGGCGGCGACTTTCGTGGAGACCACATAGCCGACGCTGAACTTGCCGCCGGCCAAGGGGATGTGCCAGAACCAGCCGCCCTCCGGAGTGGACACGACGTTGATGGCACCCTCAGGACTATCGGGATGAAGATGAGCACCTCTCCAGTACGACCAGATGCCGAGGTTGCGGAAGCCCTCGTGCATTCGACGCATGTTGAAGTGTTTGGCAAGGATCCCGGCGCGTCCCGATGCGTCGACCAGGAAGTCGCACTCGGTGGTATGGACGGTGTCGTCACCGGCCCGCAGCCACTCCACCCCGGTCGGGCGACCCTGGTCGTTGAAAATGACTTGCTTGACGGTGGCCTGCTCGATGACCCGCGCCCCCTGCTCCGCAGCGTTGTCCAGCAGAATCTTGTCGAATTCGGCACGATCGACCTGCCAAGACCATGCTTCGGCATCGACTAGTTCAGACCAGTTCAGCAGCCAGGCGTCCGTTTTCCACAGGAAGTGGGCACCCCGTTTCACCTGGAAACCGTGCGCAGCGACTTTGTCGTAGGCCCCGGACAAACGCAATGTCGACAACACCGATGCCAGGAGAGATTCGCCGATATGATAACGCGGAAACACTTCTTTCTCCAGCAGGGTGACACGGATCCCAGCTCCCGCGAGAAGAGCCGCGGTGGTCGACCCTGCCGGTCCTCCGCCTATAACCACAACATGAGGGTCGTGCACCATAGCAACTCCTGGGATAGATGTGAGAATTCTGAAGGTTCGTCGTCGGTGGACTGATCGCCTGGCCCGAAGGGCCAAAGTTGCGACGCTGCTGACGGTTCAGAACTGAATGGCCTAGATGGCGCTAGAGCCGGAGAAGAGTGTAGCAACGGACGCGCGATTGCGCGCGGTAGCCCACGGCGCATGCGCCCACAGCCGGGGATGCTCGACGCCCCGCGCCAAACCTTCTCCTAGGGTCCGTCCTCAAAGCCATATGAGCAGGGTGGCCAGGTCGAGCATGCCTCGGTAGGAGATCGCGGTCTTGTGTCGTATCGGGTCGCGATGGCCCGGTACTGCTCGAGGCGGTTGAAGCAGCGTTCGACCACGTTGCGGCGCCGATACGCGGTCGGATCGAAGGTCGGTGGGCGACCTGCAGCACTGCCCCGTCGGCGATGGTCGGCCTGCTGATCGCTGCGTTCGGGAATCGTGGCAGTGAGACCACGCCCCCGAAGGTGCTCGCGGATCACGCGAGTCGAATAGCCCTTGTCGGCCAACACCCGCCGCGGCCGCGTCCATGGCCGACCCCCGAGCCGGACGTGGCATCCGGATACCGGCCAGCGCCTGGGCGGTGGACTTTCTGGTGACTGCGCCTGGAAATCGTGACAGTGATTCCTGCCGTCGTGGATAGTGGCCGATCGCGGGGTAACGCAGCCCGTGCCGCCCGATGCCCACCGCGGCCGTCTCCGCACCAAGCGCGGCATCCCAACCAGCTTCGAAGGCGGACCCCAGCGCCGCGATGCCTGTCGATATGAGTTTGCGCACAAGTGGCCACCCCTAGGCTGGTTAATATTGTTCTATATATCGGTCTATGGTTCCCGCTACCTTTCGGCTAGTCAAGATTGTGAGGGTTCGAATGACTAAGTCCGCTTTGGCCGGAAAGCGGGCGCAGACGTGTTGATTCGCGCGCGCCGAGTTCTGCCTCTTCGAGCAGCGATCCAAATTTTCCCACAGGTCGCGACCGGGTATGAATAAATAAACACAGCCCGTTCCGAAATTGTCGGTATCCGTACCCGGAGTCATTCGACAGGGTCTACCGCGCCCGTGGCGTAACCCCGAAGCCGCCGATGTTCTGGTCTGCTGAGGGGTGCAACTATCACTGATCGGCCACGCGTAGTTATTCGCACGAGCTACGTCAAGGCTTCCAGTAGCGGTAACCAAGATCCCTATGGTAAATCTCCATTGACCCCGCCATTGGATGTTGGGCTCCTACTGGCGACCAACCATTGGCCCGTATATGTCCTAACGATATTCGCATACTTTCTACCGAGATATGGATACTTGGTAACGCTCATGCACTTCGATGCCCTACGGGATTCTGTTCGTCCGCGCGAATCCATCGTGATTCCCGATCTATTCTGCCCTTTCCCCTCCGATGTCCACCCGCACCGGGAGGTGCTGGCTTCGCGGACACGAGCATGGCTGGCCGAATTCGGAATTCTAGCCAGCGACAGGGAAGTCCGGCGATCCGAGCAAGCAAGGTGGGATATGCTTGTGGGATTGATGTATCGGCGCGGCGATGTGGACAGAGTTCAGATTGCTTCGGATATTGTGTGGTGGTATTGCCAGTACGATGAGGCCGGATTCGAGCGGCCCACCGAGCTGGGCGATCCTGCCACTGCTGCCCACAATATGGCCGTAGTCCAGCGCGTCGCAGATGACCCCGGGCAAGAGCTGGATGGCGCGGATGCGTATCAGCTCGCTTGGCAGGACGTGATGGTCCGATTGCGCCAGGTATTGAGTTCATCGCAGATGACCCGATTTCGTCATGGCATCTCACTGCAGGTGTTGGCGAACGCCTGGGAATCAATCTATGTACGCGCTAACGTGGTGCCGTCACTCGCCGACTACTGTACAATTCGTCGCTACAATTCGGGTGCTGGCACATTTTTGGCAGTGCTGTTGGAGATGTGCGGTGGCTATGATTTGACCGAGTCGCGATGGTCGCAGCCCGAGGTTCAGCGCTTGAACGCCCTGGTGGATGACATCTTTGGCTACACGAACGATGTGATGGCGTTCGAGCGTGAGCTGTCGATCCGCTCGATACCGATGAATTTGGTCGCAATTCTGGCGCACCACAACCGATTGTCCGCACAGCAAGCTCTTGACGCCGCCGCCGAACTTCACCGCGATCAAACCCGTCATTATCAGGAGCTGAGCGCTTCTCTACGCCAGAACGCCGATGAGCCATTGCGGTCATATCTCAATGATCTCGACTACTTCGTGGCCGGTGATCAGAAATATTATGAATACAGCCGAAGATACTGTGGCACCGAAGAGTTCGGTGATGACAACCCGGCTACCGTCGAGAATGGATCGGACACGTAATATGGTGATCGCACCCGAGGCGTACGCTATCATTCGTCAGTACAGTGTGACGTGGTATCAGCCCATTATGTCGATGCCCGGTGAACTCGCCGAAGCGACCGCGTGCGCGTATCTGTGCATGCGGGGTGTCGATGAGATCGAAGACCACCCGGACCTGGATAGTATTGCCAAAGCGCGGATGCTGCGTGCTATAGCCTCCCGATGGGAGGAAACACCGAGCCGGTTGAGTTTCGATGATGCATTCCGAGAATATTCCTCGATACTACCGGAAGTCAGTTTAAGGCTGTCGGAGTGGAGCACGCTTGCCCCTTCCAGCATCGCACCTAGAATCATCGATACGTTCTCGGTAATGGCCGCCCGCATGGCCGACTGGGCCGAAGGTGGTTTCCGCATAGCTACAGCGACGGATTTGAGCCGCTACACCTACGCCGTCGGCAGCACGCTCACCTTGCTTCTGAGCGACCTGTGGGCGTGGTACGACGGCACGTCGACAAACCGGACGCACGCCGTTGCCTACGGCAGAGCTCTTCAAATCGTGAACATAATTTGTGATAAAGATACGGACCGGCAGCGCGAGGTCGTATTCTGGCCAGACGGATGGGATCTCGACCAGATGCTCACTTATCTCGACCCGGCACTGACAGGCGCCGACCAATATGTCTCAGCGTTACGGGATGGGCCAGCTCGAGAATTCTGTATCACGCCTCTGGCAACCGCTCGGCGGGCAGTCGAGAAAATGATCGCAGCGGTGGATTCGTAAGACTGGTGAAATGTGCGAGACATGCGGTCGGATATATTGAACACCTTTGCATCGGAAGTATGTGCAGACGGCGTCCAAATGTTGGAGCGGACGCGCGCTCAGATTGAACCTTTATTGCGAGAGGCGGTTGCATCTCTTCCCGAGCCGCTATGTCTCATGGCGGGCTATCATTTCGGATGGTGGGATGCTACAGGTGGTCCCGTGGCAGGAGCGTCTGGGAAGTCTTTACGAGCAGCTCTGCTGATAGCGGCAGCAAATGCTTTCGGTGGTGCGGGGGTCAGCGCATTACGTGCCGCAGTTGCCATCGAACTGGTCCACAACTTCAGTTTAGTCCACGATGACATCATCGACGGGGATTCCACTCGGCGGGGGCGGCCCAGTGCGTGGGCAGTGTGGGGTGTCAACGAAGCGGTTCTGTTGGGTAATGCTCTGCATGCCCTGGCAATTCGCGAGCTTGCAGCAGCACTGCCCATATCGGCGGCAGCCGCCGCGACCGAGCGGCTGGAGACTGCGGTCCTGCAGATGTGCGCTGGTCAGCATCAGGACTGCGCGTTCGAGACTCATCCGGGGATCCACATTGACGACTACATACAAATGGCGAGAGGCAAGACCGGTGCGCTGATCGGGTGCGCCTGTGCTGTCGGAGCACTATGCGCCGGCGCCGATGCACACATGGTGTCAGTGATGGACTCCTTCGGTCGTGACCTGGGACTGGCATTTCAATTCACCGATGACGTCATCGGCATTTGGGGTGATCCGCAGGTGACCGGCAAGCCGGTCGGCAGCGATCTGGCGCGCCGCAAGCAGACCTTGCCTGTCATCAAGGTGCTCACATCGGGAACCGATGCCGCGAACAAACTCCGGGCCCTCTACGAATCCAAAGTTGTCCTGACCCCTGCCGAGGTGGATCAAGCTCGCGGATTGCTCGACTTGACCGATACTAGGTCTTGGACCGAGCAATGTGCCAGTCAGCGCGCCCGCGCGGCGATCCGGGCGCTGCCCGATCGGTGGGCAACCAGCGACTTGCTGACGCTTGCGCGAAGCGCAGTGTGCAGAGACCGATGAGTAGGCATGAGACTGTCCTTCATCCCATCACCGTCGTATGGACACCCGCAATTGCGGCGACTGCTGCTGACAGGAACAAACCATGAGCGTATCTAATTCCATTCCCGCCGCACCCGGTGCTTTGCCGTTCCTCGGACATCTTGTTCCTCTACTGCGTGACCCTCTCGCATTTTTGCAAGCGTTGCCGGAAAGTGGCGATCTTGTGCGGATCAGGCTCGGCCTTAGCGAGGTGCTGGTCGTCTGCGACCCGATGATGAGCCATCAGGTTTTGCGTAACGACCGAATCTTCGACAAGGGCGGCCCCCTTGTCGATCGGCTTCGTGTGCTGTTCGGCGAGGGCCTTGGCATCGTGTCCCATGATGGCCACCGGCCCAGGCGGCGTCTGCTGCAACCGGCGTTCCACTCCGCGCGGCTTCCGTCTTACGCACCTGTCATGACGGCACAAATCACAGAGGTCACGGATGCATGGCGCACGGGTCAACTCATCGACGTCCTGCGGCAGATGCAAACCATCACGTCGAGAACGCTGCTGGCGACCATGTTCTCCGACACCTATCTTTCTGGCTCGACAACCGAGCGGTTACTCGAAGATCTGGAAACCTTCCTACGCGGCACCTACCGCCGAATGGTCATGCCGCAGCTGCTCGGTCGGCTGCCCACGATGGAGGCTCGTCGTTACCGCCGAGCTCACGCCCGTCTGCTTTCCGCCATGGCCAGCATCGTCGCTGACCGCCGGGCCAGCGCCTCCGCCCACACCGATCTGTTATCCCGAATAATGGAAGCTTACGACACGGGAACTAGCGACGCGCTCGGTGAAGACGAAATCACCCACGAGGTAATCAATTTCTTCGGCGCCGGAACCGAGTCACCTGCCGCCACGATCGCCTGGGCTTTGAGCCTGCTCGGTCAACATCCCGACATCGAGCGCCGCCTGCACACCGAAGTAGACACAGTGCTTCAGGGTAGAACCCCCGCCTACGCCGACCTTCCACAACTGGAGCTCGCAGGTGCGATCATCACCGAAACACTACGCATTCGGCCACCGGTTTGGCTCCTCACCCGTGTGGCGACCGCCGACACCCGCCTCGGCCCCCACCTTGTGCCCGCCGGATCCAACATCGCGGTCAGCCCGTACATGATGCACCACCGCCCCGACCTCTACTCGGACCCCGAGATCTTCGACCCCGACCGATGGCAACGTGACGCTCCACCGGCGCCCGGTGCCCTGATCCCCTTCGGCAGCGGCGCCCGCAAATGCATCGGCGACGATTACGGCATCGCCGAAACAACACTCATCCTCGCTACAATCGTCTCGCGCTGGCGACTGACTCATCTTCCTGGACGCCAACCGCGCGCCGCTGTCGCCACCACGCTGCGACCACACAAGCTGACCATGCGTGCCGCCGCCCGCTCCGCAAACGCCCAACCTTCTGGCAACAGCTCCAACGATATCCGGACGGACGCGGAGGTATCCCCATGAATATGCATAGAAAGTACCAGCATTCGGCAACGACCCTGACGCATCACCATTGGATAGGTGACCTGAACAGTCCGCAGGGTCGCGCCATCCGAAATCATCGAGCGAGCAAGCCGTCATGACCGCCAAACCACACGCGAAGGTCCTGACGGACACGGATCTCAGGAAGCCTACGACGATACTGCTGGCATCACCACGGTCGTTCTGTGCGGGCGTGCAACGAGCCATCGAAACCGTCGAACGCCTCCTGGACCATCAAGACGGTCCGGTTTTCGTACGCAAACAAATCGTACACAATGTCCATGTGGTGGCCGATCTGCAAGCTCGTGGTGCGGTGTTCGTCGAGGAGATCGACCAGATCCCGAATCCACCTCCCGAAGGTGCCGTACTCGTATTCTCCGCACACGGCGTATCACCCGCAGTGCGAGCCGAAGCCGCGGGACGTGGTCTATCGGTCGTCGATGCCACCTGCCCACTCGTGGCGAAAGTTCACGCCGAAACAGCTCGTTTCGCCGCTCGCGGCGAAACCGTCATACTGATCGGGCATGCCGGGCACGAGGAAACCGAAGGCACACTCGGTGTTGCGCCATCCGCGACCACCCTGATCCAATCAGTAGAGGAAGTCGCCACCCTGGACCTGCCCGCTGACGCTGCGGTGTCATACGTTACACAGACGACGCTGGCCACCGATGAGACGGCCGAAATAATCACCGCTCTGCACGCTCGCTTTCCGACGCTGAACGGACCTGGATCAGACGATATCTGCTACGCCGCTACCAACCGACAGAACGCAGTACGCGCAATCATCGACGACTGTGATGTGCTGCTGGTCGTCGGCTCACACAACTCCTCCAACTCTCGGCGCCTGGTCGAGGTGGCTCACCGCAACAACACGCCCGGTTACCTGATCGACGGCCCTGAAGACATCGATCCCACCTGGCTGCACACAGCCACCACCATCGGCGTCACCGCCGGCGCGTCAGCCCCACCCGAGCAGGTACAACGCGTCATCGAGGCGTTGATCTCCCGCGGCCCAACCCAGATCCGCGAACATGTCACAACCACCGAAAGCATTCAGTTCACGCTACCCACACAACTAAAAGCAGGCAACTTCGACCCACGCGCTGATCGCAACAATTCATCGACTCAACAAGATCCACGGTAGATGCAAAAAAAAGAAACCTATTCTATAAATTGCAGCTTCGAGTTCGTTTTCGAGGCGTGAAGAGCGCGATACGAAGAATATCGGCACGCCGAATCAAATCTAGTCACATAGTTGGGTAAATCCATAACGCGGTCGAGGTAGATCCACCCATGGCCTTCAGCAGCAGGCTCGCACTACAACTTAAATACATCCTCTCACTGGTAGCCGATATTTTTAATGTTCGAATTGCCGAATCAAAGGGTAGATATTGTACGTCTACAGGATTGCTTGCGGGATCTTCCATCTATCCTGAGATCAGGACGCGAAGCAACCTGCCCATGGTTGCACGGATGTTGCTGCATGGCGACGGTTCCACCACCCTTCTTCTGCGGCAGATCACCGGATCGAAGATCTTCGCAGATGTGCTGCCATCGCGTATCGTCGATGCTCGGGAAGCAAAGATATTTCGCGGAGTTCTCCAGGGTTCGGAAGAGTCGGCGCTCAAGGTGCGGCACACAAGATTACGAGCCGCGGCAGGCGAAATTGTCAGCGAAAACTTCATCACCTACCGAGAAAGGGATGAATCTCTGCTGATTCCACCACCAGGGATGCCATTCGGCATCCATACCCGCCAGCTGGGCATCTTCGAACGAAGGCGAATCCTGCTTATCGGCGTGACGTGTAAGCCTTTCGGCTATTTTCCCGCCGCCGCCCCAGCGCGAATATATGAAATAGAGTTTTCAAACCATTCAACTGTACTGGTGCATGAAGTGTTCAACCCTGCCGTGATCAGAACACGAGACGTAAAACTTCGAAGGCCTGAGCCCAACGCTACCGCGAGACCGCCCCGAACATTAAACGCAAGCACTTCACTGTGCTACATGGAATACCGTTCGTGACGGCGGGCGGGCTGCGGGTGGCGTAAATTAGCTGCCCGCGGAGCGGCGCAAGCCTCACCGTACGTAAGGCAACCGATCTGATGAAATTAACCGATGTGTATCGCCCAGATTTAAAAATGTCGTCGCAATCCCTCACGCGCAATAGTGTTTCACCATGCGCGAGCGTCCGGTCCGGTGTATCCGGCTTCGCGCGATCTCCGGACATGCTCTTGTCCAGTTCGGCACCGTTCGCCCGATGTATCGCCTGTGATCGATGGGCTCCCATCGCAGCGTGCGACCCGTTTGCCGGTTGTGGATGCCGGTCACCGGGAAGCCTCAACGAATGACGACTCCGCAGGATTTTCGGCCCCCCACACACAATCCCTACGGCGGTTGCCCAGCATGTGCCAACCGTCGATAAGAGTGCCATGATAATCGCGATCATTGTTCGCAGTGCCAGCTCGAAAGGAGGCAGGGGAACGGCCACCGTCAGGGCGACCGCACCCCACCGCCCCATGTTGAACTCCATCGTAGGAAACCACCTTCGTCTCTTCCTCTCCAACGGATGGGTATTCGAACCGTGGTTCACCGGACCAGATTTCATCGAATACCAACTAATCGCAGGCCCACATGCAGGGCGCCACGCTATCCAATACCCCACTTTCCGACAATTGGCACCCGGAGTAGAGTTCCTAGGTTGGTACGAAGAAACCGGCACTGTGGTGACCCTGACCTGGTTCCTGGAGAGCAGGACCGTGAAACGATTCGCTGCGGTGCCGAAGTGGCTCCACGACGGCGACATGGCCGTGAGCGCTGGGAAGAACTGGCATCGCGAGTTCCTCGATACGATGCAGGCGCTCGCCGCGACCGGTCCGGACATGCCAAGGCATATCTACTCCGATCGCGGCTACTTCGAGATCCTCGAACCCGAAAAGCTCGCGGAACACGAGCACCAGGGGTTCGGATGCGAACGAGCCGAGGCGAAGAAGATAGCCCAGCAGCACCGCGGGTTCTGATCGACGAGGAAAACATCATCCTCAACCAGCGGCGATGTCAGCTACACCGATCTTGACAAGGCGTACGCTAAAGCAATCGCCGTCGGCAATCCGTCGTATCGGACGAGCAAGGGCATCCTGGAAGCCGACCCGCTGCGGCCGTCGAACGGCGACGCAGGGCTTCGGCGTTCCTGCACGGTCCTTCGCGGCCATCCGGCAACGTGGGCCCTGCCAACCTGAACAGCATCGCGGCCGTCCGGGCGACGATGAACGCCGAGACGGACACCGCCGCATCGCCTCCCGATCAGGACGGCCATGGTGACGTAGAACAGGGCGAGGGGGTGTCGGCATGATCGTCGATGTCGCGCTCGAACAAGCATTGCGGCAGCTGAAGCTGTCCGGGATGCTGCAAACTCTCGAATCGAGGCTGGCTCAGGCTCGCGCCGGGGGTCTCGGTCATATCGAGTTCCTGCAGGTGCTGTGTCACGACGAGATCGCCCGCCATGATTCCCAGTCGATCGCTCGGCGGATCCGTCGCGCCCAATTCGAACAGCAACACAGCCTTGAAGAATTCGACTACGCGGCCAGCCCGAAGCTGCCTGCGGCCCAGATCCGAGACCTGGCCGCGTTGCGGTGGCTGGCGCCCGGGGGAGTCGGCGATCCTTTATGGGCCGGTCGGGATCGGAAAAACCCACGTATCACAGGGTTAGGGAATCCGGTGAAGATCGCGTCGATGGTCGATGAACCCACCCGCGAGCCGCTGCTGCATCTGGTGGAACATTCCATCACCGGCGAGAAACTCGTCGCCGAACTCGCCCGGGTGTTCGTCACCCGGGGTGTCCCGAAGGTGCTGCGGTGCGACAACGACCCAGAAATGATATCCACAGCGCTGCAACGCTTTGCGCCAACAGGATCGGGATTACCTACATTCCGCCCGGCACGTATCCGGGAGCGGCGGGCCCAGAGCCGTTTCGAACGCCTGCGGCACGAGATCCTGCTTCGGAACTCCTGGCGATCCACCGCTTGCTTGCAGCAACGAATGCGCCGCGTTCGACGCGGCTGGCACCGTTTCGTGCGGTGTACGTCGCGAACTAGTGCCTCGTCCAAGTAGGTTGCCTCGGTAACCGGGTGTCGGGTTGATCGTGGACCTGTTGCCGGTGATGCTGCCGGTGGAGGTGGTGCCGGT
>NZ_JBSGCA010000094.1:0-12554 GCF_053601535.1 Nocardia sp. NPDC004718
CGTGCTGTGGGCACTGCTGCGCGACGGACGTGAATTCAGCCTCGACACACCCGCCCCGACGACTGCTGCGGCTTGACACGGTCATTGAGAGTCCTCCTGTTGCGGTTGCTGGATACCGGCGCGCTAGCGGTGGCGCAAAAGTGTGGCGACCCCTTCCCGGGGTACGACAGCACCTTCGACGGGCACGATCGAGCCACCCTGCAGCAATGTGACCACCGGCAACGCTTCGTCCGCGCGGTAGGCGCGGGACGATTTCGCATCATCGATCCACTGCGCCGCGGTGACGCCGCGAAGCAATTCCGGATCGAGTTCGACGGATCGGTCCCCCACGGTGTCCGGATCGATCAGCAAAGTATCGACATTCGCCCCCAGCAGCGCCGAGACCGTCTCGGGCAGCCCCTCGACGGCCAGGCCGTCGGCCCTGCCCCGCGCGGTATTCAGTTGCTCGACGACCTGGCCCTGGTGCTGCCGTGCCTGCGTCCGCACCGCTTGCTGTACCTGCGCCTCCAGTGCGGCGGAGTCCGCACCCGCGGCCCGGGCACCGGCCTCGACCTCGACGATCCGAGCGGTCGGCGAATCGAGTGCCTTTGCCAGCGCCGCGCGGGCGCTGACCTCACCGACCAGCACGATGACCCGCGCTCCGACGCGATCCGCGAGATCGCGGACCGCCGTGGCGACCTCCACGACGTTCCGGCGGACCGCTTCCTCTACCCGGCGCTGCATCGAAAGGTGTGCCCACCCTCCGCCGTGACGGACCTTGTGCACCGGATGCGTGATGCCTTCGGCGGTCATCTCGATCAGGTTCCCGTCCTCGTCGACGCCGTACAGATCGCCGCCGACACGGTCGACGAACGCGATCACATGCGGCACCTCACGGGACTGCTGCTCGATGAGAGGCAACAGGAACGGAAGCGCCGACACCCGCACTGTCTCGCGTGCGGGCGGCTCGGCGAGCATGTGATCGACGAGGACGCTGTCCGAATCGGCGATCAGCACGCGGCCTGCACGCCCTTGCTCCGCCCTGACTTTGCTGATCGCGTCGTCGAGAAGCGTCAGCGCCTTCCCGGGAACGTCTTGGGCGGCCAATTGCTCGCGGATCGAGCGCCACCGTAACGCTTTTTGCTGCTCGGCGTCTTCGGTGTTGTGCGAGGCGTCGACGCAGAGCGATACGAACGGGCCCCGCCGTTGCGCTATTTCTCTGAGATCAATGCCATACACATCCGGCGCGTACCCGCCTCGGCGTCCACGAACCCGGACCCGCGAGTGCATTCGGAATGCGCTCCGAACGGTGGTTTGGCCGACCCAGGCCCGGGTAGTCGCCACGCGTCCGCCGGGACAACCGACTGGAGGTGAAGCCATGGCCGAAACCGTCATCGACGACGAGCTATGGGAGGAATTCCACCGCCTGGTCAATATGTCGTCCCGGCAGTTGCGCGACTGGCTGCGCACCGAAGGCGCCGACACCGGCACCGAAACGGAACCCGAGCGCGCGGGGCCGGAGATCGGTCGGCACATCCTTGCGGTTCTCGGCAAACGTCGTACCGACCTCGATGCCGACGACATCGCGGTGATGCGCCGGGCCGTGGACGAAATCACCGCGGCGCGCGGTGCGGAAGCAGAGCGCGAGCCGCGCGCGGGCAGAGACGACTGGCGCAGGCATCTGATGTCGCTCGGACACGACCCACTCCAGCCGTCGTGATGATCTCCGCATCGCGCGGCAAGCGGAGGGGTGTGCGGTCTGCAAGTCGACGGCGAGGAGGGTGCTTCGATGAAGGCAGTGGTGTGGCACGACGTGGGAGATATCCGGCTCGACGAAGTCGATGATCCCAAAATAGTGGAACCGACCGATGCGCTTGTGCGGATCACGACCTCGGCTATCTGCGGTACCGATCTCCATCTCGTGCGCGGCACGATGCCGGGCATGCAGCCGGGAACAGTGCTCGGGCACGAGGCTGTCGGAGTGGTGGAGGAGACCGGGGCGGCGGTGCGCGGTTTCCGCCAGGGCGATCGGGTCGTAGTGTGCTCGACCATCGCATGCGGGACCTGCTCCTACTGTCGTGCCGGCTACTTCGCCCAGTGCGACACCGCCAACCCGAACGGGCCGCAGGCGGGAACCAGCTTCTTCGGCGGACCGGAGAGCACAGGCCCCGTCGCGGGGCTGCAGGCCGCTTACGCGCGCATCCCCTTCGCCGCCACGACACTGGTGAAAATCCCCGATTCGGTGTCCGACGAACAGGCGATCATGATCTCCGATGTGCTGCCGACCGGCTGGTTCGGCGCCCGATTGGCGCAAGTCGGGCAAGGCGACACGGTGCTGGTGCTCGGTGCGGGCGTGGTCGGGCAATGCGCGATCGCCGCAGCGAAGCGTCGAGGCGCGACGCGGGTGCTGGTCGTCGACGGTATCGCCGACCGTCTGGCGACCGCTCGCGCGCAGAACGCCGAGCCGATCGATTTCAATGCCGAGGATCCGGTGGCAACGGTGCGCGAGCTGACCGGCGGTATCGGAGTGGACAGGGTGATCGACGCGGTCGGTGTGGATGCCCAACGCCCGAAGTCCGGACCGGCCGCACAGGATCTTCCGGTTTCGGATTCGACGCTGGAAGCCGAGCGCGAGAAGGCGGCCCCGCGGGGCAGGACCGAGGGCGCGCAGTGGTTGGCCGGGGACGCGCCCAGCTTGGCGGCGCGGTGGGCACTCGAGGCAGTCGCCAAAGCCGGTAGCGTCGGCGTCATCGGAGTCTATCCGCCGAATTTCGACGCTTTCCCGATCGGCGCAGTGGTCAACCGCAATCTCACCGTTCAGGGCGGCAACTGCAACCACCGCCGCTACGTCCCCGGCCTGTTGGGCAGGGTGGCCCGGGGCGACATCGATCCGACCGCCTTCATCACCCAGCGCGCCGACCCGCTCTCCGTCATCGAGGCCTACGAGACGTTCGACCGGCGCGAAGACGGCTGGCTGAAGACGATCGTGCCGATGTGAGGTGCGTGGCGATGCTGAAGCCGATCCTCTGCGGCGCCGCGGCGGGAGCCGCGGGCACGACCGCGTTGAACGCCGTCACCTTCCTCGACATGATCGCGCGCGGCCGACCACCGAGCCGCACGCCCGAACAGAGCGTCGAGCGCGTGACCGACCGATTGGGCGTGCAGGTGCCCGGTGACGAGGAACAACGGCGCAGCCGGATCTCCGGCGCGGGTGCGCTGCTGGGCACGGGAACCGGCGTTGCGATCGGCTGTGCCTACGGTTTCGCCCGTTCCATGAGATGGCAGCCGTCGATTCTCGCCGCGAGCACGGTCAATACCGCCACGGCCATGTCCGTCACGGCGCTGTCGCTTCTCAACTTGGGAGTTTCCGATCCGCGCCGATGGACACGTTCCGACTGGCTCAGTGATCTCGTGCCACATCTTGCGTACGGGCTGGTCACTTCCCTCACCTATGCCGCCATGGCCGACGGTCGTTCGACCCCGCGGCGACGTCGGCGGCGGACGTGGGCATGACCCCGGCGGTGCCGGCCATTTCGGTGATGGGTTCGCGACTGCGCGGAGCCGGGTCGGCGAGCCTGTGCCGGCTCAACGTGCCCTGCTGTCCGAGTTCGTCTGTGTGCTGGTCGAATCGATGACGACGATATCCAGTTCGCCTGTCGAGTACCGGGCGCGCAGGGCTTTCCTGTCGAATTTGCCGACACTGGTCTTGGGCACTTCGGGCGTGCTCGTCTTTCTCGAAGGATGCCCGGCCGACGGGAGCGGTGGTGAGCCCGGGCCGGCGTTGCCGCCGGACCCGGGCTGGTCTCATGGGTTTCAGCCGCGCAGCGCGGAGGCGAAGATCGGCGCGAGCGGGGCGACGCCGGGCTTCTTGGCGAAGTTGGTCAAACGCCGCAAGGTCGTGGCGCCCGTCCGGTTGGTGACGAACCACGGCGGCTTCGGCGACAGGCTGAATTCGCCGTGCAGCAGCGACCGAGGCGAGGGTCGGAACGGCCCGCGGAGGACGGTTCGTTCCGGTTCGGCGATCAGCAAGGAGTTGTGCACCACACCGATGCCGCTCTGGATATCGGTCAGAGAGTGCCCCGGGAAGGCGCCCCACGACGCGCGGGCGGTGAGGTAGCCCAGGCCGGTCCAGGCGTTGACAGCGATCGTGCCGTAGCGCAGTTCGGTGACGGCCGTGTCGAATCGGTCGCCCAACTGTTTGATGGTGGCCGGGTGGGCGATGATGTTGACGCCGAGCGTGCCCTCGAACTCGTCGTTGCATACCTGCACCGCCCGCGCCAGGAACTCGGCAGGGTCGCCGCCGGGCAATTCGATCACGCCGAGCACCGGGGCGAAGTATTCGGTGTGCAGAGCGGGTTCGCGCCGATTCGGTGTCAGGCCCTCGATGAGGGTGCGTGCACCGATCACCTGCGCCTGCGGGTAGCTCTGTCGGGCGGCCTCGACACGGTCCGAGGATCCGGGATAGTAGTCCGGCCGTTGCGGCGCGCGGCCGATAGCCGCACGGAGTTCGGCGAGGAACCGCTCCTTTTGCGGCCAATCCGCGGAGATCACCGCCACCTGTGCGGCGATGCAGTTGTAACCGTTGTTGTGCAGGCGCTGCGTCGCCAGGTGCTCGGCTTGGAAGCGCAGGTCCGCGTTGGACCATCGGCCCGGCACCACGATGGTGGGCGAAACACCGCCGAGTTCGCTGGTGATCGGCTTCGTGAGTCTGGGCGTGCCTGCCGCCTTGTTTCGTTCGGCTTCCGCTCCGGTGCCGAACACGATGGCGTCGTGGGTCGCCGCGCTGCCGGTCATGTGGACGGCGTCCACATCCGGGTGGTGTACCAAGGCCGCGCCGACCTCAGGGCCGCCGGTGATCAGGCGCACGAATCCGCGCTCTATCGCCGGAGCGAAGATCTTCTCCAGCACCGGCAGCAGCGGATCGGTTATCGGGTTGAGCTTCAGCGCCACCACCCTGTTGTCCGCGTAGAGCTGGTACAACACGTCCAGAGGGGCGATCGAGAAGATGTTGCCCGCCCCCAGGACGACGCCGATGCCGCCGGTGCTCGTCGGCGTGCGCTGCCCCAGGCCCGCACGTGCGCGAACGGTTTCGGCGTCGACGCCGGGCCGCGACCAGACTTCGGCGCGGAATCCGTTGAGCAGCAGGGCGTCGAATACTCCGTGCGGGAACACTTCGACGGCCGTTCGGCCGCCGGGGGCCGGACGCATCGGGTATCCGTCGACCGGGCTGCGCCCCTCCTCCAATGCCAGTAGGGATTCCGCGAGCGCGGCAGCCCCGGTCAGCAGGGAATACGGTCCGCTCACCCACTCCTCACCCAGCAAGGGCGAATCCGAGGTCAGTTTCTTGATCCGGGCCGCGGTCTCGACCCATTCCTGCGCATGCCGCGCCGTGTTGACATGAATCTGATCCAGCAGTCGGCGCCGGGCGGGCAGCGCGGTGCGCGCCCATTCGACTTCACCACGCCGTAGTGCGGAGACCGCGGCTCCGACGGTTGCCGTCACGGTCGAGGTCATGCTTCGGTTCCTTTCGATTCGGCGTCCTCGAGGACCATGTCGGAAGCCTTCTCGCCGATCATGATCGTGGGAGCGTTGGTGTTTCCGCGCACTACCGACGGCATGACCGACGCGTCGGCCACGCGCAGACCACGCAATCCCAGCACGCGCAATCGCGGGTCCACGACGGCGCCGATCGCGCAGGTCGACGTCGGGTGGTACAGGGTCTGTGCCGTCCGAGCCGCGAAATCGAGCAGCTCGGCATCCGAATCGCCTGGCGGGGTCGAGAATTCACCAGTAGTGAGCTCCCGGAGCGCGGGTTGATCGGCGATCCCGAGTGCGCTGTGCAGGCCGGCGATCACGCTCTGACGGTCCTCTTCGGTCCGGAGATAGTTGTGGTGGATACGTGGCGCCGTGCCGGGGGACGCGGAACGCAAGGTGACTTCGCCGCGGCTCGTCGGGTTGATCAGGCACGGGCCGAAGGCGTATCCGTGCTCCGTCGCGGCCCCCATGCCTTCACCGTGGAAGAGCACCGGCGCCATGTGGAACTGGATGTCGGGCCCGGCGAGACCGCCGCGGGTGTCGATGAAGCCCCCTGCCTCGCCGATATTGGAGGTCAGCGGGCCGCGCCCTTCTTCCTGGAGCAGAGCGAGGTTTTGCGGGGTGAGTGCGGTCATCAGCGATTCGCGATCGGTGCGGTAGTTGAGGAACACGGACAGATGGTCTTGCAGGTTCCGCCCGACCGGCAGGTCACGGACCACCTCGACCCCGAACGCCGACAGCTGTTCGGCCGGGCCGACACCCGACAGCAGCAGCAGATGCGCCGATCCGTATGCGCCCGCGGCGAGAACAACCTCGCGCCGGGCCTGGATCACTTCCGTGCTCCCGTCCCGGCCGATGACCACACCGGTCGCGCGGCCGTTCTCGATGACGACTCGATGGGCGAGCGCGCCGGTGATCACCGTCAGATTGGGGCGCGACGCGGCTGGGTGCAGGTAACCGACGGCGGCGCTGCACCGCATGCCATTGCGCTGTGTCACCTGATAGCGACCGACGCCCAGCTGCGTGGGCCCGTTGAAGTCCTCGTTGCGGAGGTGGCCCGCTTGTTCGGCGGCGCGCAGGAACGCGTCGCCCAGTGGATGCCGCGATCGGCTTTCGCTCACCGCCAGCGGCCCGCCGACGCCGTGGTAGGCGTCTTTGCCGCGTTCGTTGTCCTCGGCCTTCATGAAATAGGGAAGGACCTCGTCGTAGCTCCATCCGTCGGCGCCGCCCGCAGCCCACCCGTCGTAGTCGGCACGTGCTCCGCGAATGTAGATCATCGCGTTCATGGAGCTGCTTCCGCCGACCACACGCCCACGCGGCAGATAGGCGCGGCGGAATTGCAGCCCGGCTTCGGGCTCGGTGTCGTAATCCCAGTCGAGCGGACTTTTGAACAGAGAGGGAAATGCGACCGGCAGATGGATTTCGTCCGCCGTGTCCTGCGGCCCCGCCTCGATCACCGCGACCTGGACCCGCCGGTCCTCCGACAATCGGCTCGCCAGCACGGATCCAGCGGATCCGGCGCCTACGACGACATAGTCGTACACGGTCGGCACCTCTCTCGAAATCAGTTCTCGAATCGGGGCGCTATGACCCCGGTCACTGTCGCAGTCGATACTGCTGGCGGGATGCTCGAGCCACCATGTGCACGGGCCTACCGATCCACGGCGGATATGTGTGCCAGAGCACAATCGCATTCCCGGCGAATGCCTACCATCTATCCATGACCACGCTGACGGAGCCGCCCGTGAATGATTCCGCCGCGGTGGCGCGCACGCTGCTCGCGGAGGTCGACGACCTCACCGCCGAACTCGTCGGCCGAATCCGGACCGGGGACCACGCCTACGCGGAATCGACCGCGCTCACCGACGCCGAGCTGGGCTTCGTCGTCCGCGACAACCTCGTCTCGCTGCTGGGCCAGCTCTCCGGCGGTGTCGGGCGTCGGCTGCAGCCCGCTACCGTAGTGGGCCGATTCAAAGCCGAACTCGGCGTGCCCCTCCCCGCGGTGCTGCACGCATACCGGCTCGCCGGACGGCTGCTGTGGGAACGCGCGCTCGCAGTGGCCACCGGCACGAGACTCGACGTGTTGCCGCAGCTCGGGTCGGAGATGTGGCGGATCATCGACGACTATTCGGGAGCAGCGGCCGAGGCGTACGGCGACTATCTGACCGAACGAGTCCGCCACGACGATTCCGAACGCCGCGCTCTGTTGCGCCGTCTACTGAACGGCGATTCCCACGATCCGACACAACGTGACATCGCCCGCGCCCTCCACCTGCCCCCGCTGGGCAGCTTCGTCGTCGTGCATGCCGAAGCCGAGCCCGAAGCACTGGCGCCACTGATGGGCATCGAGTCCCGGCTCCGCGCCGAATACGTCGAATCGATCTGGATCACCGAAGCCGGTGCTCGCATCGGGCTGCTCAGCCTGGCCACCGAACGCGCGCACCAGCAGGTACTGGCCCAACTGCGGCAACACGCCACCGGCCGGATCGGCGTGAGCCGCTCGTTCTCGACCGCGGGTGACGCAGGCAGCGCACTACGTGAGGCCGAACTGGCCGGGCGTTGCGCACCGGCGGGCACCCCCACGGTCACCGTCTACGGCAACACACCCATCCCGCTCGTTCTCGCGCATGCTCCGTCCGCGGCGCACGAACTGGCGCACGAAATCCTCGGACCGATACTCGACCTCCCACCAGAGGAGTGCGATCCCCTTCTCGACACGCTCGCGATGTGGTTCGAATGCGGAGGCTCCAATACCGAAGTCGCGCAACGCCTGCACTACCACCGCAACACCATCCACTACCGGCTGCGCCGCATCGAAACCCTGACCGACCGCCGCTGCTCCGATCCCAAGGCGGCCGCCGAACTCTACGTCGCCCTCACTGCCGTGCGGCTCATCGGACTGGACCGGTCCGGGATGCCCGCCGATCCCCCGTCGCGTGGCCAGGAACAACGCTTCGGCTTCTGATCACATACGAGGGCGCGCCACCGGCTCGCCGCGACAGTCTCGCACCGGCTGGTCAGAGCACGCCACTCGCGCCGGAACATGCGACTAACCACCTTGGGAGTGAGAGGTCGTCGAAAGACCATCCAGCCCGTGCACCAGATCGATGCCGCGGCCGAGATTGTCCAGTCGCGCGTGCAAGGTGTCGCCCGCGGGATAGAGACGTACCGTGTCCACTCCGGTGTGGCGCCAGGTTCGCAACCGCTCGCGGACCATGTCCTCGGTGCCGATCAGCGTGGTGGCCAGCACCATTTCGTCGGTGACCAGCGCGGCGGCGCCATCGCGATCACCGCTCTGCCACCGTTCACGCACTCGGGCGGCGACATCGGCCCAGCCTTGGCGGCTGTAGGCGTTGTTGTAGAAGTTGGTCGAGCCCGATCCCATTCCGCCCAGCGAGAAGGCGAGTTCCTTCTTGCGGCTGCCGACGACCTCGTCGAGTTGGGCCTCGTCGGCGACGATATTGATCTCCGCGCCCTGGCAGATGTCCAGATCCGCGCGGTCCCGGCCGGAACGGGCCAGCCCGGCGTCGAGATGCTCGAAATAGGCGTCCGCTCCCTCGGGGACGAAGCTGGTGCCCAGCCAGCCGTCGGCGATCTCGCCGGTCAACTCCAGCATTTTCGGTGACAGGGTGGCCAGGTAGATGGGAACCGTGACCGCGGGCACGCTCAGCCGCATCGGTTTGCCCTCTCCACCGGGCAGCGGGATTGTGAAGTGCCTGCCCTGGAAGACGATCTTCTCGCCGGTGCAGGCCGCCCGGATTATCTGCACGGTCTCACGCATGCGGGCCAGTGGACGGGCGAACGGCACGCCGTGCAGTCCCTCGATGACCTGCGGGCCGGACGCGCCGAGCCCGAGCAGGAATCGGCCTTCGGACATTCGTGCCAGCGTCATGGCAGTCTGGGCGATCAGGACCGGCGAACGGGTGCCGAGCTGAATGATGCCGGTACCCAGCCGCATTCGCCCGGTGCACGCGGCGAGGAAGCCCAGCGGTGTCACCGCATCGCTCCCCCACGCCTCGGCCATCCAGCAGATGTCCAGGCCGAGTTTCTCGGCTTCGACTACGAATTCGACGAGGTCGGGCCAGTTCGCCCCCGAGGCCTCGATGGTGGTGGCCGTGCGCATCACGCGTCCTTCTCCGCTAGATCCTTGATGGCGGACAGATTGGCCGCCATGCCGGCCTCGAACTCGCGCAGCCGCACGAAAACGATCTTCTGCTCCTTCTCGGGCATGGCATCGATCGCGGAGTTGAGTCCGGACCGCGCGGGACCCATCTGTGTCCACTGCTCCAGGACGGTGCCCGCGCCCTCGGGTCGGAGGGTGAACCGCCATATGCTGGAAGGATATCCGGGATCGCCGACGGCCCAGGCGAGGCGCCGCTCCGGCTCGAATTCCACGACCGTGCTGGTCGTTTCCCAGTTCCCCAGGGCCTCGTGGGCGTTGCGGCCGATGAACCGCGCGCCGACCGCGGGTCCGGCCGCGCCGTCGAGCCATTCCACACCCTGTAGTTCTTTACTCAGCCGCGGCATGAGATGCATATCGCTGACGAATACCCACACCCGTCGTGGTGGCGCGTCGATGAAGGTCTGAACCGCCACGGTCGGGGTGTCGGCATACACCTGCCCGGTCCACTCCACGATCAGCTCCTTCCGTCTGTATCGCCCATAGTTGCATAGATAGACTAAGCACTACAACGGTCACTTCAGCGCACTCAACAGCTGAGTTTCACATTTGGACTCACGGGGAGGGCTATGCCGCGCACATCGTCGGCGAACTGTGACCGTCCCCGACGCCCCGCACGATTGATCTGCTGGGAGCGACTCTGGACGCCTCCAGTTGGGGCGACCCTTCCTCGATCGCGGACACGACCGGCTGAGGGCAATCGATAGCTCGCCGACGAGGGCGTCGGCAGAATCCGGCGATTGGCAGCCGGTCGTTCACCGGGCGGCCGGTCTACTTGGACGCACCCACGATGCGCAGCGCGAGGTCCACGTAATAGTCGCCGATCTCCTCCGGCGAGAGAGAGCCGTCCTCGCGGTACCAGCGAGCGAGGTCGATGCCGAGCGACAGCAGAGCGACCGCCGCCATATGCGGATTCGGGTTGTCGAACACACCCGCCGCCACACCTCGCTCGATCAGCTGCCGCATCTCCGCATCGATGAGGTGACGGATCGCCTTGATCTCGCCTTGATGCTCCGGACTGAGTGCGGCCAATTCGTAGTTGATGACCCGGGCCACGGTGTGCGCCCGAGCATGGAAAACAGTGAACGCACGGACCGCGGCGATCAACTGATCGACCGGATCGTCAGCGGAAGCGACAGCGCTCTTTATGCGCTCCAGCGTGTTGTGGTGACCGGTCCGGGAGACCTCGTAGAGAAGTTCCTCCTTCGAGCGGTGATGCACATAGATGGCTGCCGTGCTCAGCCCCGCGATCGAAGTGATGTCGCGAGTGGTCGAGCCGTGGAATCCCCGCTCGGCGAAGGCGACGACCGCGGCATCCAGCAGCCGAGCTCGTGTGTCGTCCGCACGTGAGCAACGAGCCTCTGATTCGGTCACCTGAACAGTCTCGCATCCTGCCATCGAACACTTCCGGACGGTATCGGTCCGGCCCTCGCGCGACCGGCGTCGATGCTGTCGTGACCTTCGGCGCGTCGCACGGCTGTGATCCCGGATACGCCGCGGTGGCCGCCGCTCAGAGCGCGAGCACGAGTTTTCCGTGGTTGGCACCGCTGAAGAGCATGTTCAGCGTCTCGCCGAAACGCGCGACGCCTCCCTCGATGACGTGCTCGCGGCTCTCGATCTTGCCCTCGGCCAGCCATTGCGCGATCTGCGCCACGGCTTCGCCGTAGCGATCGGCGTAGTCGAAGACTACGAATCCCGTCATCGAGGCGCGGAAGACCAGCAGTGACATATAGCGCGACGGACCGGGAGGCAGCTGCTCGGCGTTGTAGGCCGAGATCGCGCCGCACAGCACCACGCGTGCCCCGCGGCGCAGGTTCATCAGCGCGGCATCGAGGATGTCACCGCCAACGTTGTCGAAGAAGACGTCGATGCCCTGCGGGGCGAGCTCGCGCAACCGCTTCGCAACGTTGTCGTTGCGGTAGTCGACAGCCGCGTCGAAGCCGAGTTCCTCGGTGAGCAACCGGGTCTTCTCCGGGCCACCCGCGATCCCGATGACCTCCGCGCCCTTGGCTTTGGCGATCTGACCGACCACGCTCCCGACGGCGCCTGCCGCCGCCGAGACCACCACGGTGTCGCCTGCCCGCAGCTTCCCGACCTCGAGCAGGCCGAAATACGCTGTCATGCCGGGCATTCCGAGGGTACCGAGCCAGGTGGGGCCGGGGGCGATGGTCAGATCGACCTTCGAGACGTCACTGCCGTCACTGATCGCGTATTCGGTCACCCCGAAAGCGCCGCTGACCGTGTCACCGACGGCGAAGTCGGGGTGCGCCGATTCCACGACCGTGCCGATGTCCAACGACCGCATCACCTCGCCGATCCCGACCGGCGGCACATAGGAACGCTGATCTCTCAGCCATCCACGCATAGCGGGATCGAGGGAGATGAAGTCGATCTTCACCAGCAGCTGACCTTCGGCGGGGTCGGGCAGTTCCTCGGTCGTCAGGCTCCAGGTGTCGTCGCCGGGCAGCCCCGATGGACGCCGCGCGAGACGGATCTGCTGAGTCTTCGTCATGACATTCCTCTTCTCATCGATTCGGCCATACGTCCGGGGACGGCATCCATTGCCGTCGGGAAACTCTGCCCCACAACCGATCCGGTCAACTGCAGGTCCCGCTCGCAGACGGTCACGAACCGTGTCGGTCAGTTCTTCGGTCCTCCGGCGACGTACACGACTTGTCCCAGGCGAGACGGCGCGCGATCGCGGCGCCTATCCCCCGCGCCGCGCCGGTGACAACGGCGATCCTCGGTGTGTTGCTCATGGTGTTCTCCCTAAGTTTGTAGGTGTCTGGGGTTGGTGCCCTGGATGCCCAGAGCGGTGGGGTGTAGCTGATGGTTGCTTGCCGTTGGTTTGGCTCCGAAG
>NZ_JBSGCA010000095.1:0-11690 GCF_053601535.1 Nocardia sp. NPDC004718
CTCGGGTCAGTCGCCGAGGGCGGTCGGCCGGTAGTAGCGGCCGTTGTAGTACAGCAGCGGTGCGGCGGAGGGCTTCTCGTCGGTGTTGTCGTGTAGGCTTCGTCGAGCAGTTCGGCCGTAACGGCCGATTCGGTGTCCGGTACGCCCAGTTCCTTGGCCCGCCGGTCGGCCATCGACAGCAGCCGCCGGATGCGGCCCGCGACAGCGTCTTTCGTCATCGGCGGATCGGCCAGCTGGCCGAGTTCCTCCAGCGAGGCCTGCCGGTGCTGCACCCGCAGTCGGCCGGCGGCGGCGAGATGATCGGGCACGTCGTCGCTGAGGATCTCCAGCGCGCGTTCCACCCGCGCCGCCGCGGCGACCGCGGCCCGCGCCGAGCGGCGCAGATTGGCGTCGTCGAAGTTGGCCAGCCGATTCGCGGTCGCGCGCACCTCGCGGCGCAGCCTGCGCTCCTCCCACACCATCCTGGTGCCGTGCGCGCCCATCCTGGTCAGCAGCGCGCCGATCGCCTCACCGTCGCGCACCACCACGCGATCGGTGCCGCGCACCTCCCGCGCCTTGGCCGTGATGCCGAGCCGCCGGGCCGCGCCGACCAGCGCCAGCGCCGCCTCCGGGCCGGGGCAGCTGACCTCGAGCGCCGAGGAACGTCCGGGCTCGGTGAGCGAGCCGTGGGCGAGAAACGCACCGCGCCAAGCGGCTTCGGCGTCGGCGATGCTGCCGCCGACCACCTGCGCGGGCAGGCCGCGCACCGGACGGCCGCGGACGTCGAGCAGACCGGTCTGCCGGGCCAGCGCCTCGCCCTCCTTGGACACCCGCACCACGTACCGGGAGGTCTTGCGCAGTCCACCCGCGCCGAGCACGTGCACGTCGGAGCCGTAGCCGTAGAGCTCGAAGATCTCCCGGCGCAGCCTGCGCGCGATGGACCCCATGTCCACCTCGGCCTCGACGATCACCCGGCCGCCGACAATGTGCAGGCCACCCGCGAAACGCAGCAGAGCGGACAGTTCCGCCTTGCGGGAACTCACCTGCGACACCGTGAGCCTGCTCAGCTCGTCTTTCACATCGGCTGTCATCGCCACGGGACGCGCTCCTTTCCACCCAACCCGGAACGCACATCCTGACCCATGTGCCGTCCCTCGACTCGAAGCCCTGCCATTTGCGGCCGAGGTTGCCGGATCAGTTGATCCAGTGCGGCGGCAAGCTTTCCGGGGTGATGCCGGTCCGTTCCCGCTTCGGCGACATCGGAGAAGGTTACTCGTGCCCGCAACTGTTCGGCAGCCCTGGCCACATGTTCCCGCTCGCGGCCCTCCGGCACGGAGCCGGAATCGACCAGCACCTCATCGACGACGAATTCCGGTGCGTGCTGGGACAATACATGCAAATGCCGCTCCGCGGAGAACCCCGCGGTCTCCCCCGGCTCCGCGGCGAGATTGAGCACCAGCACTTTCCGCGCCCTGGTGTACACCAGGGCTTCCCGTAGCTCGGGGACGAGGACATGCGGAATCACGCTGGTGAACCACGATCCCGGGCCCAGCACCACGACATCGGCGTGTTCGATCGCCGAGGTCGCCTCCGGACCGGCCGGTGGATCGGACGGAATCAGCCGCACCCGCCGCACCTTACCCGGAGTGGTGGCGATGGCAACTTGGCCGCGAATGCACCGGCTTACGCGCGGATCGGCCTCGAGCCCGGATACATCCGCCTCGATGTCCAGCGCGATCGGCGACATGGGCAGCACCCGGCCGGTGATGCGCAACATGCGGGCGACTTCGTCCAGGGCGGCCACCGGATCGCCGAGCACCTCGGTGAGCCCGGCGAGGATCAGGTTGCCCACGGAGTGCCCGGCCAGCGCGCCGGTTCCGCCGAACCGATGCTGCACGGTCCGCGTCCAGACGCCGTCGGCGTCCGCGGCCAAGGCGGCCAGCGCCATCCGGAGATCGCCCGGCGGCAGCACCCCCAGCTCGGCACGTAATCGCCCCGAGGAGCCGCCGTCGTCGGCGACGGTGACCACCGCGCAGATCTTCCTGGTCAGCCGCCGCACCGCGGTCAGTGTCGCGTACAGGCCGTGTCCGCCACCCAGCGCGACGATGCTGGGATTGGATTCCCAACCGGTCATTCTCGCCCCAGATCTCGATGCACGACCCGGACCACGTCGGCGGACTCCTCCGCGCCGCCGGTGACCTCGCTCATCAACTCGCCCAGTGCCTCGGCAATCGCGACGCTCCGGTGCTTGCCTCCGGTGCAGCCCACTGCGACCGTCATGTATCGCTTCCCCTCTTGGCGGTAACCGTTCGTGGTCAGCTCGACCAGGTGGTGGCAGGTGCGCAGGTAATCCTCCGCACCGGGACGCGACAGCACGTACTCGCTGACCACCGTCTCCTGACCGGTATGTTCCCGCAACTCCGGTATCCAATGCGGATTGGGTAGAAATCGGACATCTAACACCA
Organism: Nocardia sp. NPDC004718; assembly: GCF_053601535.1. Lineage (NCBI taxonomy): Bacteria > Bacillati > Actinomycetota > Actinomycetes > Mycobacteriales > Nocardiaceae > Nocardia > Nocardia sp. NPDC004718. The sequence goes on from NZ_JBSGCA010000095.1 coordinate 2,445, forward strand.
TGTCCGCGTCCAGCGGAACTCCGTACTTGAAGCCGAACGACTGCACGGTGAGCTGCAACGCGGAGGGCGCGCCGCCACCGTAGGCCTCCTCCATCTTGCGGTGCAGCTGGTGGATGGACAGCTCGGTGGTGTCGATCACCAGGTCGGCGGCGGCCTTCACGGCGGACAGCCGCACCCGTTCGGCGGCGATGCCGGCCGACAGCGTGCCGTCCTTGCTCTCGCTCTGCAGCGGATGCCTCCGCCGCGCGAAACCGAAACGGCGGATCAGCACGTCATCGGATGCCTCGAGGAAAAGGACCCTGGTGCGCACGCCGAGTGTCCGCAACTGCTCGGTGACCACCGACAGATCGCCGGTGAAGAACCGGCTGCGCACGTCCATGACCAGCGCGAGACGGCGGATCGGCGGCTTGGCGGAGGCACCCAGCTCCACCATCCGCCCGAACAGCTCGGGGGGCAGGTTGTCGGCCACGTACCAGCCGAGGTCCTCGAGCACGCGGGCGGCGGTGCCTCGGCCCGCGCCCGAGAGCCCGGTCACGATCACGACCTCGACGGGCGGATTCGCCCCGCCGACGGCGCTGGACGAGGCCACTCGTCCAGCGCTCGTCGGCGGGTTGCCCGCACTGCTGTTCGATTCGACGCGTGTCATGTCCTACCGGATCCGTCTCTGGGGTGCCTTCCGATCATCGCGCACCGGTTTCGGTATCGGCCGCAGACACAACGTACGCGAAACCGAAACTTCCGGTGCACTGTCGACTGACTATTCGGACTCGAGCGCCGCAAGGACCGCTTTCGCGGTCGCCAACCCGATGCCGGGCACCTCGGTGATCTCCTCGACCGTGGCCTGCTTCAGCTTGGCCACCGATCCGAAATGCGCGACCAGCGCGGTCCGGCGCGCCGTTCCGAGCCCCGGCACCGAGTCCAGGGCCGAGGCGGTCATCCGGCGGGAGCGTTTGCTGCGATGGAACGTGATGGCGAAGCGGTGCGCCTCGTCGCGGACCCGTTGCAGTAGATACAGCGCCTCGCTCGTGCGCGGCAGGATCACCGGGTCGCTCTCGCCGGGCACCCACACCTCCTCGAGCCGCTTGGCCAGGCCGACCACCGCGACATCGGTGATACCCAGCTCGTCGAGCACCTCGGCCGCCGCGGCGACCTGGGGCGCGCCCCCGTCGACGACGAACAAGTTGGGAGGATAGGAGAACTTGCGCGGGCGTCCGGTGCTGGGATCGATGCCGGGACGGGAGGTGAGGTCCAGCGCGTCGTCGTCGCTTCCGGTCGCGGCGAGGTCCTCGTGCTCCATCATGTCGCGTTCGCGGCGCAACTTGAGGAACCGGCGGCGGGTCACCTCGGCGATGCTGCCGACGTCGTCGGAGCGGCCTTCGCCCGCCGCCTCCCGGATCGTGTAGTGGCGGTACTCCGACTTTCGGGCCAGACCGTCCTCGAAGACCACGAGCGAGGCGACCACATCGGTCCCCTGCACGTGGCTGACGTCGACGCACTCGATGCGCAGCGGCGCGGTGTCCAGCTCGAGGGCGTCCTGGATCTCTTGCAGCGCTTGCGATCTCGAGGTCAGATCGCCCGCTCGCTTCAGCTTGTGCTGGGCCAGCGCCTCCATCGCGTTGCGCTGCACGGTCTCGGCCAGCGCCTTCTTGTCCCCGCGCTGGGGCACGCGCAGCTTCACCGCCGAACCGCGCAGGTCCGACAACCACTGCTGGATCTGCTCGACGTCGGCGGGCAACTCGGGCACGAGCACTTCCCGGGGCACCACGGCGGCGGGCTGCTCGTCGGCGGCCTGCTCGGCCACCGCGACCTGCTCGCCGTAGAACTGGGTGAGGAACTGCTCGACCAGCGCGGCGAGTTCCCCACCCGCCTCCGGGACATCGACCGCGTCGCCCGACTTGTCGACCACCCAGCCGCGCTGGCCGCGCACCCGGCCGTCGCGCACATGGAAGACCTGCACCGCCACTTCCAGCTCGTCGGTGGCGAAGGCGATGACGTCGGCGTCGGTGCCCGTGCCGAGCACCACCGCCTGCTTCTCCAGCGCGCGGCGCAGCGCCTGGACGTCGTCACGCAGCCGGGCGGCGGTCTCGAAGTCCAGGTCTTCGGCGGCCGCGTGCATGCGGCGCTCCAGCTCCCGGACCAAGCGATCGGTGCGGCCTGCGAGGAAGTCGCAGAAGTCCTCGACGATCGCGCGGTGCTCTTCGGCGCTCACCCGCCCGACGCACGGGGCCGAGCATTTGTCGATATAGCCGAGCAGGCAGGGACGCCCGATCTGACTATGGCGCCGGAAGACTCCGTTGGAGCAGGTGCGCGCGGGGAACACTCGCAGCAGCAGATCGAGCGTCTCGCGGATGGCCCAAGCGTGCGCGAAGGGGCCGAAATAGCGGACGCCTTTGCGCCGCGCGCCGCGGTAGACGAACAACCGCGGATATTCCTCGTTCAAGGTGACAGCGAGTACCGGGTAGGACTTGTCGTCGCGATAGCGGACGTTGAAGCGCGGATCGAACTCCTTGATCCAGTTGTATTCCAGCTGCAGGGCCTCCACCTCGGTGGAGACGACCGTCCACTCGACGCTCGCGGCCGTGGTGACCATCTGCCTTGTGCGTGGATGCAGCCCGGCGACGTCGGCGAAATACGAGTTCAACCTGCTGCGCAGGCTCTTGGCCTTGCCGACGTAGATGACCTGCCGATGGGCGTCACGGAATTTGTAGACACCTGGTTCGACGGGGATCGTGCCCGGCGCGGGCCGGTACGTCGCTGGATCTGCCACCCATCCAGCGTATAGACCGGGACCGACAGCCCGGCCGACGGCGGCTCCCCGCGGCGGTCATGGCACCGGGACGCCGAACCAGCCCTTGGCTTCCGGGCGGCACAGCAGGTGCACGACGGCTACCGAGGTGGCCACCGAGTACCCCGCGGCGACGAGGCCGATGACGGGCGGGACGGTCGCGAGGTCCCTGATCGCCCAGCACCCGACGACCGCCTGCAGGAGCGCCAGCGCGATCGTCAGCTTGCGCACGGCCGGCGCGCCCTCGGCGAATCCGAGCACGAGCAGCCCCAGCGCCCACGCGACGCAGAACTGGGTGGATGCCGTGGCGGCCGCGTCGCCGCCGCGCGTCAGATTCATCAGCACGGGATAGGCGAGTCCGAATCCCGCCATCCCGGCGACGGCTTCCCGCACGTCCCGAACCGCCTCCGGCATGGCCGTTTCCACGCCGACGGAGGGCTCCTCACCGGAGAACGCCAAGCTCACAGCCGTACCCCCGTTGGTACCGAACCTTCCGGCGCACCTGCGAACACGCCGGAACCGCACCGTAACACGGTGACATCCCGCACAACTCGGACTTCGGCAAATAAACCGACGGGATCCGGCCGGGTTACTCCACGAGACCGTGCCGCCGCAGCGCGGCCAGCAGCGCGTCCGGGCGCTCGGTGGTGGGCAGGGCCTCGACCAGAGCGAAGCGGCTGCCCAGCGCCTCGGCGCCGCCGTCGGCTTCGGCGCTGTCACCGATCATCAGCGCGGCCTCGGCGGCCACACCCAGTTCACCCAAGGCGGAACGGAAGATCTCCGGATCGGGCTTCATGACACCGACCTCGTAGGAGAGGGTGAACGCGCCGACCAGCCGATCCCAGCCGCGCGCCGCGAACGACGGACGGATGTCGAACGGGATATTGCTCACCACCGCGACCGGAACACCCTGCGCCGCAAGCAGATCGAGGACGGCTTCGCTGTCGGGGTACGGCGTCCACTCCAGCGGGTCCAGCAGCCGGGCGTACAGTCGTTCGGCGTCCTCGTCGGTGGGCACTCCCGATGTGCGAAGCACCTTCATCATCACCTTGCGATGCAGCGCGGGGTCCAGGTCGCGGTGGTCCCAGGCGTACTGCGTCTCGTCGTCGAATTCGATGACGTGGTGGACCGGCGCCGTCATCCGCCGCATGATCTCGGCCTTCTCATCCACGTCGAACGCCTGCCCGTCCGGCCGCGTCAGGTCCGCATACCAGGATTCGTCGGCCTCCAGGCGGAACAAGGTCCCGGAGAAGTCGAACAGCACCGCCTCGATCGCCACTCGGCCCAGCCTACCGGCCGAGCGTGGCGCACCGCCGGTTCACGCGGCGACCAGCCATACCGTCTCCACCTCGACACACGCTGCGGCCAGGGGGATTTCGCCGGTGGGAAGGAAACCTGCGCGGCTGTCGGTACCGAGCGTTAGAGTCCCGGCATGGGGCGCAAGCGAGGAACTTGGGTCGCCGCGGCGGCGGCGTTCGCACTAACCGTCGGCATGGCCACCGCCTGCTCGTCCGGCGAGAGCCAGGCGGGCGGCGTCTGCGAGACGGTGCCGAACGGCACGCCGGTGACGGCCACCGCGGCGGGGCCAACGGGCAGCGGCACCAAGGATCTCAGCACCAACCCGGAGATAGCGACCGGCTATCGCGCGAAAATGACGCCGGTGCGTACCCATACCTTCGCGGTGTCCACGGCGAACCCGCTGTCGACGAAAGCCGCGTGTGAGGTGCTGCGCGACGGTGGCACCGCGGCCGACGCGCTGATCGCGGCGCAGACAGTGCTCGGCCTGGTCGAGCCGCAGGCGTCCGGCATCGGCGGCGGTGCGTTCCTGGTCTACTACGACGCGAACACCAAGTCCGTGGACGCCTACGACGGCCGCGAGGTGGCGCCCGCCGCGGCCACCGAGAACTATCTGCGCTGGATCAGCGACATCGATCGCACCGAACCCAAGCCGAACCCGCGGGCCAGCGGCCGCTCCATCGGCGTGCCCGGCGTACTGCGGATGCTCGAACTGGCGCACCACGACCACGGCAAGACCGCGTGGCGCGACCTGTTCGACCCCGCCATCGGACTGGCCGATCAGGGCTTCCCGATCAGTCCCCGCCTCGCGGGACAGATCGCGGAGTCGGCCAAGGACCTGGCAGCGGACGAAGACGCCAAGGCGTATTTCCTCAACCCGGACGGTAGCCCGAAGGCCGCCGACACCGTCCTGACCAACCCCGCCATGGCCAAGACGCTCGGCGCCGTCGCCACCGAGGGCGCGCAGGCCTTCTACACCGGCGCCATCGCCCAGGACATCGTCGCGGCCGCGGGCCGGGCCTCCGGCGGGCGCACTCCGGGCCTGATCGCCACCCAGGACTTGGCCGGTTACCAGGCGAAGAAGCGCACCGCGCTGTGCACGAGCTACCGCGAGCACGAACTCTGCGGCATGCCGAGTCCCTCGTCGGGCGGCATCACCGTCGCCGCAACCTTGGGCATCCTGGAGAACTTCGACCTGGCCGCCCTGCGTCCGGACAACATCGACCGCAACGGCGGCAAGCCCGACGCCCAGGCCGTGCACTTGATCACGGAGGCCGAACGCCTCGCCTACGCCGATCGCAACAAGTACGTTGCCGACACGGATTTCGTGCCACTGCCGGGCAATTCGGCGCAGACCCTGCTGAACCGCGACTATCTGCGACAGCGTGCCGGGCTGATCGATCCGAACCGCAGCATGGGCACCGCGCAGCCGGGTGACTTCGGCCCCGTGCCGCTCGGCCGCGGCCCGCAACCGCCCGAGCACGGCACCAGCCACATCTCGGTGGTCGACAAGTACGGCAACGCCGCGGCGATGACCACTACCGTGGAGTCGGCGTTCGGTTCGTTCCACCTGGTCGACGGCTTCGTGCTGAACAACCAGCTCACCGACTTCAACGCCGACCCGCTCGGCGCCGACGGCGTGCCGATGGCCAACCGGGTCCAGCCGGGCAAGCGCCCGCGCAGCTCCATGAGCCCGACGCTGATCTTCGGTAAGGCGCCCGACGGCTCGCGCGGCGAACTCACGCATGTCGCGGGCTCGCCCGGCGGTTCGGTGATCATCCAGTTCGTGGTGAAAACGCTGGTCAACATGTTCGACTGGGGCCTGGATCCGCAGCAGGCGGTCTCCGCGGTCGCGTTCGGCGCGGGCAACAGTCCGTCCACCGGTATCGGCGGTGAGCATCCGGCGATCAACGCCACCGACAACGGCGACCACGACCCGCTGGTACTGCGGTTGCGCCAACTGGGCCATCAGGTCTCGGTGGCGCCCCAGTCCAGCGGCCTCAGCGCCCTGAAACGCAACGGCTCCGACGGCTGGATCGGCGGCGCGGATCCGCGACGAGAAGGCGCGGTCCTCGGCGATACGCATTGATCGAACCAGCGGGCTCGGTCGCGCCCGGCTGTGGCACATCGAGTGATCGGCGTGCCCACCGGGACGCACTGCGGCTATTCACTCCGGACCATCGGATACACGATCGGACCTCGGCCGATCGGCAGCTCACCTTGCCGCACGAAACCGAACCGCTCGTAGAAGGGCACCGTGCCGCCGGTGTTCGAGATCAGGAAGCAGTCCTGCTCGGCCGCCGCCAACCGACGCTCTAGCAAGGCGGTCGCCAGTCCCCGGCCCTGTGCGCGGGGCAACGTCCCGATGGCGGCCAGATACAGATGTGGTGTCGCCGGTCGCGCATGCTCCATGTGCCGCCCGGCGGCCAGCGCCCGAGCGGCGCTCGACCCCAAGGCGCGCAGCAAGGTCAACGGCTTCGCCGTCGGTGACACCACGTGCGCCGGTTCCCACAGCGCCACACAGGCGAGGTTGCCTTCCGCGTCGTGCGCGAGGTCGACCAGACCGTTCTTCCGGCGCGACGCGATGCGCGAATCCCAAAACGGCGGCAACGCTTTTCGCCGCCGTGACGCTCCCGGCCAGAAGTAGGTCATCAGTGGATCGTCGGCGAAAGCCGCCGCGAGGACGAACGCACTTGGCTCCATGGCGGCGAGGTTAGATCAGCATGCGAGCCCGCGCGAGCCGGATGGCCGCACACCGCACCCGCTCACTTCCTCCCGGAATACTTCGCGCCCAGTTCCCGCAACCGAGCCATCGCCCGCGCCGCGTGCTCCTTGTCGTTCGAGCGGATCGCCAACAGCGGGACATAGTCGTCGTCGACCAACTCCAGACGCGCCCAGGACTTCCGATCCGGGAACGACACGCCTCGGATGTAGTCCCAGGGAAAATCTTTGTCGCCCAGAATATTTCGCACCGACACGCCCTGCGCGCCGACCCGCACCCGTGGCCTGGTCAGCAACAGCACGGCCGCGGCGCCGAGCACACCGATCCCGATCATCGCGAGCTGATCGGCCACCCTGAAGTTGACGCCGGTAGACCCGGTGCGCAGCCAGATACCACCCACGGTGAACGCGGCCGCCACCAGCACCGCCGCGATCCAGGCCGTCCGCACCGCGCGCCGGGGCCGCACCTCGAAATCCCACTCCGACAGGTCGTCGGCCGGGCCCACGTTCCTGCGAAAGATACGGACGACCGGCATCGCTACGCGGGCTGTCGCAGAGCGCGCAGTGTCAGCGCGGCGTCCAGCGCCGCGGCGGCCGCCTGCTCGCCCTTGTTCTCTTGGGACTCCGGCAGCCCGGCCCGATCCAGGGCCTGCCGCTCGTTGTTGGTGGTGAGCACTCCGTTCGCGACCGGCGTGCCCTCGTCCAGCGAAACCCGGGTGAGCCCCGCGGTCACCGCGTCGCAGACGTACTCGAAATGCGGGGTGTCACCGCGGATCACCACACCGAGCGCCACCACCGCGTCATGCGACTTGGCCAGCTCCTGGGCCACCACGGGCAGTTCCATCGCGCCCGCGCAGCGCACCACCGTGATCTGCTGGACGCCCGCGTCCTTGGCCACCCGCTCGGCGTTCGCCAGCAAGGTGTCGCAGATCTGGGTGTGCCAGCGCGAGGCGACGATGCCCAAGGAGAGGTCCTTGGCGTCCGCCAGCGCGAAAGTCGGTACCCCGGTACCGCTCATCGATGTCCGCCTTTCGAAGTCTGTTGGCAGTTCAGTGCGCGGTCTCGCCGAGATCCAGCTCGTCGAGGCCGATCAGGTCGTGACCCATTCGGTCCCGCTTGGTGCGCAGGTAGCGCAGGTTCTCCGCGTTCGCGCGCAGAGGCATCGGCACCCGCTCGGTGATCCGCAGGCCGTAGCCGTCCAAGCCGACTCGCTTGGCCGGATTGTTGGTGAGCAATCGCATCGACCGGATGCCCAGATCTACCAGGATCTGCGCGCCGGTGCCGTAATCGCGGGCATCAGCGGGCAGGCCGAGTTCCAGATTCGCGTCGACCGTGTCGTGACCGGAGTCCTGCAGCTGGTATGCCTGCAACTTGTGCATCAGGCCGATGCCGCGGCCTTCGTGACCGCGCATGTACAGCACGACACCGCGCCCCTCGGCCGCGACCATCTCCAACGCGGCATCAAGCTGCGGACCGCAGTCGCAGCGCAACGACCCGAACACGTCACCGGTCAGGCACTCCGAGTGCACGCGAACCAGGATGTCGTCGCCGTCGGTGATGTCGCCACGCACCAGCGCGACGTGCTCGACCTCGTCGTAGATGCTCTGATAGCCGACGGCCATGAACTCGCCGTGCGCGGTGGGGATGCGCGCCTCGGCCACGCGCACCACATGCTTCTCGTGCCTGCGCCGCCACGCGATCATGTCCGCGATCGAGATCAGCGCGAGCTCGTGCTCGTCGGCGAAGACGCGCAATTCCTCGGTCCGGGCCATGTGACCCTCGTCCTTCTGGCTGACGATCTCGCAGATCACGCCCGCCGGACGCAAGCCGGCCATGCGTGCCAGATCCACCGCGGCCTCGGTATGACCCGGCCTGCGCAGCACACCACCATCCTTGGCGCGCAACGGCACCACGTGGCCGGGCCGGGTGAAATCGTCGGCCTTCGCGTCGGCGTCGGCCAGCAACCGCATCGTGGTGGCGCGGTCGGCGCCGGAGATGCCGGTCGTGACGCCCTCGCGCGCGTCCACCGAGACGGTGTAGGCGGTGCCGTGCTTGTCCTGGTTCATCGCGTACATCGGCGGCAAGCCGAGCCGATCGCAGTCGTCGCCGGTGAGCGGCACGCAGATGTAACCGGACGTGTAGCGGATCATGAAGGCGACCAGTTCCGGGGTGGCCTTCTCCGCCGCGAAGATGAGGTCGCCCTCGTTCTCGCGGTCCTCGTCGTCGACGACGACAACCGCCTTACCGGCGGCGATATCGGCGACTGCGCGCTCGATGCTGTCGAACCTGGTCACGTCTGCTGTGCTCCATCTCGAAATAGGTGCCTCACCACAGTACTGTGCTGGATTTGCCGCGACTGCGTCGCGGCGTGTTCGCGGCCCCCTTGTGGCTCGCGTCCGAGCGACCGCCGCTGGCGACTTCGTCGCGGACGCGGCGGCCGCTCG
>NZ_JBSGCA010000096.1:0-11680 GCF_053601535.1 Nocardia sp. NPDC004718
CCTGGCTCCGAAGCACTGGGTCGATCTTTTTGGGCATGGCCCATATCCTTCCTGCTACCCCATAACGGGGCGGCAGAAAAGCCGGGGCGGTTCAGCCCAGGAGAGGCGATCAGGTTTGTTTCGATTGACACGAACCAGTGAATAAGCGGGACTTACGATTACGCGATGGGATTCGATGCGGCGAAAGGCGCCATCGTGGCCGATGCTTACCGCCGCACCAAGGGTCCGGTGGCCTACCTCGATGAGTCGTATCAGACCCACAACCCGGATGTGAATCCGGCGGAGACGTTCTACGTCTTCACCGCGGTCGTTGTGCGCCAACCCGATATGGCCGAGCTCCGCAGCGGGCTGCGTCAGATCGTCGGCGGCACCTACTGGCATTCCACCGAGGCGTTGCAGGACCCCGACGGTCCGGCCGCGATGAAGGACATGCTGGAGTTTCTCGCCGAGGGGTCCGAGCCCTGCGTGATCGCCCACCGCGTCCCGGTGGCCGCCGACGACAAGGACGGTGAAGCGGCGCGGCGTGCGTGCTACCGAGGTGTCGCTGCCGAGCTCGCCGCCGGCGGGGACGGCCTGTGGGATCCGGTCGAGTTGCTCGTGCTCGAGGAACGCAACCAACAGAACTTCCGCAACAAGGACCGCGCCAACCACAAGGAGCTGGTCGCGGAGAACCCCAAGTTCCGCAACGTCCGACTGCTGCAGACCTCACCGAAGTTCGAACACCTGCTCTGGCTGCCCGACGTCGTGTCCTCGGCCTACCGGCGCAGCCTCACCCACCGTGACAGCACCTCGAAGCTGTTCAGCATCATCAAAAACCGGGTCCACTTCGTGAAACCGCTGGAGTGACCCACCCCGGAAAAAGAGCAGCCCCCGGCTGCCGTAGCTACACCGAGGGCCAGACCGACTGTCGAGGCATACGCCCGGAGGGCCGGTTCCTTGCTCGCATACGAGACTAACACGCAAGCCGTGCGAAACCATCCCACGTTTCGAGCAAGCACACAAGGCCATCGCCCGCCCACGACACCGCAGGGCCCGGCCCGTGGAGAACAACCGAGCCCGCGGCGTTTCGACCAGTGCCCGAACTCGACGCTTCAGACCCCGGCCTCACCCGAGACACTGCCACTCCACTCAGATATGTCAAGTAGCTATCACTGGTCGTGACGCTCGAGGCGGAGTTGCCCGTCACCCCCGGTGAGCAGCGGTAACGTCGACGAGGCCTCGATATCCCGTCGAGGAAGTTCGCCTCACCGCTTCGGCCCCCGGATCCTGCACCGGGGCCGAAGTCGCGTCCACGGTTCTCGCCCGACGGGCCGCGATCCGGTATCTCTGACCTGCGAAGTTTCCGGTTTCGAGCACGGAACCGCGAGCCTGTCCGTGGCGGGCTGGTCGCGTTCTGAAGTGTTGTCATCGCCGCGCACGCGACACGCGTGAACCGCGGTATCGGGCATCCTGGTGGCCGAGGGGCCTATTGTCTGCTGCCGCTACGGGCTGTTCGGAGGTTCGTGGCAGCGCATGAAGATGGCTAGGCAACCCGAGGCTCCGGCTCGACATCTATTCCCTGCTCGGCCGGGGTTCTCGGGCGTATCCGCTGATTGCGTCGCACCCCGTGATCCACACGTCACACGGCGATGGCAGGGCCCCGCTCACACTCTCACAATCACTCCTCACCAGGGGCGGGCCTTCACGCCGACCGGCATCCCCGCAGCCACCGGGTCGGTGAAACGACCCCGGCTCCCTCGCTGTCGGCTGATGAGGGGGCCGGGGTCGCTGTTCCAACCGCAGGTGCTGCCGGCGCCCCTGGTGTTGTGAGGACCCGGGCGCGACGGAATCCATTTGATCACGAGAAATGTTGTGCAACAAAGCTTTTGAAACGGTATTCCATCGATTGATCATGAAAAATACTGTTGGACAGTGGGTTTGGTGTAATCGAAACAGACGCAAGGTTCATGAATTGCCTGTCTGTCCAGGAGTATCGGCCATGTCAGATGGCAGGTGACCTGCGTTCGACCACACCCGCCGAATGAGCTCGTGGAACTCTTCCTCGTCGCAGGCAGGTCGGACCCCGCCTGGAATTCGGTGGTCGGTTCGTGGTTTCGTGGGTACGAGTAGGCCCCTGGGAGGTTCGGTCTCCCAGGGGCCTACTCGCTTGTGTTCGTGTTGTCGGGCTCTACTCGTGTGTTCGCGTGGTGGTTACCGGATATCCTCGATTCGGATCTGTGCGTCGGCGGAGTGGATGGTGGCGCCGGTTCGGCCGGTGCGGGTGGTCCAGTCGTTGAGTCGCTGGTATCCGCAGACGCGCAGAAGTTCGTCGGCGGCGTCGATGTCGACCGGCCCGGCCGTGTGCGGGGTGCCGTCGAAGGTCAGGGATTCCCACCAGCATTCGATGTTGAGGCCGACGATGGTTCCGTCGCCGCCGTGTTCTTCCCAGGGGTCGGATTGGAACAGGTCGATCACCGCGCCGTCGGGGTGGTCGAGGCGGGCGCAGATGTAGACGTAGACGATGTCGTCGATCTCGGTCACCGCGCCACCACCGGTTCGGGTGCGGGTGCGTGGGTGGCGAGGAGTTCGGCTTCGCGGACCCAGTCGGTGAGCAGCAGGTTGATCGTGTTCAACGCTGCCGCGGTGATACCGGCGGCGGTGAGCACTGCGGTGAGTTCGATCCGGGAACGGTGATACAGCGCCTTGCTCTCGGCCGTGTCCGAGACCAAGGCGATCCGCCACAGGGCGAACTCGATGTTCTGGGCGGTGTGTTCGATGACCTCCTGGTGACGCGGGGCGAGCAGTTCGGTTGGCCCCAGCAGTGCGGTGAGCAGGCTCCCGCGTGAGGTCGACATGCGGGTCACGGCCCGCTCGTGACGCTGCGCGGTGGTGTCGAGGGTGGGTTCGTCGGTGCGGGTCATGGTGATGTCTCCGAATGTGATGGTGGGGAAGGTGTTCGAGGGGTCGATGCGGGTCATTGCCCGAGCTCCGGCGAGTGCAGCTCACGACGCCCAGCGGCCCGCGTCTGGGCTCGAGCGCGGGCCTGGGCCTGCACGTGAGCCTCCTGGGCGGGAGCCCGGTCGGGGCGGGGTGCGCGGGCTCGCCCGGAGCCCGATGCGCGGCCGGCGACGGCGGCCTGGCGCTGGGCGATGGAGTCGTTGCGGGCGGCGACGGCGCGATCGAGCTTGGCCTTCCACTGCTGCTCGCGCTGTACGGCGGTCTTGCCCAATTCCCCAGCCTGGCGGGCGCGCTCGTCGATCAGCTCCCGTATCTCGGTTCGTGCCTCCTCGCCGACGCCCGCCTTGGCCAGCTGCGTGCTCAGGCGGGCGCGTTTGTCGGCGTAGGACTTGCGTTCGGCCTCGATGCCACCGTTGCCGCGGGCGCCGCAGGCCACGGTGTAGAGCGAGTCCCCGATCGCCGACACCGCGACGGTGAGGCGTTCGGCATCCCAGCCGTGGGGCTCGACGCCGGACGCCTCGATGCGCTGGGTGATCGCTTCCCGGGTCGCGGCCGAGAGCCGGGACGCGGGCACACCGACACGAACGACGTCCGCGTCGGCTTTGGTGCGCTCGTCGGCGAACAACAGCTCCGGCAGCTGCTTGTGGTCGCGGATGGCTCCGGCGTCGATATCGGCGAGCACAGCTGAGAGCTGGGCCCGTTCCACCGCGGCCAGTCCCTTGCTGTCCTGGATCGTGGCGCGCAGCTGTTCACGCTGCTGGGTCAGGCGGGTGATCCGGTCGCTGGTCTCGTCGGTGACGCCCGGAATGTCGTTCGCGCCGAGCCGCTCGCGTTCCTCCGCGCTGAAGCCACCGACGGCGAGATAGTCGGCCACGCTACGCAATTCGCCGTAATCGGCGGCATACTCGGTGATTGCTTCGGCGAGCTCGTAGCGGTCGACGTGATCTGGCCACAGCCGAAAATCGACCTCACCGCCTCGAGCGATCTGCATCCCGGCCTGACGGACCCGATCCTGGTCGGCGGCGGTCATGACCGAGATCTCCTCGCCCACCATCGACGCGGCCTTCGGGTTGCTCGCGAACAGCTCCAGCAGACGCGGCACCCGCCCGCGGGCCTCCTCGCCCGGGTCGACGAGGACCGGGCTGTCGAGCAGGTCGACCTCAGCGGTGTTCCCGCGCAGGTAGTCGACGATGAATTCCACCCGGGCCATGTCGGGCTCGGGCAGCTTCGCCGCCGCCAGATCGAAGCTCAGGTGTTCCCGGCGCTTCGCCTCATCGCGCAGATGCGCCCGTGGATCGGCTGCGGAGATCCCGATTCCCTGCCATACCGAAATGGCGCGCATCGCAGCATCCTTCGCGGTGTCCAGCAGCGGCATGGCGGACACGATGTCCATCACGGCGGACTCGCGGTCGAACAGCCGCCATGCCTTGGCGTGGTCTTGCGCATCGACCGCATCGAAGTCCGGGGCGATGCTGACGGCGAAGTTCTCGGCGTCGATGAGAACGCCCCACTGCTCGGCGTAGTCGTAGGTGAGCTGACGCAGGTGCTTGGTGGCGATCTCGGAGTTGGGGTGCCACATCAGCGCATCGGCCAGCGCCGCAACGGCCGCCGTCGGATTGTCCTGCCGCCTGGCCTGCAGGCGGGCCTCGGCGCGGGCCTGGCCCTGTTCGGACTTGGCGAGGAGTTCGGCGACCGCGTCGGGCCCGGCAGCCTGGGCCTGTTCGACAGCCTTCGCCAGGCGCTGGTCGCGGTAGCGGGCCTGGTTGACCGCGACCGTGGCCAGCAGGTACGCCATCCGCTGACCGTGCCCGGTCGGGGTGTCGAGTCCCAGCTGGTCGGGGACATCGATGCTCGGTTCTGACATGAGATTTCCTTCTTCCTGCAGGGTGGGTTTCTGCTCCCAGCCGGGAGCAGGTTCGAGCGGGGCGCTGATCTCGGCGCGGGAGAATCCGCGTCGTTCGGCGGCCCGGAGCTGGTGTTCTCGGGTGGCTTTGTGGATCGCTTCCAACTGCGCGGGACTCGGCACGCGCTTGTCGGGGGCGAGATCGACGTCGAACAGCCGCGCCACCACACGCCGGCCCCGGACCTTGCCGACCATGAGAGCGACGAGGGACTGACCGGGGCTTTTGCCCATCTCCCGCAGCTGACGGCGGGTTTTCAGACCGGGCGGGGCCAGGCCCCAGCCGTACTCCTGACGGAATTCGTCCGGGGCCTCATCGACGGTGGTCATCGGCCGAGGTCGTTGTCGTCGAGACCGCGGCCTTTGCCGCGATGGTGGGTGTGCTGCACGCCCGCGCCGGGGGCGTTTTTGCGGGCCTTATCCGGGATGCGCCTGACCGCTGCGGAGGCTGGTTTGGCGCGTCCGGCATCAGCGGCCATGCGCTGGGCGACCTGGTCAGGGTCCATGAAGGCTTCGAGAGTGGCCGCGAACTCGGCGCGGCGTTCGGGACTGTCGTAGGCCGGTTTCTCCGGGGCCCGTTCGGCTTCGACGGCTTCGCGGCGCTGCTCCCACCTCTCAGCGATCCGCTGAGCCTGTTCGCCGATGCTGGCGGCCTCGCTGGCGGCCAGTTCCAGATGCCCCTGCACCCGCTCACGCATCGACTTGCCCACCCCAGCCGCTTGCATGGTCAGGTTGAGCCGTTCCTGAACTTGGGTGTCGCCGTAGTCGCTCCAGCTGGCGCGGCCGGCGGCCAGCGCGGACTGGGCGTCCATGACCCGGGTGAGGTCCTCGCGAGTGCGGCGCAGCGTGCCGCGCGGCACCGCGTTGGTGTCCAACAGGTTCTCGACCTGGTGGCGGTGGGCGCGGCTGGCGTCATGCGCGATGCGCCCGGCCCGCTCGGCGTCGAGGGCGGCGGCGGAGCGGTCGTCGGCGAACAGCATCTCCGGTGTGGTGGCCTTGCCCGCTTCCACGTCCCGCAGCACGGCGGTGAGCTGGTCTTTCTCCAACTGGTGCAGGCCCTTGCCGTCGGTGATGGCGTGGGTGATCGTCTTGCGGTGTTTGGCGGCCTGCTTGCGCATCGCGGCGGCGGTGGCGTCGTCGATGTTGTTGGCGCGCACCGCGGCAGCGTCGGCCTGCGGTGCCAGGGTCGCGTACATGCGCACCACGGCGGCCAGCTCGTCGCGGTCCACGTGATCGGGCCACAGCGGCGCGTACGTGGCGGCGGGGTTCTTGCGGATCTCGTTACCGCGGGCGCGGGCTTTGGCCTGGTCTTCCGGGGTCAGAACCTTGAGGGCTTCATTCAGCCGCGCCCGGATCGAGGCGGTCAGGTTGCGGTTGCCCACCTTCAGCCGGTCCTGGTAGGCGGCGAACAGCTTGTCGATGCCCGGTTTGGCTTCCTCCCCGGGATCGACCAGCGCGGCACCGAGTTTGCGCAGCTCGGTGGTCGGTGTCGTCGCCGACACGGTGCCCAGCTCCTCGTCGGTCACCTGCTGGCCGGGGGTGCCCAGGTAGGCGGCGACGAACCGGATCCGGGTGACTGTCTGCTCACCGACGCCCTTGTCGGCCATCTTCTTGCTCAACGCAGTCAGTTCGGTGGCGGTGGGGTTGGCCCGCCACTTCTCGATCTCGGCGTAGAGCTCCTCCTTCACCGACTGGTCGAGCTCCTCGGCCGCGACCATCTCGACCATGCGGTCCTGGGCCTTGCGCAGCCGGTCCTTCGATGCCCGCTCGACCTCGGCCGCCTGCAGGCTGACCGCCAGCTCCGGGGACACTTCACCGTCGGGAACGACCTCACCGGTGACGGCGTCGATGTCGATGCCGTAGCGCTGGGCCACATGGGCTTTCAGCTCGACCAGGGCCTTGCGCGCGGCCTCGCTGTCAGGAGCCCACGCGGCGGCGTCGGCGACGACCTGGGCGATCTCAGCGCGTGAGGCGTTCTCGAGGCCGCCTTCACGCACCTTCTGAATCCGCGCCTCGGCGGCGGCACGCTGCGCCGCCAGCTCCGCGTCGGCTTGGGCTTTCTCGTCGGCATCGAGGGCGGCTTTGCGCTCGGCGTCGGCGCGGCTGGCTTCGACGTGGCGGCGCGCGGCGGTAATCAGGTACTGCATCAGCATTCGCATGACCCCTGCCCACGCCCCGTTGACGTGGTCGACGGTGTCGTCGTGCTGCGGGTGATGGGCGTTGGTCTCGAACATGAGGCTGCTCATGGAGGGGCCTTCCTGGGGTGTAGACGAAGCCGCCGAGACGACATCGGTCTCGGCGGCGGGGATTTCGGGAACAGGCGCGGCCGACGCGGCCGGGCCGGTGGGGGTGAGGGGATCCAGATGCGGGATCGGCTCCAACTCGCCGATCTCGTGACCGGCCTGCAAGTGGTCGAACAGGTCCTTGCCGGTGGCGGCCTGCACGACCCGCACCCGGCCCGCGAGTCCGGCGAGGGTGCCCATCACCTTCTCGGCGCGGCGATATCCGGGGGCGTCCTTGTCGGCGACGATCACGACCGTGGCGGCGCCACGCAGCCACGCCGCATGCTCGGCACTCCACGACAGCGCCCCGCCGGCGTTGGTGGTAGCGACCAGATTCGCGGACTGGGCGGCGAGGACGTCCTTCTCGCCCTCGCAGACATAGACGGTGCGGCCCTCACCGATCGCCTCCAGCAGCTGCGGGAGCTGGAACGGGATCGGCGCGAACCCGCCGGATTCCATCCGGCCCGTCTGCGGATTCCAGTGGCGCTGGTGGAACTGCTTGTCGCGGCCACGCTCGAAATCGGCTTCCCGGCGCACGACCTCACCGGCGAGGGTGCCGTCGGCACACACATACGGGTAGGCAGCGGTCTGCTTCCACGCCGTCACCTGATTGCCGCGGTCGGTCTTCTGGTTGACCAGCGGCAACCCGGCCGCATCGATCGCCCGCTGTGCGCGGGTCACCCGCCGAGGCCGAACCTGCTGCACGCGACGGTGAGCGCCGCGCCCGCGCGTGAGCGGGTTGTCATACAGGTCGCGGACCTCGAGCCCGAGTGTGTCGAGGATGTCGCGGTCGTCGCAGCCGGTGAAGCACTTGACCTTTGTCTTCTGCTCGCCCGCCAGGTACTTGATGCCCAGCGACGGTGTGTGATGACCGCCGCCGGCCTCGTGGACCGGGCAGCAGAACTTGACCCAGGATCCGGACGGGCGTCCCGGGCCAACTGCCTGCTCCAGCGCGGCGAGGATCGTCTCCCACGAACCCCGGCTACGATCGGCCTCGCGCGCGCCCGCGCGTACGCGCGCCCGTGAAGCCCGGTCGGGGGCCGGGGCGCTCATCCGGGGAACTCCCAGCTGCCCGGGACCGGGCGGCGGTGCCCGACCGGCGCGGCGGGCACCACCAGCCCCGAGGGAGTGACCGGCTGGTCGTAGGAGTCGTCCTCGAAGACCTCCGGCGGGGCGATCACGACCGGCAGCTTCGGCAGCCTGTTGCTGTGACCCTCGGCGACCGAGCAGAACTCGAACGGGCCGGTCTTGTCGAAGATCCGTTCCATCATCGGGTCGAAATACACCAGCCACCACGTCGCGAGCTCGGTCTCCTGGCCCTGGCGCAGGTGCTCGAACGCCTGGTGCAGCGCCTGGAACCGGGCGACCACCTCGCCGTGAACCCACCACAGCGGGCACCAGTGCAGCCGCCCGTTGAGGATCGACACCTTGCGCCGGTAGATCTCGATCACGTAGTCCTCGACGAACTCCTTCACCGTCGGGAACATCAGCTCGCGCGGCTCGGGCTCCTGCTCGGCCTCCACCTCCAGCTCAAGTTCGGGTTCGGGTTCCGGGACGGGCTCGGGCTCGGGTTGCGGGGCGGGGTTGAGGGCGAGTTCGGCCTCGAGGATCGCGGTTTCGCGCATCCCGGCGATGACCTCCGGGGTCAGCATGTCCGCGATCACGCCATCGGCGATCTTCTTGGCCTCGGCGCTGATCTGCGTGGTGACGGCCTTGCGGATCGCGGTGTCGAGCAGCTCTCCGAGATCCATCTGCGGCACCACCCGCTCTGTGGCGTCGGCGTCGGCGGCGGGGATGGTGGGCTGAGTTGCGTTGTCGGTCATGCGGTCTTGCCTTCCTCATCGGTCCACGGCCGCACCACACGCAGATGCGCACGTTCGGCCGACGTGGTGGGGTGGGAGTTGTCGAGCTCGTGCAGCGCCGCGGTGATCTGATCGGCGTAGGGCCGTTCGAACCAGGGCACGGTGGCGGCGAGAGTGGCGCGGTGACCGGAGGTGAACACCAGCGCGCGCCCCTTGGGCAAGGCGGCCAGATCACTGGGGGCGAGGGTGATCTCGGTGGCGCGCGAGGTGGAGGTCGACCGGCTGGTGCTGCCGTTGCTGCCGTTGCTGTGGCTGGTGCTGGTCGAGGTGACCAGCTCGTAGTGCTGCCCGACCAGCTCGCTCATGTCCTTGAGGAACCCGGTGTCCTTCAGGCCCGCGCCGAGAGTCAGCACGTTGGTGGCCGACAGCAACGCCCGCATGCCCGCCTCGCCCCAGCAGCGCATGCCCTGAGCCCACGACTGCAAGATCGTCATCACGACCATGCCGCGCGACCCGTAATGGGAGTACTGCTTGGGCAGATCGGCCCAGCGCACGATGTTGGCGGCCTCATCCAGCACGATCAACAGCGGCACCGGCAACCGCCCGCCCGGATGACGACGGCCCTCACTCTTGCCCGCGTCGCCGATCGCCGCACACAACGCCGTCACCAGCGGGCCCGCGGAGCCCTTACCCTCCTCCGACAGCGGGAACAAGGTGTCACGAGAGGTCACGAAGTCCGCGACATCGAACGCCCGCCGCGGCGCCTCACCCTTGGCCGGCGGGGTGACCCACGGCCGGATCCGCGAGTACTTCAGGCACGACGCCATCTTCTTCGCCGTGGAGAACACCCCGGAGCGTTGCTTGGGATCTGCGTTGTACTGGTCCGACAGCGCGGCGGCGAACAGGTCGCACCCGTTTGCTTGCAGGATCTCGATCGGCTCGTGGTCATTGACCCTGGTCACCCACTTGAACGCCTGCGTGATCGGGCGCTTGGCCATCGCGCACGCCAAAAACAGCCCCGTGAGGAGGTCTTCGCCCTCCTTGGGGAAGAAGTTGTCGCCCCTGGCGTCCTCGCCGTCTTCGGACGTGGCGAAATGCCCGGCGAGCTTGGCGGCGCGTTCCTCCGCATCGCTGCCGCCGTTCGCGGCCACCCACGCGATCGGATCCCAGTACCAGGTGCACGGCTCCTCGGCCACGCCCTGGGGGTCGAACACATGCACGTCACCGACCAGTGCGCGCGCCTTGCGGGTCGCATCCACCACATCCCGCTTGTTGCTGGTGGCGACCACCGCGCCGATGGCCTCCATCACCGCCGGAATCACCCGGGAGGTCGACTTGCCCGAGCGCGGACCCCAGATGTCCAGGTGCAGGTCTTCATACGAGGCGTAGAGGTCCTGACCGTCGGCGACGGTGCGGCCGATCAGCACGCCCGGCTCGTCGCCGTCGCGCAGCTGCACCCGCAGGTCTTTCGCCTTGCCCAAGATCGCGTCGCGGCGCAGGTCTGCCAGCTCCTTGCCCCGGGCCATGTAGCGGGCCTGGGAGTCGATGGCCTCCTTACGGATGCGCTTGCGCTGGGCGGCTTTCCCGGCCAGCTGGCGGCACTTCGCGCAGCCCGCGCGCCACGCCCACACCGACCCGGCCACCGACAGCGCGGTCCCGGCCACCAACGTGACCGCACCACCGGTCGCGGCACCGGTCCACGCCAGATCACCGGTCGCGATGTTGAGCGCCATCGTCAGCGGGTTCCAGGACACGTGCTGCTCGGGGCCGCCGTAGAGGGCCTCACCGACCCGGATCGACATCCCCGCCGCCTCACCCACACCGATCGCAGCAGCGACAGCGACCGGGTAACCCCAGGTCTGCGCGAAATCAGAGCCGTTGGGCTGCTTCACATTGCGGTCCATCAGGCGCCGCCTTCCATGAGATCGGCCAGCAGCACCACACGGGTCGCGCCGTCATGGCCATGAATGGTCTCGATGTCCTCGATGCGAGCGGCCTCGACCGTGGTGCGGACCTCGCCACGCCACCGCATCGACACCGCCCCGTCCGGCCACACCACGCCGTCAGCGACCACACCGACGCCGGAGAACCCCGTGACGTCGGTGTCGCGGTGCAGCTGGAAAACCCGCACACCCGTGCAGGTCTCGATGCCCGTCATCGCGCAACCCCCGCACCCGGAGTCGCCGTCACGGTCGCGGTGCAGAACGGAGCGCAGCCGCCACCGGTCGGGATCGTCGAGCCCGGCCCGAAATCCGTGCAGGACACGACCACACACACGATGGCGGCGAAGACGACGACCGCGGCGAACATCGCGGCCATCGCCCCGACCACACCGATGCCGTTGCCGCCGGTATCGGGCACGATCGGGATCACCACATCGACCACACGCTCGCGCGCCATCACCGCACCTCCTCGACCAGCCGGTAGAGGCGGGTGTCGGTGAGGCGAGCGGCGTCCATCGTCTGGACGCGGGTCAGCGCCAGCTCGACACCGTCGCGCACGACGACCCGGTAGGTGATCTCGCAGCGCTCGACGCCCTTGTGATCGGTGCGCGGCTCGTCGATCTCGACCACCGCGATCACACGCGCACCGTCGCGGTAGACGTCGGTGTAGCGCTGATCGACCTCGATCAGAACACCCTTCGAAGTGGTGTAACTCAGCCGCTGGCTATGTCAACGTGAAGTGGCCCCGGTGTGACGGGTTGAGTTGGCCCCGGGCTGCGTTTCAGGAAGATGGAGACATTTCTGGCTGGGAACGGT